>JAZNPR010000024.1:0-3811 GCA_045589755.1 Paludibacteraceae bacterium
TTTTAGTCTTCTTTTGCAGAAAATAGTGGACTATTATCAAAAAAGGAGAATAAAAATAGGTTAAAAAGAATCTCAAAGATGCCGAAAATAAGAGAGTGAAACTCTAATTTTTTTTTTTAATAAAATTTAAACAGCTTCTAAATATGCAAATAGTATGAAAATAAATCGTAAACGTTTTTGCCCAGAAAGAGTTGAGCAACTATCTAAATGTGAGATATTTGTCTTCGGCAGCAATCTTGAAGGAATGCATGCAGGAGGAGCTGCAAGAGTTGCTTATGAAAAGTTCGGTGCAGAATGGGGTGTCGGTGACGGGCCGACAGGAAAATGCTACGCCATTCCGACAATGCACGGCGGACTTGAAGAGATACGCCCATACGCAAAAAAATTCATAGAATATGCAAAAGCACATCCGATGAATCGTTTTTTGCTCACTCGTGTAGGAACACTGTCTATAGAAATTACAAAAATGCGGATTTAATCTGCATGAATGCCAACAATGGCAAGAGTGTAATGATTCAAGTGAAATCAGGAACAACCCATAATATATTAACAGGATATATTTCAGAAGTGGATGGTAGGATTCCTAATTTGGAAACTTCTGTCATTGGTCCTTGGGTGTTTGTTTATATGCCTGATGATAAAATGTCAAATATGGAGTTTTATATTCTAACAAGAGAAGAAGTGATTGAACTTATTTCTTCCAGCAACAAATGGTACGCAACCGAATATTATCGCAAGTTGGAGAAGAAATACCCCGTAGGTGTTTACGTAGATTGGTTGGAAGGAGGATCATCAAAAGCGACAAAACTACATCCAGAATATAAAAGTACATTACATCAGACATCCAAAGATAATTGGTGGAAGATAACGGAACTTCTTAAATAGGGCAAGACCAACTTTGTCATATTTAAAATGATTTCATAGGATATACAAATAATTTCTTAATTTATGCAAGCCTACACATACATAGAAAAAGGAAAGTTCGCTTTGGTGGAGAAGCCGAAGCCTTCATTGATAGAATCCACAGATGCCATTGTCCGTGTGACAATGAGTAGCATCTGCACCAGCGACCTACATATCAAGCACGGAAGCGTTCCTCGTGCCGTTCCGGGCATTACTGTCGGTCACGAAATGGTGGGGGTGGTCGAAGAGGTTGGCTCTGAGATTACCCATGTAAAGCCGGGCGATAGAGTAACAGTCAATGTGGAGACCTTTTGCGGAGAGTGCTTCTTCTGCCAAAATGGCTATGTGAACAATTGCACCGACCCGAATGGAGGTTGGGCATTGGGATGTCGCATCGATGGCGGACAAACTGAATACGTGCGTGTACCGCTTGCCAATCAAGGATTGAACCGCATTCCTGATAGCGTAACTAACGAACAGGCATTGCTCGTGGGTGATGTTTTGGCTACAGGCTTTTGGGCTGCACGTATCTCTGAGATTACCGAAGACGATACCGTACTAATCATTGGAGCGGGACCGACTGGTATCTGTACGTTGCTTTGCGTGATGTTGAAACAACCCAAACACATCATTGTATGCGAAAAGTCTGAAGAAAGACGTCGGTTCGTGCAAGAACATTACCCCGATGTGTTGCTCACCACGCCCGAAGAGTGTAAGGATTTTGTGTTGAAACATAGCGACCATGGCGGAGCCGACCGTGTGCTCGAAGTGGCCGGCGCCAATGACACCTTCCGCCTCGCATGGAAATGTGCCAGACCCAATGCCATCGTAACGGTGGTTGCTCTTTACGACCAACCACAGACTCTTCCCCTACCCGACATGTATGGTAAGAACCTCACTTTCAAGACCGGTGGCGTGGATGGATGCGACTGCGAGGAAGTCCTTCGCCTAATAGAAGTCGGAAAAATTGACACTACCCCACTCATCACGCATCGTTTTCCATTGAGTGATATTGAAGAAGCTTATCGAGTTTTTGAGAATAAGTTAGATGGGGTGATTAAAGTTGCTATAGAGAATAAAAACGATGAAAACATTGAGTAAAAAGGCTATTATAGGCTATCCTGCTGGCATTATTACCGGTATCACATACGGACTCAATCCATTGTTTGCAGTACCTTTGATGAACAACGGCGCAAGCATAGAGTCGATACTATTCTTTAGATACTTGTTCGCCGTTATTCTGCTTGCTGCGTTCCTCATACTCACCAAACAGAGTTTCAAGATAACAGCACGGCAAGCGGGTGTATTGCTCGCACTCGGTCTGCTATATACGTCAAGCAGCATCTTTCTTTTTGAGGCATATAACTACATTGCATCGGGATTGGCTACTACACTGATATTCCTTTATCCTGTGCTGGTAGCGATTATCATGGTCTTTCTGCGTGTCGTTCCTTCCTGGCCCGTGTGGCTTTCCATTGCCGCAACATTTGGCGGCGTGATAATAATGACACAAGGGAGTGGAGACGAGTCGATAAGTCTAATCGGCGTAGCCCTATCCTTAAGCTCGGCATTGGTATATGCTCTGTTTATTGTCATCATAAACCGTAGCAAGGCCATTGCTCAAATAACCAACACTGTGTTGACGTTCTATTCTCTCATGGTCGGAGCAATTGTATTTTGGAGTAAAATATATTTTTCGGATACGGCAATCACTGCAGGGATTACAACAACGGTCGATTGGCTGAATTTAGTAGGTTTAGCCCTATTGCCAACCATTGTTTCAACTGCCACATTAGCCATAGCAACCCGAAATATAGGTGCAACTAAGGCCTCTGTGTTAGGAGTGTTTGAGCCTATTACAGCTATCCTTATCGGTACACTGATGTTTAACGAACCTTTGACTACGAACATTCTTCTGGGCATCGGCATTGCCATTGTTGCAGTAACCTTTATGATTTCTGTAACAAAACGATAAGATTGAATCAAAATTATTATATAAAAATATTATTTGAAGAAACTATGCAACCACCCAAAATAAATAATTCCACCAAAGAAGAAAGGCGCGCCTATGTGCTTGAAGCATGGAAATGCCTGCATAATTGTGAGATATGCGGAAAGTGCCATATATTACGTGGTTGTGATGCGGAAACACTCTATGCCGACTACATCGAAGGGAAACGGAGTTATATGGATGTTACTTTGGAGATTCGGAATCGTTCGATAAGATAGCTCTCTCCATATAGGAACAATTATTAACCACACTGTAATGCACACTAAAGGTGGGGCTTACTCCCCCTTGATTTATATTTTCTTAAATTATAACGGTGAAAATTATGAATTATAAATTTGACGGAGCAAAGGTGTTTTTCACCTCTGATACGCACTTTACCCATGCTAACATCATCCGTTTCTGCAGTCGTCCTTTCAAGAATGTGGAAGAAATGGACGAAACTATGATTGCAAATTGGAATCGTGTAGTGGGAGAAAACGACATCGTATTTCACTTAGGGGATTTCTGTATGGGAGGCTCTACAAAATGGACAAATGTGCTGAATAGGTTGAATGGCAAAATCTATCTTATAATCGGAAACCACGACATGAAAAACCTAAAACAAAGTTGTTCTGACAGATTTGAAAAGGTAGCAATGCAGATGTATATAGAGGTAGATAAGCAAAAGATATACTTAAACCATTGTCCGTTCTTATGTTATGGTGGAGCCTACAGAGATACTTGGCAGCTATTTGGTCATGTCCACACCAATAAAAACAGGCGTATAGGTCATTTTGCAGGCTGTAAACAAGTATGTATTGTTCAATAGGTCAAATTGCAGGCTGAAATTGTAGCATGTAATTTGTCTATATCAACAGATGCTATTACTTTTGCTCCGCAGTCTGAAGCATAGCGGAG
>JAZNPR010000025.1:0-14778 GCA_045589755.1 Paludibacteraceae bacterium
GTTTCAGGTGCGAGTGTTGAGAGACGTGCAGGTTCGAGTCCTGTTTTGGGCACATCGCGCAGGTGGTGAAATTGGTATACACGCTACTTTGAGGGGGTAGTGGTCGCAAGACCGTGTGAGTTCGAGTCTCATCCTGCGCACAAGAGAGAGGAAACTATGAAGATAGTTGCCTCTTTTTTTTATGTATATAGTCAATATTACAGATTTATTGTATTGTATATGAGAAGAACGATTTTTATTGCAGTGTTGTTGTATAGTACTATGCTTTCTGCGATTGAGAAGGTGCAGTTTCCTGAGTCGTTTGCACAAGGATGGGATTCCTATATAGGCAAGATGGTGCAGATCACTACACCATTGTATGTCTGCGGTAATCAGTACGACTCGCTCATTCTATCGCCAGAACGATTGTATGTACCAGAAGAACGCGCATGGGGATTGGCAGAGGGCGATAGCACCCAGTATTGGGCAATCAAAGCGGCTAATCGCGAGAATAGTTTGCGCCTATCGTGTAAGATAACCAACTACAAGGTGCGCACGGGAGCCATATTGAAGAACCTGACGGCACGAGTGGTAGCACCAGGCAGACTGGTGACAGGTAACGCCCCCACCTTCCTCAACAACAAACCCGAAGCGAAACCCAAGATGCCCAAAGGTGGACTGCTCATCTGCGCAGCGAACATACAAAACTATTTCTATGATCTGGGTGGTTATGCTCATCCTAAAACTACCCAACAACAGCAGGCACTACAAACAGAGAAGATTGTCAAGGCATTCGCGCATATGAACGCGGATATTTATGCGCTATGCGAGATTCAGAAAGGAGATAGCGCGCCTCAGATGTTGGTCAATGCTCTGAATAAGCAGGTGAAGAAAGCGCGCTATGCCTACATCTCGCAGGGCTGGAGCAATGGCGACACACTATCCTGCGGGTATATCTATCGCACTGATTGCGTGCGTCCGTATGGCGAATTGCAATATGCCTATCACGACACCAATAATCTGTACCACTATCGCATGGTGGCATGCGGATTTGAAGAGTTGAGCAGTGGCGAACGCTTTGTCCTGAACATCAACCACCTGCGCTCAAAGCGCGGAACGGGAGAGGAGTCCAACAGCAAGAGAATGGTGAATGTGGACAGTCTATTGGTGATGCTGAATAAGATAGAGGAAGAACAAGTGTTTGGCGACACGGATATACTGCTCGTAGGCGATTACAACGCGTATGCTTATGAACAACCTATCCAAACAATCGTACAAGCGGGCTATGCAGATATGGTGACAAAATATGACCCTACTGGGTACTCGTATGTGTATCGCAGCGAAGCGGGGTATTTAGACCGCGTCTTTGCTTCGCCCAGTATGGCTACACAAGTGAAGGCGGTAGGTGCCTACCACCTGAATACCGACTATTTCTATAGTCGCGGATACAAACGGGGATTGGACAATACCATGTTCCGCTATGCGGACCATGACCCTGTGCTGATACAGGTGCAACTCTCCCCCACCAATAACCAATATCCAATAACCAATATCCGATAAAATAAAAAAGATATGAATAGTTTTTATACAATAGCATTGTTGATTGCGTCAAATGTATTTATGACATTGGCGTGGTACGGCCATCTAAAGATGGCGGAGTTTTCGTGGTTTAAGACCTTGCCTTTGATAGGCGTGATAGCCCTGTCGTGGGGCATTGCGTTCTTCGAGTATTGTTTGCAGGTGCCTGCCAACCGTATTGGCTTTGAGGGCAATGGCGGACCATTCTCGCTCATGCAACTGAAGATATTGCAAGAGGTGATTACGCTGGTGGTGTTCATTGTCTTCTCTGTGGTGGCATTTCACATGCAAGTGAAGTGGAATCACATCGTGGCAGGACTGTGCCTGGTGGCAGCGGTGTATTTCGTATTCGGGTTTAAGTAGGGATTTTTTGAGTCAAAAATACGCTTCGCTACAAAAATAATTAAATATAAGGGAACTATATACATGTTGACACCGCAACCCCAAACGACAAGAATAATGTAAATCAACAACTTAAACAACATGAACCAACAACATTCCAAAGCACCCCATTCGCCCACGAGGCTCATCGGGGACCCCGCCGCTCGCCAACATCGCGAGCGGCAAGAAAATTCATGAAAGTGTCAACAGGTATATAAATCCCATTTTTAAAGATAACATAGACAACAAATGCGCTCGCCAATACGGCGAGCGCTGTTGTTTGTTGTCACCCGAAGGTGAAAGAATTTACTTATCGGATGAAGACAGCAACAATTACTTGACTTGGACACCCAGTACGTTGTAGGTCTTGCCTTTGTGGATGATGAGGAGTTGTCCGTCGCGGAGGAGTTTTTGGTAGTCGGTCGTTGGCGATGGGCTATGGGTGTCCTCTATCGCAGTCATCTCGTCTATATTATATACGCAACCCAAAGTATCATAATCGGGATGGTTGGTGGTGTAGAGGCAGCTATCTTCGCGCCAAGCACAGAGCATGACTGAGGTTTGTGTATCGCTGCTATGGGCAGTTCTGCTTGGTGCAGCGTGAGCGTTGCTTGTTCGTTTGGCAGCGTTATGCACAATGCCGTCCACAGAGCCGAGACCTGCTAACCAGACTTTTTCTGCGTTCTCAGCAGTCGTGGTTTCTTCTGGGAATACTACCTCCAGGAACATTCTGCAAGCGCCATCTTCAGTGGTGTCTTTATCAACCACCACATGGGTGTAGGTGGTTTCTTGAGGGTAGTTGTTGATACCTGCAAAGATTTCCACAGTATCGCCTGGCTCGGCGGTGAAGTCATAGAGGACATACTCTACCCCATCGCGGAGGAAGTACACGCGATTGTCTTCGTCTTTGCCGAAATGCAGTGCACCTACTACAGACTTGGTGGTGGCAGTATCTTTGGTAGATTGGCGTGCGAGTTGGTAGAAGATCTTGTCGTTCGCCACGATGGAGTCGTTCTCCAAGGTGTAGCTGAAGGTCTCAGCACGCAGGATAGTAGTGCCATTTTCCATTTCGCGCAGATCCAGTTCTAACTGATTCCATTGTGTAGGGGTTGGTCTGCCACCAATCTGACCGTCTTTGGCGTTGTCCTTGCGTGGTCCTCTATCGTAGTCGCATAGGCACTCTGCGCCAAGGCGCTCCATTTCTTCATCGTCCATTTGGTAGAGGAGTTTGCCGTTTTTGCTGACACAAACGAGGTGCGTGCCTGGGTTACATGGTACAATGATTTCTTGAATCAATCTGAAGAAATCACCATTGCGATGACCACCATACATACCGATACCCTCTACATACTCCATGCCATTGTTGAATGTCCATTTCTTGTATTCCTTTCCGTCAAGGAGTGTGACATTAGAAACATCTGTAACGACAAATGTGTCAGCAGGGTATATTGTTCCGTCTTCGAAGTCTTTGTTGTAATCTACCACATCTAAGTTATATGGTATCCAATCCATATCATTGTGCTGTTGGTAATCAATATACAAGGCTGGTAGCGAGTCTCCGACTTCCAACGTGAAGTCATACAACACAAGATCTTTGTTAAGTAGTTGGCTGTATATCAATATCTTATTATCTTCTTCGCGTAGGAGATAATCATTGCAAAGGATATAAGGTTTATCATTTTCAAAGAATATTTTATCAAAAGTCTGTTTGTAGGTATTATTGGCAGAATTATCATCCTCGGTTTCTCCACAATACTCATTGCAAACTGTTCGCTGCAAGCTTGATAATATAGGGAATGCACCCTCAATAAAGTCACCATCGTTGTATTCGCAATCTAAGATACGATAATCTGGATAAGGCGTTCTATACATTCGTCTATCATCTACATATGCGCACAAAACATCTGTAACAACATTACCTTCTCGCAAAGTAGCACAATTATGTACAATACCATCTGGAGATCCTACTCCCTCAATCCAAGTAGTTGTAAACTTTTCTTCATGAATAATCTCTCCCTCAAGCTCTAGTGACACAAAAACATCCAATGTTACTTTGCATTGTTCATCTTGTATCGGCTCCTTATTAGTAACCACATGCTTATAAGTTTTATGGTCACGATAATTATCAATCCCCGCAAAGACTTCTAACGTATCGCCTACTTGTGCTTTAAAATCGTACAATAGATATTCTGCATTGTCGTAATGGAAATACACTTGACGGTTGTTCTTAGTGAAGCGAATCGCACCGACATAGGTCTTGGTTTGGTTGACGTCATCGCTTGCATATCTTGTCAATTGTTTGTAGCGCAGATGATTAATGATAGTGTCTTCTCCTAATTGATAGATAGTGGTTTTTGCCCCATATAGTGGCTCTCGTGGACCTAAATAGCCATGTGCAAGGATATTCCATTGGTTGCACCATGGATAAAGAGGCAAAGGATCGTTTGCGTTATACTCGCAACCGTATTCGTCATACAACGAACCAGTATATTTTAATTCATCGCCTTTGTGGGCGCAGAGGAGCGCAAAGGTACCTCCGCCACCCCAGCCACAAGGAAGAGAACTAATCAAAAATCCTTCAGGAGAGCCAACGCCTTCTATCCATGTAATTTCCTCACTAGATATTTCCATATTACCTTCTCCATCTACATCACATAAAGGACGCAACTTTATGATAAGCGGGAAAGTTTTAAGATCTGCTTGCACGTCATCTACAACGCATGGAGATGGTGCTGTTTCTACATCATCTACAACGCATGGATATGTGCTATATGTTCCTATGCCAGAGAATACTTCCAATGTATCGCCTACTTGTGCAGAGAAGTCGTATGCTAAATATTCGCCTGTTGGCAAATCTACAGTATATGGGTCGTTGTCATCAAAGCCTTCATAATAGACATATACTTTCCTATCGTTCGTGAAGCGCACGGAAGTTCTTGAGGTAAATTTGCTATATACATAATCACCGATGATAGTATCTTTACCTAGTCGATATTTCGATGTGCTTGCTGTTTCATCAAATCGCCAACCATCAAACCACATGACATTCCAAGTATCGCACCATTGGGATTTGTAGGAAGTTTCTACTTCGCACAAGCACTCTGCGCCAAGGCGTTCCATTTCGGCTTCGTCCATTTGGTAGAGTAGTTTGTTGTTCTTGCTTACGCAGACAAGGAATGTGCTATCGGCATCTGAATATTGCGGAACATTGGCTATGAGTTGATAAAAGTCATTCTCATCATAACTAGTGCCATAGCTACCAATGCCTTCTACATATTGCATGCCATTATTGAATGTCCATTTCTTGTGCTCTTTTCCGTCAAGCAATGTGATTGTTGAAATATTTGTGACAATAAAGGTGTCAGCAGGCAGAATAGTTCCGTCGTAATCTTTATTATAATCCACGACTTCTCCATTGTATGGCAATGGTTGATGGAACGCATCGTGGTATTGCCAGTCAATATACAATGCTGGTAATGAGTCGCCAACTTCTAATGTATAATCGTATAATACAAGGTCTTTCCTCAAGAGTGAACTATATACAAAAACCTTGTTTCCTTTCTCTCTCAATAAGAAAGAGTCGTAATTATGACCTTCTCCAAACAATACATATTGCTTTCCATCAATAATCATATCTTGTTTTACCTTCATAAGAGTAGAACGTAATCCATGTACAGTCCCCTCTTCATCTTCTCCTATAGTCTTTGTGCAACTTGTTCGCTGCAATCCCCAGAGTGTTGGGAAGAGGTTTTCGGGATTTTGTCCTACAGCGTTATACTCGCAACCATACTCCGTAAACACCTCATCTTCAGTGGAGTATACAATAGAACTGTTTTTATAAGCACATAGCAAATGATAATTTGAGTTGCCAGGCACAAGTAAATCTCCATGTAAAATGCCATTATATGATCCAACAAATTCTTTCCAAACCATTGGAGAAGGAAAAACTTTGCCTGTGAATGGATCAATAATATCCATGGAATAGGTGGATTCTGTTATGCCTCCTTCCGTTTGCTCTACAGATTTAATTACACATTTGTATGTATTAAAGTGTACGTAATTATTGATTCCTGCAAACACCTCAAGCGTATCTCCTTCTATGAGATCGAAATTAAAGTCATACAATAGGTACTCGGCGTTGTCGTAGTAAATAAAAGCTTTACTATTCTCTTCAAACCGCACTGCAGCCACATATTCTTTGGTTTTCTCTTCATCTGCTGTCCAATGGCGTGTAACGGCTTGGTATTCTTTGCCATCAATGATGGTATCATAAGCCAATTTGTATTGCCATGTTTGGGCAGTTTGTTCGAAAGCCATTCCATTAAATTCTAATACATTCCATGTATCGCACCATTTACTTGCCCAAGAGGAGCATTGGCACTCTGCATTCAAACGCTGCATTTCGGCATCATCCATTTGATAAATTAATCTATCATAAATGGATGCACACACAAGGCGTTCTTCTATGCAACATGTAGGAATATCTTCCCATGGGTTTTTGATTATAGGAAAGAAATCTGCTCCTAAGTTGCCGATGTACTCCATGTACTCCATACCATTGCTAAAAGTCCATTTCTTGTATTCGTTGCTATCGCGCATCATGACCATGGACACATCGGTTACGATTAAGGTATCAATAGGGCAAGATAACTCGCCATTAATGTAGATAGGATAATCTACTACAACAGATTTCACTCCTGGTAATATTGGGTCTCCCTCTGTCATAGGAACCATATCAATATTTAGGGTCGTGAGTGTGTCGCCTACTTCAAGTGTAAAGTCATAAAGTACCAAATCCTTTTTTGCAGGTTCGCTGTAAACTAAGATTCTACCTTTTTTGTCTTCGCGTAGCCAAAAGTCGTTATATTCTATATAGTCGTTGCCATCTATTTCGAACATATTGTCTTCGAAGCTCAATCTGTTGATTGTGCGATATTGCTCATCTCCTTCGGTATAATAGCAAGTTGTACGCTCCAAATATGCCAATGTAGGAAACAGATATCCAAATAATGTTTCCGAAAAAAGTTGTGTGCCCATCAGTACACAAAGCAGAAAAAGTAATGTTCGTTTCATAGGTATGATAATTTTATGAAGTTATATATTTCAGTTATACATTTGGTTTTCTTATGGTATTTCTATACTAATGTATCGTGTATCTAACGTATATCTATCGTATATGTACCGTATATCTACCGTATATCTACCGTAATTGACAGCGGAGAGATAGCGGATTTTTGCTGCAAAGGTACTGCTTTTCCTGAAACCCTGCAAGAGGTTTAGGTATTTGTACTGCTGGCTAAAATGTATTATATTGATTACCTATCGTTTATATTAAAAATGTACAGTTTTTATTTTTCGCTTTGTAGCATCTCGTATAGGAAATGATATAGTTCTCGGGTGGGAATGCCTATCTTATGTGCAATGCGGCGTTTGAAGGTGCTGACGCCAGTTGCGGAGTAGTGCATCCAATCTGCCAGATCCTCCAGCGAGGCGTTGGGGTACAAGAGCATATAGGTGCAGAAGACATTCTCGCGGTTGGAGAGTTGGTAAGTCTCCAACTGAGATAGCCAGTCGTGGAGTTGGAGGTCTAAGTCTTTTTTGAGTTCGTTGTAGTCGTTCCACTGTTTGCGTGGGCGTGGGTATGTGGCACGGATATTGGAGAGCTGGGCACTGATAGATAGGTCTTCTATCTGATGATGAGCCACTTGCAAGCGGCGAGCAGCATATCGGCGGTGCAGCACGATAGCAATGACCAATAGCAGGCAAGCCACCAGAAGGCATAGGAGCGTGATCCACGCCCATCGGTACGGATGGGGATTTGCCAGATGCTCTCTGAGCAGGGTGAGCGCTCCGCGGTATTTGCCCACTTGTGCGTTGAGCAGGCGGTTGGCATCTTGGCGTGCATGGGCATAACGGCTCAGCAGTTCAATATCGTTGTTGGCTTTTGCATCCTGCATGAGGCAGTAGTAGGCATTGACCAGTTCGTTAGGCGTAGCGGAATGCTCCACAATAATCTGTGCGTAAGGCAATGCCGATGATTGATCGCCCATGTCGAGATAGACTTGCATGAGTTTCTTATAGGTATAGAGGCGGTCTTCTTCGTATTGCCAGAGGTCTAAAGCTTGGTGGAAATAGTAGAGGGCAGAGTCGTATTGGAGTTGCTCGTAGAAATAGAGCCCTTTGGTCTCGTAGAAGCGCGCGAGGTAGTAGTTGTCTAAGTTGTAGGATTGGGCGATACGGAGCACACTGTCTGCCTGAGCGAAGTGGTGGAGGTAGGTATGGAACTCGCTGATATCTAATAGGGTGTGTGCGTAGTACCAGTCTTTGCCACTGGCTTTGAATGCCTCGTTAGAGCGAAGGAAGAAGATGAGGGCGAGGCTGTCGCTCTCATTCTGTTTGCTGATATGCGCCATGCAGGAGTTGATACGCCCGCGATAAATAGGATCGCATATCTGCGCGCGGTCGGCTGCGATATAATGCTCTGCGGCTTGGGTGATCTGGTCAGCAAGACTGAGATGGCGACCCATGTAGTAGTGGGCTTTGCCGAGTTGGTCGTGTGCGAAGAGACGCCCAAAGGGGTTGTCGAGTGTGCGGATAGCTTGCTGAAGCGCTGCGGTGTCATCATAGAGGGTGTGCTCGTTTTGGTCCAGACTATCTGCGATGGCGATAGTGTGCATGGCTTCTTGGTAGCGTGTAGTATAGCTGCATGAAGCAAAGAGTAAGCAGAGGAGCAGATATGTAAGATGACGTGTTGGCGACATAAGGCATTTAGTGATTTTGCATGCAAAGGTAGTAAAAATATTGGACTTTGGCAAGTGTGCAGGTGAAATGTACATGATTTTGCGTGAATAATGATTGATAATGTGGAAGTTGTGGGGATTTTGTACAGATACAAGAAGGTGGTGAAGAACCACCACCTTCTTAATAAAAGGTTAACCAAAACCCAACAAATTTATTTTACAAGTACGCCGAATACGTTGTATGTTCTGCCATTGTGAAGGATGAACAGTTGACCATTGCGAAGGAATTTATCGCCCTCGTTCTTGGTAGGTATCTCGATGTTTTCTACAGATGTTTCAGCGTTGTTGTTATAAATACATCCCAATGATTTGTAGAAAGGTAGGTCAGTAGTATATACACATTCATCATCTAACCAAGCACAGAGCATGGTGGTTGCATGATCATTCTTTACGAGTGTAGCACTATTGTGCACGATACCATCCAACGAACCTACACCAGCTATCCATGCCGTTTTATGACGTTGCTCGGTTTGCTGATCATCATACAATAGCGTGTTCAGCGTGATGATAGTGCGTCCGTCGGACAAGGTGTCCTTATGAGTTACAACGTGCGTATAGGTTTGTTGGTTGTGATAGTTTTCCACACCAGCAAAGAGTTCAAGCGTATCACCAACCTGTGCGCCAAAGTCATAAAGTAGGTACTCCGTGTCATTGTAGTGGAAATATACTTTATCCTCTTTGCTAAAATGCAGGGCACCTACATATGAAGTAGAATCTACATTGTCTTGAGTGGCAGAGCAAATGAGAGGCAAATATTTCTTTTCGTTGATGAGCGTAGTATCGCTAAGTAATTCATATACAAATGTTTCAGCCGATTCGATAGAATTATTGTTGTTAGCGTTTGCACTTCTAAGCTTCATCATCTGTGTTTTCTCATAGAGTTGGTACCACTGCGTTGGTGTTGGACGTCCCCCAAGTTTACCTTCCTTGGCATTGTCTTCGAAGTTGAAGTCACAGTAGCATTTTGTATTTAGTTCTTCCATCTCGGATTCGCTCATCATGTATTGGTATTTACCATATCGGCTAGCACAGACGAGCGCTGAAGATGTTTTTCGGGGATAGTTAAAACCATTGAGCATCATAAATCCTTGGGTATCGCCCACTCCTTCAATCCATATAGTCTTATGAATTTGTGCCGTCATATCGTTGGGGTGTACATATAGACGAATCTCCGAAAGTGCTGTATCTGACGAGAGTTTTACTTCGTGCACGGTGCAACGGAATGTTTTATTTTGCTCGCTATAATTGTTGATACCTGCAAATACTTCTATCACATCGCCTTTTTCCACATTAAAGTCATACAATAGGTATTCCGCATTGTCATAGAAGATATATATTTTTTTGTCATCAGTAAAGCGTACTGCAGCCACATACTCTTTGCTCGTTTCTGTACGCTCTCTAGTAGTGTAGCGATTTACGACGGTGTAGGCATGTTGATTGATGATGGTGTCTTGTTCCAATTCGTAAATCCATGTCTTTTCTTCTGTTTCGACATCCGCATCCTCGAAGAAGGTTGTCCACTTATCGCACCATTGCGATTTGTAGGCAAGTGAGTTGGCTTTGCTGAGGGGTTGGATGTTGAAGTTGGACCAAGGCCATGCTCTCTTGTAGAGGTCAATCGATTGATCGGGCACATATACAGGTAGTTGCAGTGCAATTTCGTGCACTTCGTCTAAAGCGTCAACAGGTGTGTTCGCAAAAGCAAAATTGCGAAGAAATGGCGGTGTTGTAGCTAAACACATAACAGTCTGCAGTGCAGAACAATCTGCAAAAGCATATTCTTCGATTGTGCTGACACCTTCGCCTATAACAAGTGTGGATAATTGGTTACAGCCGTTGAATGCCGAGCGTCTGATGGTAGTAACACAATTAGGTATGATGACCTGCTTGAGATTATAACAATGACGGAAGGCTTCTGCACCAATCACTTCTACACCATTGGGGATAGTCGTATTCTTGCATGCAGCTATTAACATATTTGGTTCGTCATAAGGATTTTGTGGGCTTGTGACGAGTGCGTGGCATAGATTGGGACTATCATAATATTGATTTTCAGGATCTACACTAATATTTGTTAAATTCGAACATTCTGTAAAAGGATTGTTATTGATCTTGATGATTTCTTTTGGAATATAGACAGAAGTTAAGTCACGGCACTCACGAAAAACTGAGCCACCCATTCCTAAGGTACTGACTTGATAAGTAGTATCATTATGTGTGACATGTGCAGGTATATCTATATGTCCACTATGTCCACGAGCTTCAATGAGCGCAACACTTGGAATAGAGTTGGAACTCTCTGGAATAATATAGTAGGCATAATTATTAACCACAAAATCATGCTCAAAGGTCCAATCGGGATTAGTTTCTTCATGATTGTTGGAAAAAGATGCCACACTTGCCGTAAGAGCAATCAACAAAGCGAATAGCTTTTGAGTAAATCGAATGGGTTTCATAACGTTGAATTTTTTAGTTGTTTGACAAATCGAAATTTTCTGCAAAGGTATAGCAAAATTTCCGATTTGTCAAGCGTTAACAACGAATGCATACGGTGTGATATTCATATACACTGTAAATCAATCAGTTAGTATACGTAATGCGTACGCTCAAATATATGCTATTTTTCGAGGGATCTGTTAACAAACGCCTTAAATATTGGCGAGATAATCGCGCAATTCTGCCGAAGTACATGACAACTTCGCTGCAACACGAGCCTTATAGGTGCGGATACTCTTCTCGGCATAATTGATATGTTTAGCAATCTGCACTAAAGAGAATTGAGGATATACCATATAATATATGCAGAATATTCGTTCGCGTGGGGACAAAGGTAATTGCTCTAACGCCACCAACCAATCATGCAGGAAAGAGTCGATATCTTTGGCGAGAGTCATATAGTTGGTCCAGCGTCTAGGAGGCGTAGGATATTTCGTGCGGACATCAGACAAGCAGGCATTGAAATCATAGATTCGAAGTTGTTCTTCATGGGCAACTTGTAGGCGAGACAGCGAATATCGACGATAGATGGTGATACCTACAATCAGGAGTAAACATAAGAAAATAACAGTAGAAATAAGTATCCATACCCAGCGCAAGGGATAAGGATTGGATAGATATTCGATGAATTTAGGAACCGTTTCCGCAGATATGCTGACATAATCACGCAAGGCTTTTTCAGCATCGGCACGCGCGTGGGAATATTGGCTCAGCCGCTTGGTATCATTCTTACTATTGGCATCTTGCATAAGGCAATAGTAGGCATTGACTAAGAATGTAGGATTGTCGCTATTGAGAACAATAGATTCTGCATAAGGCAATGCTTGGGCTAAGCTGTCCATATCTAGATAGACTTGCATGATTTTCATGTAACTATACAGTCTATATTCTTCGTACTGCCAGTATGGTAGTCCTCGTTTGAAATAAACGAGTGCGGAGTCAAATTGCTGCAACTCGTAGAAATAGATACCTTTGGTCTCGTAGTAACGGGCAGAATAATAGTTGTCAATCTGATAAGACTGAGCAATGTGTAGCGCGCTATCGGCAGTATGGAAGTGGTGTAAATAGATGTTATACTCGCTTATATCCAATAGCGTATGTGCATAGTACCACTCTTTGCCGCTCTGTAGGAAGGCTTCATGCGCTCGTTCAAAGAAGATAAGCGCTAGGCTATCACTCTCATTCTGTTTGCAGATATGTGCCATGCAGGAATTGATACGCCCGCGATAGATAGGATCGCATATCTGCGCGCGGTCGGCTGCGATATAATGCTCTGCGGCTTGGGTGATCTGGTCAGCAAGACTGAGATGGCGCCCCATGTAGTAGTGGGCTTTGCCGAGTTGGTCGTGTGCGAAGAGACGCCCAAAGGGATTATCGAGTGTGCGGATAGCTTGCTGAAGCGCTGCGGTGTCGTCGAAGAGGACGTGCTCGTTTTGGTCCAGACTATCTGCGATGGCGATAGTATGTGTGGCATCTTGGTAGCGTGTGGTATAGCTGCATGAAGCAAAGAGTAAGCAGAGGAGCAGATATGTAAGATGACGTGTTGGCGACATGAGGCATTTTGTGATTTTGCATGCAAAGGTAGTAAAAATATTTGAAACTATCAAGTGAACGACAAGAATTATTTAAAGAAACAACATAAACAACTTAATCCAACAACATTGCAGAGCACCCCAAAAAGCAGGCTTTTTCGGGGACCCCGCCGGCAATCAACTCCCTGCCGCGCTCAAGAAATAGCACATAGTGTCAACTGGTATATAAATAGCAAAAACAAAATCACCTGTACCATAGGCACAGGTGATTGTTGTTGATATCAATCTATTGATTAGTAGGATGTGCGTTGGGTAGCAGCATAGCTAATCTTCAGCGCGTATGCACGGCGAAGCTCTTGCTTGATGTCTGCAATGATACCCATCTTAGTCTCCTTGTCTGCTTTGATAGACACGGTCATAAGACCTTGGTCTTGCTCCTTCATAGAAGAACGCTCGTTGATGATATAATCACCAATTTCGCGTGCGTCAGCGAAAGCGTCATCCAATTGGATACGTGTCTCAGCACCGTATTGCTTGCGGAACTCAGCAGTAGGAGTACCTACATAGATGTAACGAACCAATGATTTTTTCTCCAATTTAGTCAACTCAGTTGCTTGTGGGTTCTGGATAGAAACCTTGTATGTAACCTCCTTCATAGAGGTAACAGACATGAAGAAGAAAAGCAACATGAAGATGATATCTGGCAATGAACTGGTGTTCAGAGCAGGCATCTCGCGTTTATCGTTTCTACGAATTTTTGCCATAATTACTTTCCTCCATAATTTTTAGGTTCAGCCTCAGAAATCTTTTGAGGATAAATCTTTTGGATTTTCTTTTGCCACTCTTCATCCAACTCTGTATAAGCAGTATGGAAGTATTTTTGAGCACATTCCTCACGCAACTCATTGTATGCTGCCACCAATTCGTTCTGCACCTCCAAATATGCTTGGTATTGTGTCTCTGCATCATTTTGCACAGAAATCACGTGCTCCTTTGTATATTTGAGAGTACCAAATGGCTCACCAAAGTCCTCCTCAAAGAGTTTAGGCATATTTGGATCGTCATTGATATTTGCAACGAACTCCTTGGCTTTAGCGCGCAGTTGACGTACATCGAGTTCTTGACCTTGCACAAGGAGTTTGTTCTCCCAGTTGATCTTCACAACAAACAAGTTACGTTTGTTGATATCGGTGTCCTCGATCTTTTGGTCTGGTGGAATAGGTGCAGGCAAACGACGTGCGAGACCTTGATTCACATCCATAGAGGTGGTCACCAAGAAGAAGATGAGCAGCAAGAACGAGATGTCTGCCATGGAACTGGCGTTTATCTGCGGGATTTTCTTTGCCATAATTGTTTAACAGATAGGATTACTTTTTAATTTTAGTATAAACAACACCCCAAACCAAAGCTGCTACAGTAGAAGCTGTAAGGATGTAAACAAGATACATAATAGCATCGCTCATGCGTGCCATGTTACCTACGTTATCGGTACCTTCGTAACCAAGGATCTCAATCTTCTCAGGGCTACCCAAGAACCAGCAGAGAGCACAGAGAGCCACAGCAGCGAGCACAACTAAAACAGAGGTCAAACCACGCTTAGGATCCACCTTGAAAGTCTCAACAAGCTTAGCAATAACGAAGCCGAAAGTAGCAAGGATAACAAGAACTACGAGCGCATAAATCCAATAGAGGAGTACGTTGGTGAACTTAGGGATATCCAAGAAGTCACCAGCCACCTCCAACGAACCTTCAGAGCCTCCGAGGAAGAACATCGCAGTAGCGATGATACCTACCACCATGAGTACCCAGAGGGTTACTTTTGGGAATAATTTATAATTCTTCATAATAATCTATAATTTTGCAAGTTTAACAATAAGAGTTCTGCACAATGCAAAATAGATTATTTCTTTTGTGCTGTGTTGTATTCAACCACGAGGTCGAGGAGGCAGATAGAGCTATCCTCCATCTCATTCACGAGCCCCTCGATCAAGCTAAGGATGTAGTTGTAGAAT
>JAZNPR010000026.1:0-31587 GCA_045589755.1 Paludibacteraceae bacterium
TATACCTGCACGCGACCTTTTGAGTCCTGAAGCTCGATAAACGATGCTTTACCCATGATTCGGCGCGACATCAGTCGTCCTGCGATGCGCACGGGCTTGCCCGTGTACCAGCCTTAGCCTCATCGCCTTCGGCATCCACGAATGTGGCTTTGATGTCGGTGGAATAGCCTGTTACTACATACTCATCAGCGGGATAGGGATTGATACCCATATCGCGCATGGTTTGCAGACTTTGTCTGCGCACTAATTCTTGTTCTGATAATTGTTCCATATCTTTTTTGTACGTTAATATTCTTGGTGATAGTGTCACTCATACGCGCATGCGAATGCACAATGCGCAAATTTTTTGCAAAGGTACAACAAAAAATGCACATTTGCAATAAAATCGCACGAAAGTTTACTTTTGTGTGCGATTTTATTGCAAATGGGCTATATAGTGCGACCGCACTCTTGCACGAAAGTGTACTCTCAAATGCGATTTACAAAATGCGGGAAGTGTAGTGTTTACTCGCTTCCCGCATAGGTGTGTTTATTTGGAAAATATTTTCGCGTACCGAAAGTTCTGCAATGAGCAACTGTTACTTCAACTTCCACTCTCTCCATGATGCATCCAGCGATGCAGAAGGCGTTACGCAAGGCGTTTGTGACTTGCCATTGAGCAGGATGGATTGCTGACTCACATTTTTGGTTATATACTCACCCAGCTCTTGTAAGGTCACATCTCCTTTGGTATCTTGTAGTTTTTTGAGCAAGAAGTAGGTAAACATACCATGTCTTTCTTCATTGTTGGGATATGCCGTTTCATCGCCTTGCGCTGCAGAAAAGACCACCATATTGCCCTTTGGCATGCCGCTGCGAGCTTTGATGGCGACACCACGCGCAGAAGCCAACATACCTTGTTCACGCTTACTGCCAGAGAAACATGCATCCATAAAGACAGTCACATTATTTGCGGGAATATTACCCAGTGCAGAATATAGGTCATCCAATTTGTAACCCGTTGTCACATCGGTGCCTAATCCGTCCACAGGTAATAGATATGCCGTGCGGCTGCTCTCGTCTGGAATACCATGTCCCGCATAATAAAAGATGATTTGTGCATCCTCAAATGCCTTGCAAATTTCTTGTAGCCACTTCACTTGTGCTTTTATTTGGTTACCTGTTGCATTAGGTAGATATTTTACTTGTTTCTCAGGTATACCCAGCGTCTTTACGCAGTATTCTTGGAACATCTTACCATCATTGATTGCGTAAGGTACTGAGGCTACGGATTGATAGTTCTCATTGGCAATAATTACTGCAAATGTATTACTATTTTTGATATTGGTTTCTGGTATATTCTCATCCACTTCAGATGTGAGTGATACACGTTCAATCTTTACATCTTGATCTTTGCGTTGTACATTCATAGCTATACTACTACCAATATGTTGACCAAATTCTAATGGAATGGTGGCATTCTCAGCATACTTACCTTGCTTTTCAGACAGAGCGATTTGGATGTTTAATTTCTCCATAGCTTCTTGATTAGCAATCAGTTCATATTCCAACATTTGGCTTTCACCCGCCTTAAGAGTACCGATGGTTACATGCTCTGTGGCTCCGCCAATACGGGTAACATTAGCGGGGATGGCTATTCCTACTTGAATGTTCTCCGCAGTTCCTTGATCGGTATTCTGTACCACCACTTGTAAGTTGAATGGTTTTCTACGTTCTAATGTACCCGCAGAAGCACCAACTACTTTATAACTCACTACATTGATAAATGGAGTATTCAACTTATGCGTTCCAATGGTTGATTTGATATGCTCTGTACCAAAACCATTTGGCTCATATACATAGACATCTAATGCCAATTCGCCTGTTTCTGTGTGCGCACTTGCTAAGATAGGTATATCTACCGTATATTGTTCTCCTTGAACTATTTTAGGAAGATTTACATCTCTAGTCTGAATACCTTTTGTATTACCTGTTATTTTTACACGTGCTACACAGTTATGACCATTACCTCTACCATCGTTGGTGATTGTAAATCGAAACTTACATACTTCGTTAGCATCAATGACATTGTTGTTATTCATATCAATGAACTGTACCGAATTAGGGACAATACTCAACATGGGTGGAAGTTCTTCTCTTTTTATAAAGAAATCCATCGGTGCACTCTCGTTGTTTTGGGCATATGCTAACAATGCCCATACGATGCCCATACTTATTGCTATAATTTTTTTCATATCGTTCTTGTTGTTTTTGTGTTATATTTTTAGTGCCTTTTACCAATATAAGCAATAAAGTCTATTGGCAAACTGGGCGAATCGGTAGGCCACACATTCTAGAAAATTTTTCTTCACCATCAGCACTATATGCGTATGCTTGATACGGAAAAGTATTGTAGGACAAGTAAGAGCTATTATAATAATATGGATAAACCGTACTTGACCAATAATTGCCATACGCGCCTAGGTCTGTGAGAGAACCTTCAGATTTATAACCAGCTTTAGGTAAGAAAATACTATTTCCGTTCTTTCCTGTTACCAGGTAACCTTTCGTACCGTTCTGCGTTGTGCTTGTCCATGTACAACTATTGTACAATTCGTCAAGCTCAGATTTAAGAGGCATTCGCCAATTTCCTCCCCAATTAACACGAGCAGCATCATCAGATAATTGTAGTACGTAAATTTTATCTACAATACCAAAACTATTATTGTCACAATATTTCGTTAGTGAGGTCTTGCTGCCCTCACACCATTTATAATTACTCCAATCGTAATAATCCTTA
Source organism: Paludibacteraceae bacterium (assembly GCA_045589755.1). Lineage (GTDB taxonomy): Bacteria > Bacteroidota > Bacteroidia > Bacteroidales > Paludibacteraceae > Colicola. The sequence continues at coordinate 2,780 of JAZNPR010000026.1, forward strand.
GGCAGTGTTTCACCCCATGCGAAATAATCGCCAGGAGCCTCTGGGGTGTCTGCTCCTATATTGTATGTTGCCCATTTTACACTTAATCCCAAATCAACATATTTATGGCCATTTACTTCCCCTACTTTCCAAGTTGTAAAACTTACTTCATTACCATATGCAGTACCTCTTTCGTTTGTTGCATAAGCACGAGCATAATAAGTAGAGTTGTTCTGTAAATTCGAAAGTTTGCAAGTAAATAATCCTGTACTATCGCAAGTAGTTCCCTTTATTTTAGTGTTTGATATGGTTGGATTGTGCGATATACTATACACAATACCAAACTCCGTAACCATTGAACCACCATCACTGGTTATTTGCCCGTTAATAGCTGCAGAGGTATGAGAAACATCTTCAACAGAAGAAGTCGTAACTCCAGGTACATTTGCTTGTAAAGTTTGAAATTCACTTACTTTATTTGCTACAGAAGAGGTAAACAAACATGCATTTACCTCATAGCGGAAATAATACGTAGTGTTAGGTTGAAGCTTAGTTAACTTTACCGAATAGGACCCATTATCATCATAATAGTCGCTTTTTGGGATCATTTTGGTCACATTGTATTTTGCAAAATCTTCGGTAGTAGAATATTGTACTGAGGCATACTCAATGGTTGCATCGGTATGAAACGTACATGTTATTTGACAAGTAGAGTGAGAAGGTGTAACCTCTTCATCTATCACAGAAAGAACTGTTTCTGTAGGGAAAATATCTCTGTCGCATGAAACACATAAAGCACTTGTCAATGCAGCGACACACATTACCATTACTGAATAAATCTTTTTCATTTTTCGTTATTTTATTAAGTTGTTAAAACATAAAACCGATACCTGCTTCTACTTCCAAATATTCGAAGCCAATTGTACTCGCACCTGCGTGTAGTGTTATGCCATACACACTAAAAAACAATCCTGCATTACCGCCACCATTGCTAAATGAAGTAGGCCTATAAGTAACCCACTGACCATTGGTGAGCTCCAATTGTAGTTCGCGTCTGCCATAACCACCACCCAAATAGATGCCAAATGTATTGAACTTGTTTTTTGAACTCCATTCCAAAAAGTTCATCATAAAGCCACCATAGACCGCCCAATGAGTTGTTTGGCTTTTTCCTGAGTAGAAAGGAACACAATATGCACCATCTTGGTAAATACTAAGGTCTGAATAACAATGATATTCAGTCGGCTCAAAAAACTGATAATTAGATCGTCCACTAACAAACCATCCGATACCTTTGTACATCTGTCCTATCATTCCACCATAACTGAGTTGAGGTGTAAATGCATATCCAGCTTGTCCCATAACAACTGTTTTGACTTTTGTTTTAGTGGCATAATGTTCGTAATGACTCGTAGCTTCTACGCGAAAACGGACACCTTTTGCCACAAACTCATCTTGTTCTTCCAGAAGATTCCACACAATCTTTCTGTCTTTACCAGCATGTACTCTCCTACCTACATCACCTGTAACAGCTTTCAATTCTCTATATTGAGGAGAATCATCCGAAGCCATTAGCAAGCGAACAATAGAGTTGCTCTTCAAATCGTAGGTGACAACAATGTTTTTTCCCTCTTGTCGTACACGAACATTGCTGGCATTCTCTGCAAACAATGTCAATGCAGAGAAGATAAGAAATAATAAAATAATGTATTTACGCATAAGTATTAATGTTTTTTACTTTCGTATAGTGATTACTTCGCGACGGACTACCATATTTTCATCGCGTGTTTGATTACGAGCGAGCCATTTCATCAAGTCTTCATAACTTAATTGGCGAGGCAATTGCTCATCGCGCCAGTTCTTGGCGTTCTTTCATGATTTCTTTTGCATCTTGTGCAAAACTTGAGCTGCATGCTACCAGCAATGCCATCGCTACGAATAATACTTTTTTCATACGATTAATTTGTTTAATGGTTTGATTGTAAGTTAAATTGTTGTCTATTACATAGGCATATAAAAAAAGCGTGGAGTCCGACTATTGCCGTTCCACTCTATGAGGCTCTCGCATTGCCTTTCCTGATAAAACGACAACGCGAAGCCCACGCCGAATATAAATACTCTCCGTGCTATTTTCTAGTTAAGGTACGCGCATGCGTACACGTATATACGCAAAAGACGTACCAGAATAGGCACAAGAGGGACAATCTATATCCCGTAGGACATCTATCGTTGCTAAGTTCTTATCAGGTAGAAATTTGCGAGATTTCATAGAGTCAGAACAAAGCGCTAATAAACGCCTTTTAAATATGTCTGCTACCCCAGCCGATGACGTGCAGACATCCCCGGCGTGGAATTGCGGGTGCAAATATACAACATTTTTTTGATATGAGCAAAGAAATGTCAATAATTTTGAAAATTGAGTGCAGAATATACTGGTTTGTGGTTTGGATATACAAGAAAATCGCCACTTATGTCCGATGGGAAAATAAGTGGCGCAGATATCTATGTTTATAACGTGTCGAATTGCACACGGTTAAGATAGAGGTTATAGCAATTGTTATTACTGTGTGTGCTCGGCGGGATAGCGCCGAGAACTGAATCTGTGGCAGGAGAAAGGCTCGCAGAATAATAGCCAAATAAACTATTTGTCTTGTGGATGGATTAGTGAGCCGATGATGAAGCCACGGAGGGTGGTGTAGGGCTTGGGATATGAGTTGGGATAGCGGTCGGCTTTCTTACGGTATGCGGCGAATTTCTCTTCCCACTCAGAGCGGAGGTCGGGAGTATTCAAGATGACTGTGGTTTGGTTGACGGCATCTGCAAATGCTGTGATGGTACGTTGGCGTTCGGGAGCTACGGGACCTTTATATGGGTGCTTGATAGCATAAGCGTGTGTACGGCCATTGCGAGTGCGCATGATAATCTTGTCGTTGGAAGCGAGTTTGCCCGACATGGAGTCGAAAGGATGTGAGAGTGTCGTTCTTGCCATCGTGTTCGGCAATCTCACGCATTGACCAACGACCTCGTCGTTGTTAGGGCGCAAGATGCCTCCACTCTATCCTCGAAGCCACGAGCTTCTCGGATGTTTCTCGAGGGAGACTCCTCCTTGCCGTCGGAGGGGATAGTGATTGTTAATTATGGGTGCAAAGGTACGAAAAATATATGATATCAGCAAATTATTGCGCATTTTTGTGGCGTTTTATTGAGTGTTTTCATATACTAATATACCGTTTATCTACCGTGTATATACCGTATATCAACCGTATATCAACCGTAGTTGATAGCGGAAGAGTTGCTTTTGAAGTGTGCAAATATAATGCGGCAAAATGTACGAAATAGGTAGATTTTTGTACGAAATAGAAACTCGCCACTTGCGGGTGGCAAGTGGCGAGAGGACCCATTCTAACCTCTGGACCCCTCCTAGCCTCCCCTAAGGGGAGGGATAAGGGGGTGTCAGGAACTCCGCTAGGGGAGGGATAGAGGGAATTATTTCTCGGCTTTCTTAGCGCAAGATTTCTTGGGAGCGTCTTTTTTTGCTTCTTTCTTGGCTTCCTTGAGTTGTTTCTCGAGACGCTCAATCTCCTTCTCTTGGTTTTGGATGGTTTTGAGCAACTCGTTCAGCTCTTCGTTCTCAATCGTAGTAGGATATTGCTCCTCTACGTGTTGTAGGAAGTCAGAGAGGATGTTCATATAGTTGATGAACGCATCGTATGCCGACTCAAACTGCGTAGCGCCTTGGTCGATATGGTTCATATAGTGCAAGTAGTTCACGTCTTGCAGGATGAGCCAGTCGTGCTTGAGTTGTTTATCTTGGCACAGGTGTACGCGCTCTGCTACAGCATAGAGTTTCTGCAATGCCTCTTGTTGCAGGTCATTGCCGTTGTAGGTACTGATATCCTTTGCCTCGCCTGCCCATGTCAATGGGTAAGGCACTACTACTGCATCGGTGGCTGCACATTTCTTGGCTACCTCGCTTGGGGTCATAAAACCGATACCTTGCTCCAGAGCGAAGTATGGCAATGCCTTGAGGAAGTCAAAGATACCAGTCGTAGCAGGTTGGCGCAGACCGAAGGTCTCGGCTCCCACCCATATGTTCACCACTTGCTCCTCTTCTGGTAGCCCAGCGATGGATATCGCATATTGCTCGCCGTCCATTGGGAAGTTGTGCCATGCAGGGTCAGAGAAGTGGAATGCCAACTCATCGCTGAGGCTCGTGTTGCGGAGCAGCACTTTCAGCTTAGGTGCAGCACTGCTGCTATATACGTAGTTAGGGCTCTTCCAACTCAGGATATGCTTTGCGCCCTCGGTCATCACAGCTTTGAAGCCCATCTTATGCAGACGAATAGCTATCTCATCGCTGTAGAGCAATTCGGACAGACAAGCGGTCGTGGACTCTACGCCCAACAATTGCTTCACTTGTGCTTGTTGTGCTTGCAACTGTTCTGCGGCTTCGGTATCGCTATATACGCTGGCGAGCGAGTAGGAGTAAGGTGTCACCACAAACTCCACACATCCTGTACCTGCCAATTCTTTGAGCATATCAATCATCTCTGGGTCGTATTGCTCCAGCATCTCCAACATCGTACCCGACACGCTCAGCGCGCAGTGGAAACGACCTCTGGAGAGGCGAATCATCTCTGCTATGGTCTTGCAGAGTGGCATATACGATGTGTTGATGAGCGATACAACGCGATCCTCGGTCTGCATGTCATCATAGTAGTAATGGTCTTGACCAATCTCAAAAAAACGATAGCGCTTCAAACTGTAAGGCGCATGCATTTGAAAGCAAAAACAAATATTCTTCATGACTTTGTATTTTTAGCGTTGAAAAAAGTTTTAATAGTTTTAAGGGTTAGTATCCGTTGATGACAAGGTCGTAGATACGGCGGACTTTGAGTCCAGCGTCATACCACTTGATGTTGTTCACCTCGTTGCGACCGAGTTCGCGCAGCGACTTGTACATAGCAGGATACTTGACGATAGCGTAGATGGCATCTGCCATAGCATCTATGTCCCAATAGTCGGTCTTGATGGCGTGTGAGAGGATCTCGGCGCAACCTGACTGGTGGGAGATAATCGATGGGCAGCCTACTTGCATAGCCTCCAATGGCGATATACCGAATGGCTCGCTCACACTAGGCATGATATACACATCGGAGTCAGCCAACACCTCTTGTACTTGTCGCCCGCGCATGAAGCCAGGGAAGTGGAACTTATCCGCAATGCCGCGTTGTGCTACGAGGTCAATCATTTTGTTCATCATATCGCCGCTACCTGCCATGACGAAGCGCACGCCGTCGGTCTTCGCCAACACACGTGCAGCAGCCTCGACGAAGTACTCAGGACCTTTCTGCATGGTGATACGGCCGAGGAAAGTCACCAACTTGTCCTTGCGGTCGTGCTTGACGAACTCCTCTGGGTTGGCCAGTGGCTCCACGGCGTTGTGCACGGTGCTCACCTTGTGAGGGGGCTGACCATATTTCTCAATCACGGTGCGGCGTGTGAGTTCGCTCACGCACATGATGTGGTCCGCCTCGTCCATACCGCGTTTCTCAATGGCATATACCGTTGGGTTCACGTTGCCGCGACTGCGATCGAAGTCCGTAGCGTGCACGTGGATGACGAGTGGCTTGCCCGAAATCTGCTTGGCAAACACACCCGATGGATAGGTCAGCCAGTCGTGGCTGTGGATGATATCGAAGTCGAGTGCGTGTGCGAGGACGCTGGCAACTGCCTCGTAGTTGCCTATCTCCTCGAGCAGGTTATCGGGATAGCGACCCGAGAAGCCCACGCAGCCTAAGTCGTCTGTTCCGATGCGCGAGTAATCGTAGTGGATATTATTGCGCAGGTGATAGTACTCTTCGGGCGACATCTTGCCCTCCATGCGATGGCGAACATAGTCGTAGTCGTTGTCTTTCCAGACTACGGGTACGCTGTTCGCTCCTATAATCTTCAAGAATGATTGGTCTTCATCGCCCCATGGCTTAGGAATCACGAAGGTTATCTCCATGTCCTCTTGTTGTGCCATGCCGCGTGTCAGACCATAGCTTGCTGTTCCGAGTCCGCCCAAGATATGTGGGGGAAACTCCCATCCAAACATTAATGCTTTCATAAATCCTTGCCTTTAACCTTTAACCTCTAACCTATCCAACGTATTGCACACCTCAATCACGCTTGCCACGCTGGGCGCATAGCTCATGCCGCCGTGTCCTCGGAATGGTGGGTTGCCGTCGTACAACTCGTTCAGGGTGCCGATGCACAGTTCGCTCATCTCTGCCTCGTAGCCCATCAGCAGACGGCGGATAAAGTTCTCGCCTGAGTGTTGATATACCTTGAGGTATGCGATGGCGTATGATGCTATGGTCCATGGCCATACAGGACCGTTGTGGAAGTTCCTGTCGCGCTCCAACTGACCACCTATATATACTGGGCGATAGTCGCCGCTCTTAGGCGATATGGTGCGGAGACCTTTTGGGGTGTATAGCTCTTTGGTGCAAATATCCACCACAGCTTTTGATTGGCGTCTGTCAAGTGGTGAGTATGGCAGACTGGCTGCGATGATTTGGTTCGGACGAACCTCCTTGTTATGGTAGTCGCCATCCACATAGTCATCGAGATACATGCCGTTCCAGAAGGTCTTGATGAAGCTGTCCTTCGTTATCTCTGCTTGATACTCCATCAGGTCAGCTATCTGCTCTTTGCCCAACTGACGTTGAATGTCAGCAGTGAAGAGGCGTGCGTTGTACCACAGCGCGTTGATCTCCACCACGTAACCCGTGCGAGGGGTGATCGGACGACCGTTCTCCACGGCGTTCATCCATGTGGCAGGGCGCTCCTTGCCGTCCACCCACAGCAGTCCGTTGTTGTGCAAGAACAGACGTGGGTGTTGTTGCCTGCGGATATAGAGCATGATGTCTATCACCAGCTGTCCGTATAGGCGTGTGGCTTCCTCTAGCGAGGTGTATGCCGCATATTTCTGTATAGCGTGAATAAACCACAGCAGCACATCGGGCTCGTCCATACCGACCAGTTTGTGTGGTCTGCCTTCCATGAACGCACGCACTTCCTCTACAGCGGTCTTGTTCACGATAGCGTCCCAATATTCGGGGCGACCGATGCCTAACGTACAGCTGTGCATGGCCATAAACTCCTCGCGTGCTGATGCCTTGAACCATGGGTAACCTGCCAATAGGTAGCACTTATCGCCTTCGCGTTTGTAGAGCTGTGATGCAGCGTTCTTCAAGCAACCAAACATGTCATTGCGTGCCACGCGGCGATCCAGTTCTTTCTTCCACAGGGTCTTCAGTGTCTTGGTGTTCACTTCGCTGATACCTGCCGAGAAGATAACGCTCTCGCCTTTCTTCATAGGCATCTCAAAGTAACCTGGCACCAGTTGATCTTCCTTGTAGTCAAAGCCGCGCTCTTGCTCTTTGTAGTATTCGATGTTCTTGTACCATGCGGGTGCGTGGGTGTATTCCACTTTCTTCGAGCATTGCATATAGAGCTCAGGGAAAGCATTGTACATACGGTTCGCGCGTCCGTTCTCCACTTCGCGCATGTCGCTGTTGGCATCTGCGTTCTCCTTCGCCAGCTCGTGCACGCTGCGGAACGCCAAGTATGGCTTCAGTCGCAGGGTTGTAGGCGAGTGTGCCTCTACCAATGTGTAGCGAATCAGCACGCGTGGTTCAAAACTCACCAGCATACGCTCTTTGGTCAAAACTACGCCACCCACGCGGTAGGTGGTCTTACTGATCACTTCGCAGTCAAATTCACGGATGTACTTATGTCCGTTTGGTGAGAAGTTATTCCATCCATACTTATGCAATCCCAAGTTAAACTCTGCACCGTGTTGGATAACAGTCTCGTCCAAACTGCCCAATAGTACATAATTGTCTTCAGGCAACTCGCCTGCGAGTGGCAGTACCAGTTGTCCATGGTATTTGCGCGTGTTACAATCAATCAAGGTGGTTGAGTTGTATGCGCCCGCACGGTTAGTGCGTATCATCTCTTTGCTCAAACTCCGCTCCAAGTTAATGAGCAAGGTCTTGTCAAAATTCAGATAACTCATATATATCTTGCCTTTTACACTTTATTATCTCGCCTTTACACTATACACTCTAACTAAACTCCCCCTCAAACTTCACTTCGGCATCCATAAAGAACTGCCGTATCTGCTGTTCGGCATCGCGTTTGCAGATGAGTAGCACGCCGTCGGACTCGGCTACGATGCAGTCTTCCAGTCCTTGTACGACTGCCAGATGTCCTTTGGGCAGGGTCACGATATTGCCGTGACTGTCGTAGTAGGTGGCGTCGGCGTGTAGGGTGACGTTCTCGTTCTTATCCTTGTTGCTTAGTTCGTAGAGTGAACCCCATGTGCCGAGGTCGCTCCAGCCAAAGTCGCTGGGGATGACGTGCACGTTCTGGGCTTTCTCCATCACGCCATAGTCGATGGATATGCTGGGGCAGGTGGGGAACATCTGTTGAATGAAAGCATCCTCATCGGCTGTCCCCATCACCTTGTCGCCTTCGGCAAACTTATTTGCCATTTCGGGCAGATGCGCTTGGAATGCGTTGAGGATGGAGTCCAAACTCCAGATAAATATGCCCGAGTTCCATAGGAAGTCACCACTCTCTAGGAATACTTTCGCGAGTTCCAGGTTTGGCTTCTCGGTAAAGGCCTTCACTTTGCATATCATCTCGCCTTTCGCCTCTAAACTGTGGCTCGCTTTGCGAGCATCCTCCCCCATCTGTATATACCCATAGCCCGTCTCAGGTCTTGTAGGTTTCATACCTAAGGTGAGTAGTGCGTCATTGTTTTCGATAAAGTCGAATCCTTGTTGAATGGTTTGTCTGAAGGTCTCTTCTTGGAGTATCAGGTGGTCGCTTGGCGCCACTACAATCCTCGCCTTTCGCCTTTCGGCTTTCGCCTCCATCGCCTTGATTCGTGCCGCAGCGTATGCGATGCAGGGTGCGGTATTGCGTCGGGCTGGTTCGCACAGGACTTGCTCGGCTTTTAGGTCGGGTATTTGTTCCAGTACCAGATCGCGGTATAGTACATTGGTCACGATTAGGATGTTTTCGATGGGAACGATGGGGCGGAAGCGGTCTATGGTCATTTGCAATAGACTGCGTCCTGTGCCGAAGAAGTCCAGGAATTGTTTTGGTTTTTTGTTTCTGCTAAATGGCCAGAATCGGCTACCCACGCCTCCTGCCATTATCACACAATAGTTGTTTTCTGTCATGGTATATGTTTATATGATTTTAATCAGCCCGCAAAGGTACGACTTTTTTTTGAAATATGCAAGAAAAACAAAAAAAATCTTCTCCCTTATTCCATAGGAGGTTAATTCGCTTCCATCTGTATCCCCTCCCGTTGGTTACTTTCTAAGTCCCCTGGAACAGTCATTTCCAATACAAATTTAATATCGGATTCATAAAAATACATATTTTTTGCGAAAAATATTGCGTATTTCAGAAAAAAATCGTAACTTTGTCGCCAGATTTATGCTTAATCAATATATGTAGCATATAAACGTCCGTTTTTTTGACACAAAAAAAGGCATACACCTTAAAAAAATAATAACAATAAAAAACGAATCTTTATGATGAACAAACACACAGAGAAAGGCTTTCGTAGCCTGCTCATGACATTCACAGTCGGTGTAATGTTATTGTTTAGCATCACTGCCATGGCTGCCCCACAGGCTATAACGGGTAAGGTGCAAGATGCTAATGGAGAACCCCTAATAGGAGCAAGTGTCTTGGAGAAAGGAACCTCAAATGGTACGATTACCGATTTTGAGGGTGTGTTTACATTGAACGTAGAAACGGACGTTTTGTTGTTAGTTTCTTATGTAGGCTTCCAAGATCAAGAAGTTCGCGCAGCACAGGATTTAGTAGTCGTGCTCCGCGAAGATCAAGAATTGCTGGATGAAGTGGTCGTTATTGGTTATGGTACACAAAAGCGCAAAGACGTAACCACTTCTATTTCTTCTGTTGATACCGAGGATTTAGAGAAACGTCCGATTACTTCAGCGGCACAAGCTATGCAGGGTAAGGCTGCGGGTGTGACCGTAGTCAAGCCTAATGGTCAGCCAGGCGCAGGCATGGTTGTGCGCGTGCGCGGTACTACATCTATGAATGGTAGCAATGATCCTCTCTACGTGGTGGACGGAGTGCCAATGACTGACATTGACTTCCTTGCACCAAACGATATTGAGACCATGCAAATTTTGAAGGACGCTTCTTCTGCTGCTATCTATGGTTCACGAGCTGCTAACGGTGTCATCATGATCACCACCAAAGCAGGTGCTGCCAGCAAGGAGAAAATGAATGTGACCTTCTCTATGTACGGCGGTTGGACACAAGTAGCTAAACGCATGGAGAGCTTGAATTTCGAGCAATATCGCGAGTACTTGGATGACCTTGGATCCAACGTGGTACTGCCTGACGGATTAAAGGATGAGACCAATTGGTTCGATGAAACCTACAAGACGGGTTCAACTCAAAACTACCAACTCTCTGTCAGTGGCGGTACAGAGCGCGTAAACTACTACCTATCTGGTGGTTATACCAATGAGCAAGGTATCGTGCCTACTACCAAGTACCAACGCTATAATTTCCGCACCTCTTTGGATGCTGAGGTGACCAAGTGGCTGAATGTTGGTGCTAATGTGGCATATGGCTACAGCGAGAATCAAGGTACTATTTCTTCGGGTACAGGTGCTAACCGTGGAGGTCTGGTGTTGTCTGTAATCAATACCCCAACTTATGCGCCAATCTATGACTTGGATAATCCAGATTATTACTACACCAACTTCTACGGTGTAAGCAATATTACCCACCCATTGGAGAATATTGAGCGTTATAAGAACCAATACAACAAGCAACACCGTCTTTTGGCTACTGGTAAAGGTATTGTTACTCTATATGATACCAAGAAATTCAATCGTGGTGACGAATACAACCATTCGCTCAAGTTTACTACCACCTTCACGGAGGACCTTAGAATGAATAACAATACTTCATTCCTTGATCCACACAAGACGTCATGGGGACGTAACCAATACGGTGAGGGTAGTGATACACGTAGCACTGACCTCGTGACTGTATGGGATAATGTGTTGAACTACACCACCAATATGAATGGTCATAACTTGGATGTCATGGTGGGTAGCTCTTATACACACTCCATGTGGACACAATCCTACATCGCAGGTAGCCACTACGCAGATGGTACTATTCAGACCCTCAATGCTGCCAATAAGATTGACCCAGGAACCACGGGCACTAGTGCCAGCGAATGGGCAATCATATCTGGCTTTGCACGCGTAAGTTACAACTACGATTCACGTTATTTGATCTCCGCTAACTTCCGTGCCGATGGATCTTCTCGTTTGGCACCAGGTCACCGTTGGGCATACTTCCCATCTGTTAGTGCTGCATGGCGTATCTCTGGCGAGCCTTGGATGCAAGATGTGAAGTGGATTGACGACTTGAAAATTCGCGGTGGTTGGGGACAAACTGGTAACCAAGGCGGTATTGGCGATTACGCTTACCTTGAGCGCTACAGCATCAACCGCCAAAACTGGTGGGAAACGGGCAAGGAGCACGCTGTGCCAACCTATAGCCAATCATCACTCCGCAATACAGACCTCACATGGGAGCGCACCACACAAACTAACGTCGGTTTAGACTGGACAATGTTCAAGAACCGATTGACCCTGAACTTCGATTGGTACTACAAATATACTACCGATATGCTCATGTGGGTATCTCTCCCAGCAGGTTCTGCTGCCGTATCATCTATCCAACGCAACGAAGGTGAGATGAGCAACATGGGTGTGGAGTTCACTATCACATCGCATAACTTCGTTAAGAAGAACTTTAAATGGGATACACAACTCAATATTTCGCACAACAAGAACCGCCTCGAGAAACTGGCAACCAGCCAAGTCTATTATGATGCAAAAGTGACCGACATTCTGGCAGACTACTGCGTGCGCAATGCTCCTGGCATGCCTCTTGGTTCTTTTTATGGCTACAAGACAGGTGGTGTGAATCCAGAGACGGGTGAGTTGATTTATTTGGATACCAACGAGGATGGTGAGGTGACTGCCAATGACCGTACTTATATGGGTGATCCTAACCCAGACTTCACCTTTGGTATGACCAACACCTTCCAGTTCTATGGCGTGACGATTAGTTTCTTGCTGCAAGGTTCGTATGGCAACGATGTATTCAATGCTAGCCGTATTGAGACAGAAGGTATGTACGACGCAAAGAACCAATCTACTCGCGTACTTGACAGATGGCGTCGTCCTGGTATGATTACCAGTATTCCTAAAGCAGGTTTTGATATGAAGGTCAGCGACTATTTCGTAGAAGATGGTAGTTATATCCGCTTGAAAGATTTGACTATTGGCTATGAGTTTTCAGGCAAATGGATGAAGAAGATAGGTATGAGTCGTCTGCAACCTTACTTCTCTGCACAAAACCTCTTTACCCTCACCAAGTATCTCGGCATGGATCCAGAGGTGAACCAATATGGTAATTCAGGAACTGTACAAGGTTTGGATTATGGTACATATCCTCAAACACGCAGTTTCGTGTTAGGTGTAAACGTAGCATTTTGATGGTAGAACGTAAATTAATTGAACGAATATGAAAAAGTATATATATATAATAGGTGTAGTCTTGGGTGTTGCCCTTGTGTCTTGTGACCTGAATATGGAACCTATTTCTGATCAGTCAGAGCTTAACTTGGGTACTTCCACCAGCGATACCACACGTATCAAATTCAAAGACCGTGCAGCCATGATGGCGGTGTACGAGAACTTATACAACATCATGCGTGACCGCCAAGAGCACTGGTATCTTGACTATCTGCTTTTCGGCGAAGCTCGTACCGACAACGCTTATGCTGGAACAACGGGTGCAGAGGTTGTACCTGTTGAGACCAACGCACTTGATGCTTCCAATCCGGACATCGCACGCGATTGGGACCGCTATCTCGAAGATATCGCACAAGCCAATGTCATCATTTCTAACATTGACAAAGTGCCAGACCCAAGCTTCCAAGAGGCAGAACGCAATCAATGGAAGGCAGAGGCAAAAATCTTCCGTGGCATGATGTTATTCGATTTGGCACACTGGTTTGGCAATATTCCGCTGAACCTCTCTGAAGCACCTGATATTACCGCAGACAATATTGAGGAGGTATATCCTATCTATTTCCCAATGCCTGTAACGCAAGACTCGGCTTACAAACAAGTAATCAAAGACTTGACCGAAGCCATCCCTTATGCTCCTGCTCTCAATCCAAACGACAAACGCGTGCTGAGCAAGACCGTAGCCTATGCTTTGCTTGCTAAACTCTACGCTGAGTTGGGCGAATGGGATAAGGTAATTGAGTATAGCGATAAGGTCTTTGCAGATGGTATCGCATTGGCTGACAACTATGCCGACCTTTGGAAATTCGATGAGACATTGGGCGATGCTACTCGCAACAACAAAGAGACTATCCTCGAGGCACAATATACTGCTGCCTCTGGCAACTGGGTAACATGGATGTTCGGTCGCAACCTATCCAACTGGGAAGAGTCCTTCACATGGGCGAAATGGATTACCCCAAGTCGCGACTTGATTCGTACATTCGAGAAAGAAGGCGACACCGTGCGTTGCAACCAAACCATCGTATATTACGAGTGCGCATGGAGCAACTATTATCCTGCCAACAACTATCCATTCATGTATAAATGTCGTTCGGCATACAATAGTGTAATCAAACTGCGTGGTGCAGACATCTGGTTGCTCAAAGCAGAGGCATTGGCGCATAAGGGCGATTTGAACGGAGCTGTAGCTCTCGTGAACACTATCCGCCAACGTGCTAAATTGGCTGACCTGTCTGCTTCGGCAATGAGTAGCCAAGAGGCCGTTTTGGACGCTATCTTGCACGAGCGCCGCTTGGAGTTGGCATTGGAGGGACATCGTCTCTTTGACCTCATTCGCTTTGGCAAACTGCTTGAGGTGATGAACGGTATCAACCTACGCGATGAAGGTCGTCTGCCACAAGCACGACCATTCGTAGAGGCACACAAACTCATGCCTATACCACAAACAGCTTTGGACAAGAACGCTAACTTGCGCCAGAATGATGGCTATTAATATTAGTACTAATCTGCAAATAATCAATACAATATGAAACGTATATTTCAAGTCCTACTTCTTGCGGTCATCGCAATAGGCTATACCGCTTGTCAGCCCGACTCTTTCCGTGAGGTCTTTCCTGAAGGAAAACCTGTGGTAGAAGCCAAGGTGCTGAGCGAAAACGTAATCAACTACGGCGAGGATAGTATAGCATTTTCGGTAAAAATCACTGAGACAGAAACGCCATTGTCTACTCTGTCCATCAAAGTGATTGTGGGTATCAATGTGATTGCTGCCGAAGAGGTGCGTACACCCGATTATCAATACACCAATACTTTCACCTATGCCGTGCCTTTTGGTCCTAACATGCCAGAGGATGAACCAATCAAGGTGTATCTGACCGCTACCAATGTGGAAGGTACTACTACCGACGTCATCCTTAGCGAGTGTACAGGTAAACGTCCTGCCATCGAGACACTATACGTGATGCCTCCTAAACCATCTACCAAAGATAGAGGCAAACAGATGACATACGAGGGCGACCAATTCGTACTCTACAACTTGGGCTACCCTAAAACGTATGAGTGTCTGCTCGCTGTGGTAGGAACAAAGTTCGGCCGTGTGGATTGGAATTATCCTGTGTTTGGTATGCTCAATGGTAATATCTCACTCATTACACAAGAGCAATTTGAGAGTGGCGAAGCATCTACTATCGTGCTCAGCAATGATGAGATTGAGACAATTGATACCATTCAATTCAACCCACTAACATTCGACTTGTACTTCAGTGGTAAAGTGGCACAACCAGTCTCTGCGTTGGACGTAAATGCCGACTTGGCAGAGGTAGCAGGCAAGACATATCGCTACGCTAAGGTATTC
This sequence comes from Paludibacteraceae bacterium, assembly GCA_045589755.1. Lineage (GTDB taxonomy): Bacteria > Bacteroidota > Bacteroidia > Bacteroidales > Paludibacteraceae > Colicola. The sequence goes on from JAZNPR010000026.1 coordinate 17,786, forward strand.
TTCGACCCTGCTTTGGAAGTAACTATCAGTGGCGTAACCACTATGGCTACTGCATACAACTTAGATTATATGGAGGTGGTAAATGGTAATGTTGTGAAGTTCTTAGGCGAGAAAGGTATGTACGAGGTATATTATCTGCCAGAAGAAGACTATATCGTAGTTGAGCCACTGAAGGATGCTGTTTATCCTAACGTGATGTGGATGACGGGTGTGGGCTTTGGACTCCCTGTAGCCGAACCTAAGACGCAAGGCGGTTGGGGCTTTGACAACCTCGGTCAATACATTGCTTGTCGCACAGTAGCACCTAAGGTATATCAATTCACCGCATACCTCAAGAATGGTGTGAATGCTGACTTCGAAACCTATGGCTCACTCAACTTCAAGTTCTTCCACCAAAAAGGTTGGGGTGGCGAAGAAGTGGGTGGCAATTACCAACAGATAGGTTTGCCAATCCAAGGCGTTAGCCCAGAAGGCTTGACCAAAGTGAATGGCGATACGGGTGCAGAGGCAGGCAACTGGATTGCTAATACCCAAGAGGAGTTTGAGGGTATCTATCGCATCATCTTGGATCAAAACAATATGACCACTACATACGAGAAAATACGATAAAATTCCACAACAATGACTAAAGTGAATAATCTGTTATTTATAGGTATTGCAGCCGCATTGCTCGGCTGCAATACCCCAATCGATAATCCCGACAACAATAATGATACTATTCCTGTACGCGATGTGATGACCTACGTCACCACTGCGGACGGTACAATGGGTTTTGTTGCTATAGGCAAGGATTATGCGGAGGGACTCAACATGTCGCCAGAGCGCACACTCAAACTCAATCCTAATGTGCGTTACCAAACTTTCGACGGCTTTGGTGCTGCTATCACTGGTGCTGCGGCATTCAACCTCATGCAGATGCCGGCTGAACGCCGCCAAAAACTGTTGGTGGAAACATTCTCCCCCGACAAAGGTATGGGATATGGCTACGTGCGCGTGCCAATTGGCGGTAGCGACTTCAACTCACGCAGCAATTATGACTATACATGTTGCGACACCAAGGGTATAGAGAACTTTGGCCTTACATCCGATGAACTCGATTATATCATTCCTGTGCTCAAAGAAATTTTGGCTATCAACCCTGACCTAAAAGTAATGGGAACACCTTGGAGTTGCCCTATTTGGATGAAGGTGGATGATATACATACCAAAAAGCCTTATACAGGTGCTAACAAATGGGTAGGTGGTTATCTCAATCCTGACTATTATCAGGACTACGCGATGTATTTCGTGAAGTGGATCAAGGCTTTTGAGGCAGAGGGTATCCATATTACTAGCGTGACGCCACAAAACGAGCCACTCAACTGGGGCAACTCCATGTCCCTATACATGCCTTGGGATCAAGAGCGTGATTTCATTAAGTTGGCTCTCGGCCCTGTGTTCCAACGCGAGGGTATCCAAGCTAAGATCATCTGCTTTGACCATAACTACAATTATGATGGCAAGAAGGATCAGCTGCAATATCCTATCAAGATTTACGCCGATCCTGAGGCAAGCCAGTATATCGATGGCGCAGCGTACCATAGTTATGGCGGTAGTCCTGTAGAGTTGGATGCTATTCACAAACAAGCGCCAGAGAAGAACCTCTATTTCACCGAGCAATCTATCGGTACATGGAACTACCAGAGCTTTGGCCAGTCTCTCATGTCTGAGATGAAGAACACCTGCATTGGTACCGTCACACGCTGGTGCAAGGCAGTGATTGTATGGAACTTCATGCTTGATGAGAACGGAGGCCCTCACGGCGGTCCAGGCGCTTGTGCTACTTGCTATGGTGCAGTGGATATCTCCTCGAAAGACTATACTACGCTCAACAAACGTAGCCACTACTACGTGATTGGTCATCTGAGCAAGGCGTTGAAGCCAGGTTCTACTCGCATCGGTGTGTCGGGTTATATGCCTACTGGTCTTTCAGCTGTAGCTTCAGAGAATCCTGATGGCACCTATGGCTTGGTGCTTTTCAATGAGAATGCAGAAGGATTGACCTTTATCGTTGAGCATAATGGCAAGCACTTCGAGATTAAGTTGCCTGCGGAGAGTATCACTTCTTGCGTGTTGTAATACAGAATGAGAACGCATTGGCGAACATATATTATCCCTGCCCTGCTGCTGGTGTCTTGCATGCTATTGAGCGCATGCAAGTCATCCGCAGAACAGCGCATATGCTTCTTTGGCTCCTCCGTGTGTAGGGGGGTAGGAGCAGAGGCGCTTCATGGTTATGCCGCCCAGGTGACCGAAGCACTGCCCGCAGGTTGGGAGAGTGTGAACATCTCCATAGATGGCAATAACACCTACGACCTCTTTGCTCGTTTTGACCGCGATATGACACCCGTAGAGGCGAAGTATGTGGTCATTGGCATTAGTCTGGGCAACGAAGGATTGCACGAGAAAGGCGCACGTGCTGTGCTCTCCTATAAGGAGAATATGCCTCGCCTGATTCGTATGCTGCAAGAGCAGGGTAGAACGGTCATTGTTACCAATAACTATCCTCGTGCGGACTTCAATGTGGTGGACTATGAGGACCTCTGCGATGTGAACCTAGAGGTGCAGCAGTGGGATGTGCCTACGATCAATGTGTTTGGTACGATAGATGATGGCGCAGGCCGTTGGGCAGAGCATATGTGGAATGGCTCGGATATCTACCACCCAAATCAGCTGGGACACGAGGCGATGGCTTCGGCATTCCCTCTTACGCTGTGGGAGGCATTGCAGGCAGGCAAACCGCTGCCAGAGTATATCTGCACAGAAGGAGATGAGAATGGTGTGGCGTGTGTGAGCTTTGTGCCAGAGGGGGAGGTGCAGTCCTATACGCTCAGCTATGTCAGCGCTGATACTACCTATACCGAAGTCTATTCGGCAGCGCAGAAGAAGTTATGGCTCTATGCCAATGGACAACAAGTATCTGTTACCGAGGACTTAAATAAGACGGTCGGTACGATTACGATACAAGGTAATAATATCCACCAAGTCTTCTTCTTCCGTGCGGCGATGACCGAGCGCGAGGTGCGCGCATTGGCAAGAGGCAGGATGTTGCGCTCCAGTCTGGAGATATACTGCCCACTGTTGGGTGGCGATACAAGTAATTATGCACAAACAATGAATTGTGTGACAATTCACAATAAATAACTAATTATTAACCAATTAAATTTAATTTTTATGAAAAAGATTTTTTCTCTTTTTGTTGCTTTGACAGCTATGGTGGCTGTTAATGCTGCTGACTACTACCTCGTAGGTGGTTTTTGTGGATGGAATACAGGTAATGCTGTGAAATTCACCGAAGTATCTGCTGGTAATTATGAGGTAATTATCGATGACCTCTCTGGTGAAGGTAAAGTATTGGGTACCACCACAGGTTGGTTGCCTCAATATGGTGTTATCGGTGACAATAATGTAGTAACCATCGGTGGTCCTGCATGTGTATTGACACTGAAGGCTCAAGATTCAGATCCAGAGCCAGGTAACATTAAGTTTGGCAAGGATGGCTTTGGCTACAAGAATGCTAAATTGGCGTTGACCGTAGCAGGTGACCAAGTGAGCATTACCTTCGTTAGTGGCGAGGAGTATGACCTCAGTGCAAAACCAGATACTTATCAAATCGTAGGTGCGTTCACCAACAACTGGAACACAGCTGATGCTATTCAATTTGAGGATGTTGACGGCGTATTGACCGCAAACGTTCCTGAGTTGAGCGGTACCTTCAAGATTATCAAGAACCGTGCTTGGGACGAGCAATGGGCTACCAACCGTGAGACGAACGCAGGTCTCGCAATGGGCGTTCCTTACGTAATGAGCGGCAAAGACGCAAATGGCGGTGACCCAGCTAACTTGGCTTTGGCTAACCCATTCGGTAGCTATACCAATGCTACACTCACCCTCAAAAAAGAGGCTAACGGTGATATGGTATTGACACTCGTTTCTGGTACGTTCCAATTGATGCAAGCGGATTGGCACATCCCAGGTGAGGCTCTTGGTTGGAACTGCAACGAGGAGCAACGCTTCGAGAAAATTAATGATAACACCTACGAGTTGCTCGCATTTGAGTTTGGTAACCGCTTCAAAGTGGTTTACGGCAACTGGGCTGTAGAGTTCGGTGCTCCAACTCCAGAAACTGTATGGGAGATCAATAAGGAGTACACTCTTGCTCTCAAGGGTAGTGACTTCAACGCAATTGACAACAAGCACATATTTGAAGACTGCACCATTCGTTTGGTGGTTGACTATGAGAATGTAGAGGTTAAGATCACCATCATGTCAGAGACATTGCCTTCAGCAGTAGAAGATGTAGTTGTTACTAACACTACTACTAAGGTTATTGAGAATGGTCAAATGTATATCATTCGCGATGGTGTACGCTACAACGCATTGGGTGGTGTAGTGAAATAATCCATCTATATTATAGTGTAGAGCGGCTGACTACCGCTCTACATTTCTATTATTTATCAATTAAATGCTATGAAGAAACCATTATTTTTCCTGTTCATCCTGTCCATGGTATGCCTGCCTATGATGGGACAAGTATATTTGGATGCTTCTGCTCCAATCGAAGAGCGTATTGAGGATGCACTCTCGCGCATGACCCTGCAAGAGAAGATTGCCATTATTCACGCACAGTCTAAGTTCTCCTCTCCTGGCGTAGCGCGCCTGGGTATCCCTGGTATTTGGTGCACCGATGGTCCTCACGGTATTCGTCCAGAGGTACTCTGGGACGAGTGGAACCAAGCCGGTTGGACCAATGACTCCTGTATCGCTTTTCCCGCACTCACTTGTTTGGCTGCTACATGGAACACCAATATGTCCTATCTCTATGGTGTGAGCATCGGTGAAGAAGCACGCTACCGCAACAAGGATGTGCTGCTCGGTCCAGGTGTGAATATCTACCGCACTCCGCTCAATGGTCGTAACTTTGAGTATATGGGCGAGGACCCATACTTGGCGTCTAAGATGGTGGTGCCTTATGTAAAAGGTGTGCAAGAGCAAGGTGTGGCTACCTGCGTAAAGCACTATGCGCTTAATAATCAGGAGGTAGATCGCCATTGGGTGAATGTCAACCTATCCGACCGCGCACTCTACGAGATTTATTTACCTGCTTTCCGTGCAGCGATGCAAGAGGGTAACTCATGGTCTATCATGGGTGCCTACAACCTCTATAAAGGTCAATACGCTTGCCACAACTCTATTCTGCTGCAAGACATCTTGCGCAAGGAGTGGGGTAGTGATGCGGCTGTCATCTCAGACTGGGGCGGCACTATGAATACAGACCAAGCTATCACCAATGGTCTCGACCTCGAGTTTGGTACATGGACTGACGGACTCTCTGATGGAGCGTCAAGTGCGTATGACATATACCACCTCGCTATGCCTTATCTCAAGAAGATACAGAGTGGCGAAGTAGGTACCAAGGAGCTTGACGAGAAAGTGCGCAATGTCTTGCGCCTCATCTTCCGTACCTCTATGAACCCTAACAAGGCTTTTGGTGCTATGTGCTCTGAGGCGCATAGCGCTGCAGCACGCAAGATCGCAGGCGAGGGTATTGTGCTTCTCCGCAATGCCAACAGCACCCTTCCTATTGAGCTGAAAGCCTCTGAGCGTCCTACTATCCTCGTCGTAGGTGAAAACGCTATCAAGATGATGACCGTAGGTGGTGGTTCGTCTTCTTTGAAAGCGAAGTACGAAATTTCTCCTCTGCAGGGTATCCAAGAACGCGCAGGCGACATGGCTAACGTGCAGTATGTACGCGGATACGTAGGTGATGTGGGTGGCGAATATAATGGCGTGACCACGGGTCAATCCTTGCAAGATGACCGTACACCTGAGCAACTCACGGCGGAGGCAGTAGAGGAGGCTAAGAAGGCGGACTATGTCATCTTTGTGGGCGGCATGAACAAAGCACACAATCAGGATTGCGAGGACGGCGACCGCTTGTACTATGAGTTGCCATATGCACAAGACCAACTCATCTCGGCACTGGCTGCTGTCAATGATCGTCTTATCTTCGTTTCTATTTCGGGTAACGCACATGGTATGCCTTGGAACCAAGACGTAGAGGCCATCCTGCAAGCATGGTATAGCGGCTCCGAGACTGGACATGCCGTAGCGGATGTGCTTTTCGGTGATGTCAATCCTTCTGGCAAATTGCCATATACTATCCAACCTTCTTTGGCAGACTATCCAGCACACCAATACGGCGAGATAGCATACCCTGGTGTGGACAAACAGGTGCATTACATGGAGGATATCTTCGTGGGCTATCGCTATGCTGACCTCTATGGTACACGCCGTCCAATCAAGTACGCTTCTCAAGGCGTACAATATACCATCAACCCACCTAAGCGCAAACCAACTTTCCCATTCGGCTTTGGCTTGAGTTATACGACATTTGCATACGGCGAGGCTACCCTGAATGGTGATCAAATCACGGTTTCTGTTACCAATACAGGCACACGTGCAGGACAAGAGGTGGTACAACTCTATGTGTCGGACAGCAAGGCATCGGTTGTTCGTCCTCAGAAGGAGTTGAAAGGTTTTGCTAAAGTCGCATTGCAACCAGGCGAGACCAAGCAGGTGACCTTCACCATCACGCCCGATATGTTGGCTTTCTTCGATGCAGATGCGCATAAGTGGGTTGTAGAACCTGGTAAGTTCGTGATGCATATTGCCAGCAGTAGTGCTGATATTCACGCCTCTCTCCCATATGTAGTGTCTGAGCTTATCCATCTTTAACAACAAATGATAGGCTTCTAAACTTGATAAAAATCGCCATTCGTGGCGATTTTTTTTGCATATATGCGAAAAAAGCAGTACCTTTGCCTGCCGAAATATTTTTATGAAGCCAATCACTTACATATTACTCTTTTTGTTAGGCATCGGATTCTCCTCGTGCCGTCGTCCAGCAGTGCCTAAGCCATATGGCTACTTTCGCATTGCTATACCCGACACTTCATATTCTATTTATACTCCCAAGGGATATCCATACACCTTTCGTCTCTCCAATAACGCAGAAGCACAACCCTTGAATAAGGAAGGCGAGAACTATTGGCTAGATATCCATTATCCTGCGCTCAATACAACCATTCATTGCAGCTACAAACCTATCCGCAATAATCTCCGTACGCTGGCTCGTGATGCACAAGAGTTCCTCTTTAGCCATAGCACCATAGCTTCAGCTATCCCATCGCAGGATTTTGCTAATCCAGATCACAATGTCTATGGCGTATATTACGAATTGCATGGAAATACCGCATCGCCTATTCAGTTCATTTTGACCGATTCCACCGAACATTTCTTCCGTGGTTCCGTCTATTGCAACACCATACCTAACCAAGATTCATTAGCCCCTATATACGACTATATGCGCCACGATGTGCGCATCATAATGGAGTCCATGCAATGGCAGTAATGCAAGAAATACTATCCGCTCAAGGTAATGCACGCAAGTTATTGGTGGTCTTGATTGACCCCGACAAACCTGTGGCGATTGAAGCGTTGTCCCCCCACCTCTGTTTGCCTGACCTTATTTTTGTGGGAGGAAGCACGGGCAGTCAAACCGACATATGTGTCACACAATTGCGTCAATATACCAATCGACCCATCTTACTTTTCCCAGGTAATATAGCCCAATTCACGCCAACGGCTGATGCGTTACTTTTCCTTACTCTCTTGAATGCGCAAACGCCTGATGTGCTCATCAATCCCCATATACAAGTGGCGCAAGAGGTCTTACGCTCTGGAATAGAAACAATACCTATGGGGTATATCTTGGTGGATGGAGAACGCAAAAGTAGTGTTGAAATGGCAACGAACTGTACTCCAATATCCCAAAAGGACGTTGATAAAATAGTATCTATGGCAGTAGCGGGGCAGTTATTAGGTAAGTCCCTTATCTACCTCGAAGCAGGTAGTGGTGCCCACACGCCCGTTTCACCCGATATTATTCGTGCAGTGCGTGCGCAACTGCAATTGCCCCTCATTGTAGGTGGAGGTATTACTACGCCGCAAGCTATGCTTCGCGCTTACGAAGCAGGTGCTGACATGGTGGTCATAGGCAATCACTTTGAGCAATATCCCGATGAAATCGCAGATTTTGTTCGCATCAAACAAGACAAATATGGAGAATGATATTCGCTATATGCAGCTTGCACTTGCCGAAGCACAAAAGGCATTTGCTATGGGAGAAGTGCCCGTAGGTTGTGTGATTGTGGCGGATGGACAAGTTGTTGGCAGAGGACATAACCTCACAGAGACACTCGCTGATGTTACCGCCCATGCCGAAATGCAGGCCATCACTGCTGCGGCGAATACACTGGGCGGTAAATACTTGTCGCAGTGTACGCTATATGTCACTGTCGAACCATGCGTCATGTGTGCTGGAGCTATCGGTTGGGCGCAGGTCAAAAGAGTGGTGTTTGGTGCAGGCGATGAGAAACGCGGATTTACCCTTTTTGCTCCAAATGCCTTGCACCCAAAATGCACGGTTTCATCGGGTGTTTTAGAACCAGAATGTCGCGAACTCATGCAATCCTTCTTCGCTCAAAAACGAGTTAAATAATTAAATAGTAAATTGTCAAATAGTACATCAATATGAAGTCTTCTATCCGAATATCCCTTCAGGTGTTATCTTTTGCGCTATTAGCCGCTTTGTCTATCTACCTTGCTCCTAAGTATAGCAACCCCTTCAAGTACCATTTTGAGGTTGGACAACCATGGGCATATGGTTTAGTAACGGCAGAATCTAATTTCGCTATCTACAAGACAGACGCACAGTTAGCTATCGAACAACAACAAATTTTGCGTGACTATGCTCCCTGCTATGTGCTTGATACTGTTTCTATGCATGACCATCTCTATGTGCTACCGCTCTCGGAGATGGATCGTTTGCGCTCATTAGGATGTTCCAAGGTGTCTGTGTTGCACAACCGCGTAGCAATACAAATACCCATAGCGAACCTCTATACCCCAAAAACAGCATACGAAAAAACGCATAAGAATATTGTCCCTAATCTGCAATATGACTCGATTACATCGGAAAATATGCGTCAAAATCTGCTATCTTCTATTTCGCTCACAGAGGGCGTAGTACAGGCAGGGGAAAAAATCATTGACACAGGTGAAATTGTTTCTGAGCACACTTATCAGATATTGGAATCCCTTCGTCGTACCATAGAAGAGCAAAATATCTCACACCGCCAGTCCTTTACATCTACTATCGGAGTGAGTGTCTATATCGTGATTCTCGTTGCGCTATTTGGATTATATCTCTATACCTATCGCCGCAAACTATTGGACAACTTACGCCATGTACTGTTCTTTACAATCCTCATGGCACTTGTGATTAGTGCCGCTTTTTTAGTGTTGCGTCACTTCTCTGCCAGCTACATCTTCCTAATTCCATTTGCGTGGGTACCTATCATTGCGCGGGTGTTTTATGATTCGCGAACGGCTATTTTTATACATATCATCACTGTTTTTATTGTGTCTATTGCAGCTCCTGCACCATACGTATTCATCCTCTTGCAGGTCATCACGGGTATCGTGGCTGTCATTAGCTTGCGTGACATGACGCAACGTGCTCAACTAGCACAAACAGCCTTGTTCACGTTCTTGATGTATAGCGTTGTTTATACAGCCACAACACTTTTGGTGACAGGCAGTATTACGAATGTAGAATACAACTACTATATCTATTTTGCCGTCAATGCGGTACTCGTGATTTGTGCATACGGACTAATATTCCTCTTCGAACGCACTTTCGGACTAGTTAGTAATATCACCCTTGTCGAACTTACCAATGTTAATTCCAACCTTATGCTGGAGTTCGCGGAGAAGGCACCTGGCACATTCCAACACTCATTGCAGGTCAGCAATCTTGCCACCGAAGCCGCCAAACGCATAGGCGCTAAGGTGCTACTTGTTCGTACAGGTGCACTCTATCATGACATCGGTAAGATGCTACACCCAGAGTATTTTATCGAAAATCAATCGGGTGTCAATCCATTGCAGTCTATGCCTTATACCGAGGCGGCCAAGGTTATTATTAGTCATGTCGAAGATGGCGAACGCATAGCGCGCAAGCACCATTTGCCCGAACTCATCGTACATTTTATCCGCTCGCATCATGGCACATCTGTCACTCGATACTTCTATAATTCTGCGGTGAATGCAGCAAAAAGTGAAGGAAAAAGCATTGCTGATATTCGTAAAGAGGACTATGCTTATCCTGGTCCTAAACCTTTTACCAAGGAAGCCGCTATCCTTATGATGGCTGATGCGATAGAGGCTCGCTCTCGTTCGCTCAGCGAAATGACCGAACAGACCATCTCCGATATGGTGGACCAGATGATAGACCTGCAGGTGGCGGATGGTCAGTTTGCCGAAACAGTACTTTCTTTCAAAGATTTAGAAGATATACGTGCAGTCTTCAAACAAAAACTCATCGAGATCAATCACCACCGTATTGTATATCCTACTATTGAGGAAAGTAAATAATCCAACTCTACCCAATTCTAAACAATGCCACACAATTCTAAGCTATATCTTGCTCCCATGGAGGATGTCACCGATCCCGCCTTTCGCCTGCTTTGCAAGCGATTTGGTGCGGCACGTGTTTATACCGAGTTTGTGAATGCCGATGCCCTCGTGCGCGATGTGGCATCCACTACACGCAAACTCCAAATCTCTGATGAGGAGCGTCCTGTAGCAATTCAAATCTATGGTCGCGACCCCGAGAGTATGGCTGATGCTGCGCGTATCGTTGAGCAAGCAAAGCCCGATTTCATCGACATTAATTTCGGTTGCCCGGTCAAGAAGGTGGCTGGAAAAGGCGCAGGTGCAGGCTTGCTCAAAGATATCCCTAAGATGCTCGATATTACCCGTGCGGTAGTTAATGCGGTTCACACACCCGTTACGGTCAAGACTCGCCTTGGCTGGGACGATAATAATCGTATTATTACGGATATTGCCGAACCACTGCAAGACTGTGGAATCGTGGAACTTGCTATCCACGGTCGTACACGCTCGCAGATGTACCGAGGTGAAGCCGACTGGTCGCTCATACGCGAAGTAAAGAACAACCCGCGTATCCATATACCCATCATTGGCAATGGGGATGTCACTACCCCCGAACAAGCCAAGCGTTGTTTCGATGAATTCGGAGTAGATTCTATCATGGTCGGTCGTGCCACTTTTGGTTGCCCATGGATTTTTGAGGATATGCAACACTATCTTTCAACAGGCGAACTGCTCCCTCCGCGCACTATGCAATGGTGTGTGGATATACTCAAGGAACATGTCGAACGCAGTATCCAATGGATAGGTGATGAACGCAAGGGTATTGTACATAGTCGTCGCCATTTTGCGGCATCTCCAGCTTTCAAAGCCCTATATGATTTCCGACAAACACGCATCGCACTGCTTCGAGCCGACACCAAAGCAGAAGTCTTCCAAATCATGGATGAAATAGTCGAAAAGTGGGGATAAAATAAACTTTTTTTCATAAAACTTGCATATGTCGTAAAATTTTACTAATTTTGCGGGCTTTTTCGTAATATGCGTATTGTGCGCATACGAGAGCGAGAAAACAAAACAACAAAACAGATTATGCAAAAAATCAGAAACATAGCCATCATCGCACACGTAGACCACGGCAAAACAACGCTCGTGGACAAGATGCTGTACACCGCCAACCTCTTCCGCGACAACGAGCAGAAGGGCGAACTCATCCTCGATAACAACGAACTCGAGCGTGAGCGCGGTATCACCATCTTGGCAAAGAACGTAGCGATTGAATACAAGGGCTACAAAATCAATGTGATTGACACTCCGGGCCACGCCGACTTCGGCGGCGAGGTGGAGCGCGTGCTGAACATGGCAGACGGCGTGCTGCTACTCGTAGATGCCTTTGAAGGCCCTATGCCACAAACGCGCTTCGTGCTGCAAAAGGCGTTGGAGCTCAACCTCAAACCTATCGTAGTCATCAACAAAGTCGATAAACTCAACTGCCGCCCCGACGAGGTACAAGAGGAAGTCTTTGACCTCATGTGCAACCTCGACGCCACAGAGGAACAATTGGATTTCCAAACGCTCTATGGCTCTGCAAAGAACGGCTGGATGTCCACCGATTGGAAGCAGCCAACCGAAGACCTGACCGCATTGATGGATGCCATCATCAAGTATATCCCCGAACCAGAGGTGCTGGAGGGAACACCACAGATGCTCATCACCAGTCTCGATTACAACCCATACGTGGGCCGTATCGCTGTGGGACGTGTACATCGTGGTACACTGCGCAATGGTCAGAACGTCATGCTTGCCAAGAAAGACGGCACGATGGTCAAGACCAAAATCAAAGAGCTGCACACGTTCTCGGGCATGGGACACATTAAAACCGATGAAATGAAATCGGGCGATATATGCGCGCTCATCGGCATCGACGGCTTCGAGATTGGCGACACGATTTGCGACATCGAGACACCAGAAGCATTAAAGCCCATCGCGATTGATGAGCCAACAATGTCCATGGTATTCACTATCAACGACTCGCCATTCTTCGGTCAAGACGGTAAGTTCGTGACCTCGCGCCATATCCAAGAACGCCTTGACAAAGAGCTCGAAAAGAACTTGGCATTGCGCGTGGAGCGCGGTACGGATGAGAACTCGTGGAACGTGTTTGGCCGTGGCGTATTGCACCTCAGCGTGCTCGTAGAAACGATGCGCCGCGAGGGATACGAGTTGCAGGTAGGTCAGCCACAAGTCATCATCAAGGAGATTGACGGAGTGAAGTGCGAACCTGTGGAGCAACTCACGGTGAACACCCCAGAGGAGTGCTCGGGTAAGATTATCGAATATGTATCCACCCACAAGGGCGAGATGACCCGCATGGAGATGATCAACGACCGCGTACAACTCGAGTTCGAGATTCCGAGCCGTGGTATCATCGGCATGCGTACCTACGTGCTGAACGTGTCGGCAGGCGAAGCGATTATGGCGCACCGTTTCTTGGAGTTCCAACCCTACAAAGGCGAGATTGTGAAGCGTAATAATGGTTCGCTCATCGCCATGGAGAGTGGTACCGCATACGCCTACGCATTGGACAAACTGCAAGACCGTGGACGTTTCTTTATTTCGCCACAAGACGAGGTGTATGCGGGTCAGGTAGTAGGCGAGAGCTCAAAAGAGGGCGACATCGTGATCAATGTAACCAAGTCAAAGAAGTTGACCAATATGCGCTCGAAATCGGCAGATGACAAGGCGGTATTGCCACCACCTGTGATCTTCTCGCTGGAGGAGGCATTGGAGTATATCAAGGAAGATGAATACGTGGAGGTAACACCAAACTACATGCGTATCCGCAAGATTATCCTCGACGAGCTCGAGCGCAAACGCGCAAACAAGAACTAGCGCGTAAAGTCGGCTTTGCCGAAGTAATGTCGCCTATGGGCGAGGTAGAGCACGCTACGCGTGGGTGATGACTACTATGTAGCGGTAACCTCGCGAAGCGACACAACCCGCCAACGGCGCACAACCTCTTGCCCTGCAAGACACAACTTGCGCAGAGCGCACAAAACGTGAGTAAAACGAACTAAAAATAAATATTATGCAAATTAATCAATCAGAAATCAAAGACCTCACTGCGGTAATCACCATGACTGTGGAGCCAGCAGACTATCAAGAGGCAGTTCAAAAAGAACTTATCCAAATTCGTAAGAAAGCCAACATCCCAGGTTTCCGTCCAGGTATGGCACCTAAGGGCA
>JAZNPR010000027.1:0-3609 GCA_045589755.1 Paludibacteraceae bacterium
CATAGAGAGTGGTGTTGGATGTTTTGTTCCAAGTTCTTGCACTAGTACCATCGTCTTTATAGTATTGATTGCCGCCAGATTTCGCATCAAAATAGCCGTTAAAGGTATATCCTGTTTTCTTTGGCAAATTATTCGCTATACCTGGCATTGCGGCATTGTAGGTAGCTGTAACACTCGCAGCACCTGCCGTTGTTGCACCTTGATTATCGAGGGTGACGGTATAGGTTTTTGCTTTGAAGCGGGCGTAATAGGTGGCTGTGGAACCAGAGCAGGTATAAGTATATTCGACATTTGTTGTTAGTTGTGTACCACTTGAATCGTACCAACCAACAAATATATAACCTGTTTTAGCGGTTGCAGTCATAGAAACGCTGGCGGTACGCGCAGCATCTGCATTTGTAGTTCCTGTCGAAGATTCCGAAGCACTTGTGCTTTTGAGTTTGTAGGTGCTAATACTTACTGAACCTGCATTTGAGTTATCAGAGTAAGTTGATCCGTCAGTAGTTAATTGTACCGTCGCTTTTTGGTTAGTATTGAGTCCTGTGTATGAAGAATAGTATGTTGTTGACATAGCTGTCCCATCATTACCATTCGTAGTAGTAATTAACTGAACACCATCTGTCATATTTCCAGATAAGTTTTTCACAGCTGTATTTTGATCCATGTAACCGCTTCTGTGTGAGACGGAATTACCCTCACCACTCCATGCAGAACTTGCGTTGAAGACACAGATTTGCGTAGCGCCACCCCAAGTGCTTGAAAAAGTGTAATACCACAATTGGGTATTGGCTATTCGCGTCATCATGTATCCCTGTGACCAACTACCATGTCCAACCATTAATTGTACAGATGACCATTGCGTTTTAGAGTTGTCATAAATGAAGGTACACTTAATATCATACGCCCACGCGTTACCAACTCCCATTAGTAGGAGAATGAGGATGGCAGTTATTCGTATACCTTTGGTATATCCTTGTAATAGGTTAAAAAATTGTTTCGCCTTCTTCTCGGCGTAAGTTGTAAATGTTTTCATATTGTTTTTATTGTTTTATTCGTTTTTATTTTGTGAGCAGAGGTCAAGCCAATGACCAGTGCCCTCGTCGGAGTGTGCTTGCGAGAAGAAACTCATCTGTATGAGTTTGGCTCGCCGCCACTCCTCCTCTTAAATCGAACTCGCGAAGTTCGATTTAGGTTATTGTGAATATTGAAAAGACCAATAACAAAATCAGACACAGTTTCCTGCGTCTGACTGTTACTTACATTTTATTTCGATTGGCGACTTATCGTAGTAACCACTGTGCTGCTAACACACAATGAATCGTTTTGCCACCTTCTACAATGTCGCGTTGCTCACCATACATCATAACCAAAGTTAGATTGTCGCAATGCAAAATATTACTTGCTTTAACAAGATTGCCGACCTCGCGATTATATAACTTGGTTCGTGGCTGCGTAAAGTCATATGTTACTTGAATCAGTTCTTCCACATGTGTACCCTTCACGCGCACAAAATCCACTTCGTATTCACGCACCTTGCGGAAATAAAAAATCTGCTCATCAATAGCTGCACGGCGTTTTAGTTCAACGGCTACCATATTCTCCAAACGCAAGCCAAGACTTTCCGTCATTAACGCTTCGTCACGCTTGGCAATCATAGCAGGGTCAATGGCATAATACTTATGCACACTCCTGCGCTCAGAACTCTTGAGAGAGAAACGAGGCATCGCTAACACCAAATAGGCATTCTGCAAGTACTGCAAATACTTCTTGGCTGTATTGGGCGACTTGAGGTTGTGCTTCTTTTGTACTGTGGCAAAGGAATGTTCCTGAGAAAACTCATCTAACACCTGATTAGCAACATCCATCAAGGTCTGCGCATAACGGAGCTTATAGCGTTTTGCGATATCCTTTTCCACAATAGTCCGTACCAATGAGCGTACATAATCACCTTGTTCCGCTTCGCTGAGCAATAACAACTCAGGGAATCCTCCTGCAAAGAGATAATCATTTAATGCTTTATCTCGCAGTGCTATTGCTTTGGTGGTATAGGACGATGTGTTCACATCCTTACACGAACAATACTCTTGAAAAGAGAATGGCATCAATTCTATTTGGTGATAGCGCCCTGTCAAGTGGGTGGCTAATTCGCCACTCAACAAGTTGGCATTGCTACCAGTTATAAGCATGTGCATACCTTGTCGTAACATGCGATTGACGAATAACTCCCAACCTTCTATGTTTTGCACCTCATCTAAGAATAGATGATTGAAATCGCCATTCAGTTGGTAAAGAGCTCGAAGCAATGTATCAAAAGCATCCACCGTCAGTTTACCTAAACGATCATCATCGAAGTTGATATAGCCAAATGGTAGCCCACTTTCCAGCATAACTTTGCTGCAAAGAGTAGATTTACCACTACGGCGAACACCTATCACCACTTGTGCGAGAGGACTATTGAGATTAATCTCTTTCTCTTCCTCACGTCTGACAATGTTTTTCCACTGTCTGTTCGTTAATTCTTCGCGTTGGTCACTAAGAATATTTACATAACGTTGCAACATAAGTCAAAAATATGCAAAAAACACATCAATAAGTTTCAAATTCGGGTGCAAAGATACAACAAAAATGTCGTTATTGCAAGAAAATGTGTATTTTTCTTACTGGAAAGTGAATAAAAATGCATATTTTTGCATCAGCTAAGTGAACAAAAATGTAATTTTAGTCATTTTCAATATTTCAAAGATCGCTTATTGTCGCTGTGCGACGTTTTATTTATCCACCCAGTAGGTGGGGTGGTTTTGGGGCAATTGGCTATTGGATATAGGATTGGATTGCAGCTCTGCTGCTCCCCTTGCCTTTACACCCTACACTCTACACCCTACACTCTAACATTGGCTTTCCTCTGGCGGATAAAGATTGCCAAGGCAGCGGCGGCAGCAAACAGCAACATTATCCATGCCTCGCCAACAGGGGAACCCTCAGCAGGAGGGGTATCTGGACGGTCGGGGAAGGAGTTTTGCCTGTTAGTAACATTTCTTCTTCCACCATTACCTTCGCCTTCGCCCTGTCCATTGCTATACACAGGGGTGTTGTCGCTGGGGAGCGAGGACTCAAAGGGTT
The DNA here is from genome assembly GCA_045589755.1 of Paludibacteraceae bacterium. GTDB lineage: Bacteria > Bacteroidota > Bacteroidia > Bacteroidales > Paludibacteraceae > Colicola. The sequence goes on from JAZNPR010000027.1 coordinate 3,121, forward strand.
GATACACTGTGGATTGGTAAGTATTGTACGCTGGTTGCTCTGCATAGTTATTGCTACTATACGAAGCACCATACGCTGCGTTGGTGCGCGAGTCGTATGGCGTGTAGCGTTGCGCGGTGGAATACACCTGCGCAGATAGAGGCATTGCACCTACACACATCAAAATGCATATCACAACGATATGCAACGCCCTGTAAAAGAGGCGTTTCGCATTGGGGAAATGATTGTATTCGTTTCTCATGATTGTATATAAATATTCTACTGTAATTGGTGCTCACGATGGGTGGTAAATGTGTTTCTCTCTGTTCGTGTTTTTCAGCGCAGAAAATATACCCCCATAAAAAGCACGCAAAGGTACGGTTTTTTGCGCACATTTGCAAATTATTTTGTGTTTTTTTGCGTTTTTCTTGATTTTACACGTTCTTTTTGTGTATATCGCACTTCAAAGCATGTGTTATTAGGGGTTAATGGTGTTTAGTTTCTGTTCAA
>JAZNPR010000028.1:0-6933 GCA_045589755.1 Paludibacteraceae bacterium
TCGCTATGGTCGTTTGCAGCAGGCAGAGGCGAACATCAAAGCTGCGCAAGAGGCACTACATGCGATGCAAGGCGAGAGTCTGATTAAGGAGGAGGTTGATGAGGACGATATTGCCGAAGTAGTGGCTCGTTGGACGGGTATTCCTGTGACGAAAATGATGCAATCCGAGCGAGATAAGCTCCTGCATTTGGAGGAGGAGTTGCACAAGCGTGTTGTGGGGCAAGACGAAGCTATTCAGGCAGTTAGCGATGCTATTCGTCGCTCTCGTGCAGGCTTGCAAGACCCTAAACGTCCTATCGGTTCGTTTATATTCTTAGGAACGACGGGTGTGGGTAAAACGGAGTTGGCGAAAGCATTGGCGGAGTATCTGTTCGATGATGAGAATATGATGACGCGTATTGACATGTCGGAGTATCAAGAGAAGTTCGCTGCCACCCGATTGATTGGTGCGCCTCCGGGCTATGTGGGCTATGACGAGGGTGGACAACTCACAGAAGCCATCCGCCGCAAACCTTATAGCGTGGTGCTCTTTGACGAGATAGAGAAGGCACACCCCGATGTGTTTAATGTGCTGTTGCAAGTGTTAGACGATGGCCGCTTGACCGACAACAAGGGTCGCACGGTGAACTTTAAGAATACCTTGATTATTTTCACCTCGAACCTTGGTAGCCAACTCATCCGCGAGAATGAGGAGCAGGGCATCGATCACGAGAAAACGAGCCAACAGGTGATGGAATTGTTGAAGCAAACGATTCGCCCAGAGTTCTTGAACCGTATTGATGAGACGATTATGTTCACGCCGCTGAATGAGAATCAGATTCGCGATATCGTGGGCTTGCAGATTGATGGTGTGCATAAGATGCTGATGCAAAGCGGAGTAGATTTGCGTATAACCGATGATGCGATCGATTATATCGCTCGTGAGGGCTACGATCCGCAGTTTGGTGCTCGCCCTGTGAAGCGTGCGTTGCAACGATTGGTGCTCAACGAATTGAGTAAGGCCATTATTGCGGGCAAGGTCAATCACCAACAGCCCGTAATCGTCGAACTCCGCGATGGCGAGTTGCAGTTCAAGAATTAACTAAAACGAGCATGCTCAGAGGCATGCTCGTTGTTTATTTATCCCAATATATATACTGTGTGTTACTGACCTGCTTGGCGGCAGGTTCCACGATGAAAGTGGGCGTTTCTTTATCCCAACCCTGAAAATCACCGTTCACCGAATCCTGAATGAAATGCTGCACATTCTCTGCCCATAGCAGCCAATGGCGCATGTCGGCATTGCACTGCGTGTCAATCGTCGTGAAATCCGCGTAGCGCGTTTGGCGACCAATGATATTATTGTGCATATCCATATAATAATCGCACGGAGCATTGGGGCTCTTCCATTCCCAAAACACATCCATAATCGCATGCGATAGCCACTCACCCACATAAGTACGCAGTAGCACATTCACATAAATATGCTTGAACGCATCGCCAGGACGACCATTATTTGTGGCCTCGCCATAGTAGTAATACGCCAGTTTCTCCGCACGCGCCTTGCTCTGCAACACGCGGTAGAACATCCTTGGTCCACGCCATAATAGCAGCGTGAGTAGGATATTCTCCTCATCAAAATACGATATATCCAATGTATCAAACGCTTCGCGGGTAAGCGGCTGCTCTGCATGCACCAAAGCTTGCAGTTGTTGCCAATCGGCCTCCTCTTGCGGCGTGAGTTCCAGCACCTGCAACTCCTCATCTGCCGACAACGAATCTAACACTGCGTACAGCGCGCTACTGGATGAATGAGCTTGCACAAATCGCAACTCTTGTTGCTTGGGGACAAAGAGCGTGGGGAGTTGCGCCGAACTAACCAGCAAGCGGTCTGCCACCGAACAGAGTTTGTTGATATACCCCTTATATGCCTTTTCGGGATACAAGCGTATGAGTTCTTGCTCCATGTAATCGGCAATGCTTTGCTCCTGCTGCAACATACTATCCGCCTCCCACTTAGCACCTAACACATATAATGCCTCCGCAGGGAAAGATGGGAGAACGGTGGTATCTGGTGTGAAACCTCCCCCCACTCTATCCTTAATAGGAAGGGATTGCTGTGTGCGACAACCAATAAGGAGAAGAAAAAGAGGAAGGTATTTTACGTATTTTAATGACATATATTTGTTGTTAGCTTTTCACATCTATTTTTCGGCTGCAAAAGTACTATATTTTTTTGAAATGAGCAAATAAAATTCAACTATCGCTTCTAAATATTCAATATTCTGCCAAATTGTCAGTCGTGCTACTTTGGCAAACTTTTTGTAGATACACCTTAGAACTTTCAAAACTTTTAGAACTTTTAAAACTACAAATATTATGACAAAAGGAAACATCGGGGTAACATCACAAAACATATTCCCCATCATTAAGAAATTTCTTTATTCCGACCACGAGATTTTTCTCCGTGAGTTGGTAAGCAACGCTGTAGATGCCACCCAGAAACTCAAGACTCTTGCCTCTGTGGGCGAAGCGAAAGGCGAGTTGGGCGACACGCGCGTGCGTGTACTTATTGATAAAAAGAAAAAGACCCTCACCGTGCAAGACCACGGTATCGGTATGACCGCCGAAGAGGTCGATAAATACATCAACCAAATCGCCTTCTCTGGCGCAGAGGAGTTTGTAAATAAATACAAAGACAACGCTGCTGCCATCATCGGTCACTTTGGTCTTGGTTTCTACTCTGCGTTTATGGTGGCTGATAAGGTGGAGATTTTCTCCCTCAGTTACCAAGAGGACGCAAAGGCGGTACACTGGTCATGCGATGGTTCGCCTGAATATACGATGGAAGAGACCATCAAGTCAGAGCGCGGAACAGACATTGTATTGCATATCAACGACGAATACGCTCAGTATCTGGAAGATGCAACCATAGAGGGATTGCTCACCAAGTACTGCAAGTTCCTCCCTGTAGAGATTGCTTTCGGCAAGAAAAAAGAGTGGAAGGACGGCAAGCAAGTGGAGACTGGCGAGGAGAATATCATCAACGATGTCAATCCTGCTTGGACACGCAAGCCTGCGGATTTGACCGAAGAGGACTACAAGAAGTTCTATCATCAGCTCTATCCTCATCAGATGGATGAGCCACTCTTCCATATCCACCTGAATGTGGATTACCCATTCAATTTGACGGGTATCCTGTATTTCCCTCGCATCAAGAATAATATTGATATTCAACGCAATAAGATCCAACTCTACTGCGACCAAGTGTTTGTAACAGATGAGGTGGAGAATATCGTGCCACAATACTTGACATTGCTTCATGGTGTGATTGACTCACCAGATATTCCACTCAATGTGAGCCGTTCGTACTTGCAGAGCGACAACAATGTGAAGAAAATCTCCAACCACATTACTAAGAAAGTGGCTGACAAATTGGCAGAGATATTCAAGAATGACCGCGAGGACTTTGAGAAGAAGTGGGACGACATCAAACTCTTCATCCAATACGGTATGCTCAGCGATGATAAGTTCTACGACCGTGCTGTGGGCTTTGCGTTGCTCAAGAATATTGATAGCAAGTACTTCACTTTCGAGGAGTACAAAGCACAAGTCAAAGATGCTCAAACCGACAAGAATGGCGACCTCATCATGCTGTATGCACAAGACGCTGATGCTTCTTACGCCTATATCCAACGCGCCAAGGAGAAGGGCTATGACGTACTCCTTATGGACGGCGAGTTAGATGTACATGCGATGTCACAATTTGAGCAAAAGAGCTTTGAGCATACAACCGACTCTGATGACAAGAAAGGCGCTATTCGTTTTGTGCGCGTGGACTCCGATGTGATTGAAAACATCATTCAAAAAGAAGACAAAGCGAAAGTGGAACTCACAGCCAATGAGGAAGATGCGCTTCGCTACACCTTCGAATCTCTGTTGCCAAAAACCGATAAAACCCGCTATGATGTAAGTTTAGAGGCCGTTTCTGCAGATGCGCTTCCTGTTTTCTTGACCCAAAACGAATTCATGCGCCGCATGAAGGAGATGTCAGCTCACCAACAAGGCATGTCATTCTATGGCAATATGCCCGACCAATACAACTTGGTCATCAACACTGCCAACGACAAGGTGAAGGCATTGCTCGGCGAGATTACTACCGCTTGCGCCGAAGGCACCACCCCACTCTTGGAGCAAATAGCAGCCAAGAAATCAGAGGAGGCTACCTTGCAAGAGGCACAAAAGGGAAAGAAAGATGCCGACCTCAGCCAAGAGGAGAAGGATGCTGTAACCAATGTAACCAAAGAGTTGGCGGCACTCAAACAACAGCTCAAGGAGCAATATGGTGCATACGCAACATCGTCTGAGAAGATTCACCAACTTATCGACATTGCCATGTTGGCAGCAGGTCAGTTGAAGGGCGAGGCGTTGGCTAAATTTGTCAACCGCTCAGTAGAATTGCTCTAATTCCAATATCCGATAACCAATATCCAAACACAAAAATCCCCAGCAACCGCTGGGGATTTTGTTTTATCGTCTATCAGGAAACTCTCCGTATTCCTCAAAAGTATAGTTAAGAAAATCGTTAATCGGTTTGGCTGCACGAGAGATATCCGTCACCAAATCCAAGAAATCAAGACTACACACTTGCTCATTCGTTAGCGGTATAGAAAAAGTATATGCTTTGCGCTTTAACCAATCCGCATGCACAAAGTCTGAGGGGAAACCCTGTGGCACTTTCTTGAGCATCTGGTCGGTATCGAAGTCTTGGAAATACTTGTTGGTCACAGGATTAGCAAAAATATCCTCCACCTCGTCATAGTTCGCCAATATCTCTCGGCGAACAGCGTGCAACAAGTCTTTGTTAGGGCACCACATACCACCTGCGAACATACATTTATCGGGTTGAATATGAATATAGTACCCACCTCTATCGCTTTTCTTGCCGCCTTTTGCCGCAGGGAACACGCCAAACCACTCCTTGAAGGGGCATTTGTCATGCGAGAAACGCACATCGCGATAGATGCGCCAAATACAATCCTTCGGCTGCAAACTTGCCAATTCAGGATCTACGTCTGCAAGGCGAGCCAACCAATTGGCAGTAAACTGTTCAAATCGCAGATGGCAATCACGGTACCAATCTTTGTGCGCATTAAACCATTCGCGGTTGTTATTACAGGATAATTCTGTCAAAAAATCAAGTATTTCTTTCATATATCAAAAAAAAGTTGTACCTTTGCGCCGCAATTCGCGGCTCTATAGTTCAATGGATAGAATAAGGTCCTCCTAAGACTTAGATTCGGGTTCGATTCCCGATGGAGCTACCAAACTTCGATGCAAAGATACTACTTTTTTCTTACATGGCAAAACAAAAAGCAAAATTTTATGTAGTTTGGCAAGGTCGTGAAGCGGGAATATACGACTCGTGGGCTGCGTGCGAAGCGCAGGTGAAAGGCGTTGCTGCCAAGTACAAAGGTTTTGCTACCCGTGCAGAAGCCGAAGCGGCTTTCGCCGCCAATCCCGAAGATTATATCACTCGCAAACCGAAACAGCTACAAAGTAGCCGTCACCTCGCTGCAAGCGACACAACTTCGGCGCAGCCGACATTACCGCTACAGAGTAGCCCTATTCTCCCCGCCCTCGCAGTAGATGCCGCCTGTTCAGGTAATCCTGGACTGATGGAGTTCCGTGGGGTCATAGCCGACACAGGAACGCAGGTTTTTCATCGTGGTCCATATGTGGATGGAACGAATAATATTGGCGAGTTCTTAGCTATCGTGCTCGGGTTAGCATATTTGAAAATCAACAATTTACCTTGGGCATTGTACTCAGACAGCAAAACTGCTATCTCATGGGTAAGGCAGAAGCAATGCAAGACGAAACTGGAGTGGAACGCCAAGAATCAGGACCTGTTGTTGGCAGTGCGCGCCGCTGAAAAATGGCTGCATGAAAACACATGGACAACACCCATCTACAAGTGGGAGACAGAGCGCTGGGGTGAGATTCCTGCCGATTTTGGGCGAAAATGACCAAAAAATGCACTTTTTTGTAAAACAAAAATAGCAAATATATAAAAAATTTGCAGGTTTCACAAATTTTCTGTAATTTTGCACCGATTTTGAGAAATGGGGGCCTACCCCAAACCCCTCCCTCAAGGGAAGGGCTTTCAAAAACGAAACAATAGAAACAAAATTAATATTAATTTTTTTAAACTTTTACAACAATGACAAAAGTAGGTATTAATGGTTTTGGCCGTATCGGACGCTTCGTTTTCCGTGCAGCTATGAAACGCAATGACATCGAGATCGTAGGTATCAACGACCTCTGCCCAGTAGATTATTTGGCATACATGCTCAAGTACGACACCATGCACGGTCAGTTCGAAGGAACTATCGAGGCTGATGTTGAGAACAGCAAGCTCATCGTTAACGGTAAGGTTATCCGCGTAACTGCAGAGCGCAACCCAGCTGATTTGAAATGGGATGAGGTAGGCGCAGAGTACGTAGTTGAGTCTACTGGTTTGTTCCTCTCTAAAGATAAAGCTCAAGCTCACTTGGAGGCTGGTGCTAAATATGTAGTTATGTCTGCTCCTTCTAAGGACGACACTCCAATGTTCGTATGCGGTGTAAACGAGAAGACTTATGTTAAGGGTACACAATTCGTATCTAACGCTTCTTGCACCACCAACTGCTTGGCTCCTATCGCTAAGGTGTTGAACGACAAATGGGGTATCACCGATGGTTTGATGACTACTGTTCACTCTACCACCGCTACTCAAAAGACAAGTCGGAGGCCAAGCGGTCTTAGGAAGACAAAATTTGTATTCAACTCCTTGGCTCACAGAACGACATGGCTACGATCCGACTTTCCTATCGCTAAGGTGTTGAACGACAAATGGGGTATCACCGATGGTTTGATGACTACTGTTCACTCTACCACCGCTACTCAAAAGAC
>JAZNPR010000029.1:0-17322 GCA_045589755.1 Paludibacteraceae bacterium
TCTTGTGCAAATATCCATGTTGGTATAGACAACAACAATGTAGTGAAATAAATGATGACCTTTTTCATAAGATATTATTTCACATAATTTTACTTATTCAACTCTGCTTCTAACGCCTTTATTCTCTCCTCCTGTTGGAGAATATAGAGCGTCAACTCCTCTATCTTCTGCAAAAGTTGTGTTTGCAATTCATTAATGCCCACACCATTCTCTTGCATCTCTTGAGCTGATTTAATTTCTGGCAAGTGCTTGTTTTCTTGAATAAAAGTCTTTACCTCGCTCAGTGGACGCAATTGATAATCATCAGCAAAAACAAAGTCAGCACCAGTCGTACTTACGATAATCTCACTTGCACGAATATTACCATCTGCAATAATACTATTGGCATGAACTGTACCTGCTACATCCAATTTGTATTCAGGATCATCCACGCCGATACCTACTTGACCAGAACCTGCGGTCATAATCACATCGCCATTTGATGTATAGCGGTTGATATATACATTGCGATTACCATAACCGTTAGGATTACCACTAAGAATCAAATAGCCCTCATTACTACCACGAATCATACCACCACGAGCAGAACCAAAGCAAGTGTATTCATTATAATCGTCACCCAAGATAGCTGTCACCTTGGTACCCATAAAATCTTGATTACCTGATGTGCTAAATGCACCCGAAACAACCTCTACATCACCATTCAGTAAGATAGATTCGGTAGAAGGGTGCTCATCTATCACTGCAAAACGAACGGTAATAGCAGGATCTTTTGGCTGATAAGCGTAATCTTCTGGTATGTTGTCTATTACAAATGTGAAGCCGCCTGCATTAACGAGGGTATCAACATACACACCAATATTAAATTTCTCATGATTACTAATAATGTCTTCTGTATCATTTACATAGAGAGAAATTACTCTATCTATTGCCCCTTTGAAATATACACTATTGATACGAGTTACTTTGATTGTTTTGTTTTGAGGAATTTTAAAGGTAAAAAAGTGTTCCTCTCCATCAAAGTAAGTAGAAGTAATCTTCAATTCTGCGCTCAAACTATCTTCTGTATAGACAATAGCAGAAGAATTATTTTCTGCAAACAACGATGCACAAATCAATGTGCCTAACACAGCGAAAAGAATCTTTTTCATGATTGTAATATTCTTTAAAGTTTATTATTTGGATTACTCGTGGTTGAAGTTATAAACCACTCCACTACGAGATGTTAGAATTCTATAATCTAACAACCCGCAGGGTGGTCTAACAACATAGTGGTCTAATATCTAACAGCCGCAAGGCGGTCTTATTATTTTGCAAAATATACGTTCAAATTTTTCTCAATGCGTGCAGCGATGTCCTCTGTTTCTGCGTCGAGGACGAGTTTTTCGCCGGTGATACCTTCGTAGAGTTCGATATAGCGGGCGGTGATGCCTGCCACTACTTCATCGGTCATCTCTGGCACTTGTTGTCCCTCTTTGCCTTGGAAACCGTTGTCCATCAACCACTCACGCACAAACTCTTTAGAGAGTTGCTTTTGTGGTTCACCTGCCTCAAAACGCTCCTCGTAGCCCTCAGCATAGAAGTAGCGGCTGGAGTCTGGAGTATGTACCTCATCCATAAGAAGGATTTGATCGCCGTGTTTACCAAACTCGTATTTGGTATCCACAAGGATAAGTCCTTGTTTAGCAGCAATCTCTTGACCGCGGTTGAAGAGAGCAAGTGTGTACTTCTCCAATTGCTCGTACTCTGCCTCTGGGATAAGTCCTTGAGCGATAATCTCTTCACGAGAGATATCCTCATCGTGTGCGCCAATTTCAGCTTTGGTTGTAGGAGTGATGATTGGGGTAGGGAACTTCTCGTTCTCGCGCATGCCCTCTGGGAGTTGTACGCCGCAGATCTCACGCACGCCGCTCTTGTAAGCACGCCATGCAGAGCCGCAGAGGTAACCGCGAACGATCATCTCTACAGGATAACCCTCACAGCGTACACCTACGGTCACCATAGGGTCGGGAGTGGCTTGCTTCCAGTTAGGAACGATGTCAGCCGTTGCATCGAGGAACTTAGCCGCGATTTGGTTGAGGATTTGGCCTTTGAATGGAATACCCTTTGGCAGGATGACATCAAAAGCAGAAATACGGTCGGTGGCTACCATAGCGAGGCAGTCCTCACCGATGAAATATACATCACGCACTTTGCCGTGGTACACATTGGTTTGACCTGAGAAGGTAAAGTTAGTTGCTGTTAAAGCTTGCATAAAAACAAATATTTATTTGTGACAAAAATTATTATTCGCTCCAAAAATTGTAGTATATTATAGAAAATTATCCAAAATTATTTATACTCTTCTTACGATTGGATAGCTTGTCCAAAGTCTTTATAGCATTTGGATTCTTCCGTAAATACCGCTGCAAAGGTACGAATTTTTGAGCATATTCGCAAGCAAATGTGCAAAAAGTTTTGCGAGAATCTATATTTTGCTAAATCGGGTATGAAATTCCCTGTGAGTTTCGGGAGCACCATAGGAGATCTATGGGAGTTCTATGGGCTTTCGGTGGCTTTTTTGCTGCGAATAAATATGCTCCTACTCGCTTCGCACAGAAATCTTATAACATGTAGTGACCTAGAAATTGATAGTAAAGACAATTCATGACAATTAAAATCGACAATTAATGACAATTCTATAATTATTTTTTGTTTGCCCAAATGAATGCAATGACACTGCATTAGTGGACAAAACAAAAATTATATTGTCAATTTGGTGGGAGGCAATATGGACACGCTTCTATAATAATGCTGCAAAAATCTTCGGCACGGAAGGGGTTTTGTGCCGAAGATTTGTGAATTTTGTTGTAACAAGGTACTTAAAGCAAGCGGAAGGTGTTGATTACCAACGCCTCCCGCTTGAGTGATTTTTTTTGTTATTTTTTTCTTCGTGCCGAAGATTGTGCCGAAAGTTTGTCGTAATTATGTAAGAATATCCTCTAAATTACAGATCAAAATACCTCAAAAACACCGAACAAAATACATCAAAAACACCGAATAGTTCGTGAGTGTATTTTTTCTGAAAAAAGTTTTTGTGTGCCGAAGAATCGCTTGCGATTAATCGTTCGAGCCCATTAGGCGAGATAAGACGATTGTAGCGAAGGTGAGTAATAAATTGCACTTATTCTCTTTTACCAGGCATGCGTTCAATAAATGTTTCTTTCACCAATTGATAGGCTGTTGCAGGGTCAAAAGGTTCTGAATCTGTACGAAGAAGTAATTCTGTATCATGTAGAAAATCTGGATCCTCCATCTTCAATTCCATATTTTGTGCAAATTGTTTGTAGGTTGGAACTTTATCGACCACAAACTCCATATAACGATTATAACATTCCATAACTTGGTCTATGTTAGGAGCTGCTTTTTGAAGTGCAATTTGCAAATCAAACAAATCACGTCCTTTCTTGCGTTGGTACAGAGCCCTAAGTTTCGTTCCAACAAGTTCTTCAAAGGTATAGGTGGTTAGTTCGCATTTACCACTAAACCACGGATTATTAACTTCAAAAGGAATGCGTTGCAATCCCAACACATTAAAATGCTCAAAGCAGTTAATCTCCACCTTCAAACGAATCGGCTGCACAGGAGGAATCTCTGATTCCATGCGAAAAAGAATGGTGTTATTGTATCGTTTGACTTTTGTAACACGGTCTGGCATCCAACTTAGAACTTCTCCTAATCTGTATAAAATGGGCTTAATCGGTCCTGGATTGATTTGTACAAGATCAATATCCTCGCTATAGCGTGGTTGAGGATGCATATACAGTTTGTGGAGCGCAGTGCCTCCACGGAATGCCAATTGCTCACGCAAGAACTCATCACTAAAGATACCAACCAGTGCTCTGCAGATTATCAAATCCTGTTCTACCATTGCTGGTTCTATCCATGGAGCATGTTCGTTCCATGCCATTATAGATGCACGATTTACCATAATTCGTCTATTTCTATTTCTACATTGGCGTTCACATGCCAACGATTAGGTGTGTTATTTGGATTTTTTTGTTGTTTCGTATCTAACAATATGCTCTTCAATTGATTCTGTTGCGATATTTTGCTATAAAGATCATTCGCCAACTGCGATTCTTCTAAGACATATTCCAACAAATACCCCAATCGTTGAATGGTTGCGATAGTGGTATATGGTAGTATAGCTACAATCTTTTCAACATTTAATTCTGTGCATAACTCAGCAAGTACTGTGGCGGCTCGTTGATACCCACCAACATTATGTGCGAATTGCACCAAATCAATGGTTGTTAATTCTAATGATGATACCCATAGAACCCCCATTTCCGCATTCTTAGATAGCAAAAATTCGGTGGGCATATTCTGTCTATAATTCCAATCCAGTAAAGGATTTTTTCTTGTTTCATTTTTTCTTGGCGGCACAGTCATTATTTGCGTGTACATAGCTCTCTGATGCGCAGCGCCATGCATTGCGGCTGCTGACAACAGAGAGATGTAATACGGTTTGTTGATATACCGCATTAGATTATCAATGTAGTAAGTTGGTGGTATAACGCCCTTTAATTGATAGTGTACAGGAACAATCACATAAAAACCATTATATACAGACTGCAAACGTCCGCGCTTAATCAAGCGTCCTAATGTGGTTTTTATGTTACCCTTCGACTTATCTGGTAATGCAGCAACTACTTCTTCTTGTGAAAAAGTGTAGTTACCACGAATTTCTTGGTCATATACCCAATCTATTATGCCCATTTTATTTTATATAAATACAATAAGTATATATATATACAACATTTCGGGCACAAAAGTACTACATTTTTGCGAAATATGCAAGTTTTAGGGTGTGTTTTTTTGAAAAAAGTTTTCGAGTGCCGAAGATTGTGCCGTAGAATGGCAATATAATAGCTTATTATTAGATACAATGCCATTCTTGCGTAAAGGTAGCGCAAGGGTAGCGGGTTTAGTTGTGCTTTCTTAGTTCATGTATTCTCTTTCGCTCCTCGCGAACTGCTTCATATTTCTTGTAAAGCACAAAACCCTGCATGCTACCATGACCAGACATGCCTTCTACTTGCTCTATCTCCTGTTCTTCTTGCTCTTGAAGTTTCCACCCACTGAGTTGAAACTTAATATCCCAAATCAAATTGCGTAGCCAACGGAAAGGAGTATGCTTGTTGAAGATATATACTCTGACTCCATAAGTGTGTAAAGCATTCTTTATCAACTTCATAGTAGATTGATACTCTTTTTCTACACCATAGTCTAAGTAGTATTCTTTTGCTCCTAAGTGCACAAGATCTCGCACTATTTCTGGAACGCGTTGTGCAACATTTGCTACACTCCTTTCAGGGCAAGCATAACGATGTACAATAATATTGTCATTGACTTCGCCAGAATCGGCAGAATCAGCAGTAGGCATATCAAATATATTGACTTCTCCTAATTGCTTTAAGCAATCTATCAGTTCATTTAGAACGCATGATTTCCGTTCTGGACTATATTGCCCGACCACAACATAAACATCTTTTTTCATATCAATCTATTCCTTTTAGTTTCCGTTTGATTTGTATAAGCGCATTTATCGTTTCGCGCACAATCCAGCTATCGCGCAAACGATAATGTCTTTTGTTTGTCCAGCTACCTGCAAAATGATGAATACAATAGGTATTGTTGGTTTTACGCATTACGCGAGTAGAGGTTATTGGCGAAAAATAATCGTGTGTGTAAATTCGTAGTCCATATACATCTACATATTGTTCTTTTCTACATGGGATAAAACCTTGTTCTACAAGTTTCTTTCCCATTCGTTGGACATTTGTGGTCATATCAAATGTTCCATCCTTACGAACAAAACGAATATCATCATATAATGTAAGCATATCTTTGACCCATTTACATTGTGCTTCACAACCCATCACGCAAGTGCCTGGCAAATGTGCCAGTGACTCTTCTAGCCCAATAAATGCTATATTATTTAGTAAATCCTCAAATGATTTCAACACTTCTACATCCGTATCTAGATAAACTCCACCATGTTGATTAAGTGCCCAAAGCCGTACGTAATCAGATACGAAAGCCCATTTTTGTTCACGATATGCCTCCTGTACATATATGGGTGCCGTTGCTATTGAGAAATTGTGTTCATTCCACTCTTTTATTTCCCAATTAGGCATCAGCATTCGCCATGTTGCCATGTATCGCTGCAAATTATCAGGAACAGCTTTCCCTCCAAACCAACAATAATGTATTATCTTAGGTATCATTTGCGTTTACTATAATACCACTTAGCAGGTAACCAAACTAGCCATGGATTATTTATCATGAAGGTTTGTAGCACCCGCTTCATGTAGGGTTTGAAAGCATAATCCCATCCAGCAACTTTAATCCAAGCATAATCTAAGGGATATATATTCTCTTTACGGAAGTCGTTGAGTAATGCTTTATACTCTTTCAATGTTAATTGGGCAGAAATAGCATTACGTACAGTACATACCCAACGCATATATTTGAGGCGTTCCAGCCTCATCACTTCAGGTTTGTGTTCTTGCACATAATGTCCCCTATGCTGCGCAGCCTTTAGTCCGCTGATAATTAATCTTCTCTGTTTTTCAACAGATTGGTTATGTGTAGAGCTATAATTAGATGCAGAAACATATCTATATAATGGTAAATCTGTTGCTATAACAACATTTGCATGGCAATATAGCATACCCATAAAAGTATCATCTTCCCTCAAACACAAATCCGTTTTGAAAAGAACTTTATTCTCTACAATGACAGCACGCCTATATATTGCGTCCCATACAATATAATCAGATATATCATGTCGATTGAGAACCCCATCGCCAGTAGTTATTTCTATATTTATGGGTGTATCTGATACGGATGATTTATCTAACTCAGAAGAATTTTGAACGCTTCTATTCTTAAACTTAACTACATCTGCATTATGTTCTTCTGCAAGATTGACTATTCGTTCAAGACCTCCACTCACAATATAATCATCTGCATCAATGAAAGATATATATTTTCCAATAGCTTCTTCTATTCCTAAATTTCGTGCGGATGATACACCTCCATTTGGCTTATTGATTAAACGCACATGCGGGTGATCAGCAGCATATTGTTTTACAACTTCTGCACCATTGTCTCTACTGCCATCATTCACCACAATTATCTCACAGTCAGGATAATCAATACTATCCAAACAGCGCACAATAACAGGTGCGCAATTGTACATGGGGATAATGACGGAGAGCAAAGGACTATTTACATTGGAGTCTTGCATAGTTGATTAGTTTTAAAATTGAACCTATTGGATAAAGACAGATACAAGAGAGAATTGGATATTGTATTAGTAGTTTCACTAAACCTGACCATTGCATTTTCTGTAATTCGCGCAGCGGTATGTATGTATGTATGTATGCGTCGCAACTGCGAGCTAAATGTTGATAGAATTTAAAATAGTTATCTACTTTCCAAATCTTTTTCATTCCTCCAATGATATTTTGTCTTCCGTCATTTTCCATTATTTCGGAAAATTTAGATGATTTGCTTTTGTAAGAATGAGCGTCACGTATCTTTCGATAACCATATTTAATCCAATCTGCACGATTGATATAATGTTGGCTGTGCGTTATAGAAGTAGGGTTCATAACCCAAGTGTAAATAGGGATATTTAGTATTCCGACTTTATTAGCATGAATCCAATGCCATGCAATCCAATCAGCATCTTCCATTACTACATTTTCTTCGTATGGTCGTGATACTTTCTGCAAAAAGTTGCGCTTATAGAGATTTGCCCAAGGAGCTAGATTATATCCCGTGGCAAAATATTGCTCGCAAAACTCTTTGCCACTTATTATTTGCTTATCTCCTTTATCAATACCATATTCTCGTATATTTTTATCTTCATGCAGAATGGTGTAGTGACACGCCAACATATCTACATCATGGTGTAATGCAAAGTCTAAAGCTAATTTGGAATTATTGGCTATAATTGTGTCGTCTTGATCTGCGAAAGCAATATATTTTCCTTTTGCTAGTGCTATCCCAGTGTTCTTCGCTCCGCCTTGTCGTTTGTTCACTGAGTGTTGAATAATTCGAATATTTCTATACTTTACTAAATAGTCACTCACTATACTCTCAGCAGACATAGGCGAGCAATCATCTACAATTATTATCTCCAACTCATTTAGATCTAATCCTATAGCCAATATACTATCCAAACAATGATGAATAGTGTCTTGACCATTATAGAATGGTATTATGTAAGATAGTTTCATGTCTCTATCGCCTTTAGTGAACAATATGGACATAAAAAAAGCGTGAAACTTGCACTATTGCCGTTCCACAAACTGAGGCTCTCGCATTGCCTTTGGTATTGAAACGACAACGCGAAGCCCACGCCGAATATAAAACATACTCTCGTGCTATATCATAGTTAAGGTACGCGTGTGCGCATATACATATACGCAAATGACGTACCAAATTGGCACAAGAGGGATTATCTTATATCCCGTTGGACATCTACCGTTGCTAAGTTCCGAATACCTGTTGAAATTTGCGAGATTTCAGTTTGTCAGAACAAAGCGCTAATAAACGCCTTTCATATGTCTGCTACCCTCCGCCGATGATGTACAGACATCCCCCGGCGTGGAATTGCGACCGCAAAGGTAGTGAAAAATTTGCAGATGTGCAAGAAAATAGCGATTTTTTTTCGCTATTTTCAGTTTAGAGGACGTTCGTGGGGCGAGCTACAGTTTAAGAGCACCCCATAACGCCACGAGCGTTATCGGGGACCCCGCTGAGTTTAGAGGCGAGAATACCCGAATATGATTCGGGATTAATAAACAAAGCCACGAAACATTTTTAGGAAATGAGTCAACCTTTTTAGGATGGGAGTCACCCTTTTTAGGAACAGAGTCAACTTTTTTAGGAAGCCAATCTTAAGAAAAGTGCTTTTTTGGAGGCAGGGAGTTGAGTCGGAGTTTTCTCGGTGTTCTCTCGGTCGTCGCTCGGTGTTTTGAGGCAAGGTATAAAAGAGGTAAAAGAGAGTGCAATCTTAATAAAAAGCACTTTTTGATGGTTCGGAGTTCTTAGGGTGTTCCTAGGTTCTTCTTTGGTTCGTCGTTGGTCTTTAGCCCGAGGGAGATTGGGGAGGTACTACGGGATGAAATCTTAAGAAAAAGCATTTTTTAAGGAAAAGTACCTGAATAGTATTTGGAGGCAATGGACAAAGAAAACAAATGCTCAGCAAATTTGCTGAGCATTTAGTTTATTCACAAGGGCATGAGCCGTCGAAGCAGTAGGTACAGACACGGTCTTCCTACTTATACTCATCCCATGATTGGATAGCGAGGTCGTTGACATCGACGGTGCAGAAGGCGTTGATGAATGCTGCTGCAAGGCGTGCATTGGTGAGCAATGGCACATTGAGGTCAATAGCCGCACGACGAACATGGTAGCAAACATCGTTTTGTGGGTCGGTCACGATATCCTTTGGAACGCTCACTACGAACTCAATCACGCCTTCGCGCATGAGGTCGATAGCTTGTGGAGTACCCTCCTCAGATGGTTGGTAAACCGTAGTATTAGGGATACCTGCCTCTGTGAGGAAGTGGCTTGTACCAAGGGTAGCGTAGATATTGAAGCCCTTCGCGATGAGTTGGCGTGCAGAATCGAGCATCTGTGCTTTTTGCTTTGGCGAACCGATAGAGAATAGTACATTCTTCTTTGGTACGCGCATGCCTACGGAAAGCATAGAGGTCAAGAGGGCCGCGTTGGCATCCTCGCCGAGGCAACCTACCTCACCCGTAGAGGTCATGTCTACACCGATAACTGGGTCGGCCTTTTGCAGACGGTTGAAGGAGAACTGCGATGCCTTGACACCCACATAGTCGAAGTCGAAGAAGTTCTTGCTTGGTTTCTCTACAGGGAGACCGAGCATGATACGAGTGGCTATGTCGATGAAGTTGATCTTCAATACTTTAGATACGAATGGGAACGAGCGTGAAGCACGGAGGTTACATTCGATTACCTTGATCTCGTTTTCGCGAGCGAGGTACTGGATATTGAATGGACCAGAGATGTTGAGCTCGCGTGCGATTTGACCAGAGATCTTCTTGATTCGGCGCACGGTCTCTACATAGAGTTTTTGTGCAGGGAACTGGATCGTAGCGTCGCCTGAGTGTACACCGGCGAACTCTACGTGCTCGGAGATGGCATATGCGATGATTTCGCCATCCTTAGCTACAGCGTCCATCTCAATCTCCTTGGTGTTGAGCATGAACTTAGAGATTACCACTGGGTGCTTTTTGCTCACAGTTGCTGCCATCTTGAGGAAGCGTTCAAGCTCCTCTTGGTTGAAGCAGACATTCATCGCCGCACCAGAAAGCACATACGATGGACGAACGAGTACAGGGAAGCCTACTTTGTCGATGAAGGTCTTGACATCCTCCATAGAGGTGAGGGCACTCCATTCTGGTTGGTCCACACCAATGCGGTCGAGCATGGCAGAGAACTTATCGCGGTCCTCGGCGTTGTCGATACTACGAGCGGTAGTACCGAGGATAGGCATATGTTGTGCATCGAGCTTGAGTGCGAGGTTGTTAGGGATCTGACCACCAGTAGAAACGATGACGCCATGAGGGTTCTCCAGTTCGAGGATATCCATCACGCGCTCGAAGGTGAGCTCGTCGAAATAGACACGGTCGCACATATCGTAGTCTGTGGAAACAGTCTCAGGGTTGTAGTTGATCATCACGGAGCGGTAGCCGTTCTCGCGGATGGTCTTGAGGGCTTGTACGCCGCACCAGTCAAACTCTACAGACGAACCAATACGATATGCACCAGAACCGAGTACTACGACAGACTTGCGGTCGTTGAGGTACTTCACATCGTTGGCTATACCTGAGTAGGTGAGGTAGAGATAGTTGGTTTGAGCAGGGAACTCTGCTGCCAGTGTATCTATCTGTTTTACAACTGGTTTAACGCCCAAAGAGAGACGATGCTTGCGCGCTACGAGCACCGCAAAATCCATATCCATTTGTTCGCCTAATCCAACGGCTTTCGCGATTTGGAAGTCAGAGAAACCTTGGATCTTGGCTTTGCGCATCAAGTCCTCATCAATGTTTTGGAGATTGCCAGCAGCTTTCAGTTCGTTGTCGGTCTTAACGATATTTTGGAGTTTCTCGAGGAACCAACGGTCAATCTTCGTCAGCTCGTGCAAGCGGTCGATGCTGTAACCCGCATGCAATGCTTGCGAGAGGAAGAAGATGCGCTTGTCAGTTGGTGCAGCCAAAGCATGGTCGAGGTCGTCCACATGCAGTTGCTTGTTCTCGGTGAAACCATGCATGCCTTGACCAATCATACGAAGACCCTTTTGGATGGTATCCTCGAAAGTACGACCGATAGCCATCACCTCGCCCACAGACTTCATGCTAGAGCCGATCTCACGATTTACACCGCGGAACTTACCAAGATCCCAGCGTGGGAGTTTAGCCACGATATAGTCGAGTGTTGGCTCGAAGAAAGCAGGAGTATCTTTGGTGACTGAGTTCTTGAGTTCGAAGAGTCCATAGCCGAGAGCGATCTTAGCGGCTACGAAAGCCAATGGATAACCAGTAGCTTTGGATGCCAACGCAGAAGAGCGAGAGAGACGAGCATTCACCTCAATCACGCGGTAGTCTTCTGAATATGGATCGAGCGCGTATTGCACGTTACACTCACCTACGATACCTACGTGACGAACGATCTTGATAGCCAAAGCGCGGAGCTTTGCTGCCTCTGATTTGGTCAATGTTTGGGTAGGAGCAATCACGATACTTTCACCTGTGTGAATACCGAGTGGGTCGAGGTTCTCCATGTTGCAGACGGTGATGCAGTTGTCGTATTTGTCACGAACTACCTCATACTCAATCTCTTTCCAGCCTTTGAGCGATTTCTCGACAAGCACTTGTGGAGAGAAACTGAATGCTTTCTCAGCGATGATATTGAGTTCTTCCTCGTTGTCGCAGAAGCCAGAACCAAGTCCGCCGAGTGCATATGCCGCACGGAGGATAACTGGGTAGCCAAGCTCTTTAGCAGCCGCACGAGCTGCTTCGATAGTTTCGCAAGCCTCGCTTTGGATAGTCTTGACATTGATCTCGTCGAGTTTCTCTACGAAGAGCTCGCGGTCCTCGGTGTCCATAATAGCTTGAACAGGAGTACCGAGCACTTGTACGTTATATTTCTCTAATACGCCACTTTTGTAGAGCTCCACACCGCAGTTGAGTGCGGTTTGTCCGCCGAAGGCGAGGAGTACGCCATCTGGACGCTCTTTAGCAATCACTTTTTCCACGAAGAATGGGTTAACAGGCAAGAAGTAGATCTTGTCTGCTACACCTTCGCTCGTTTGTACGGTAGCGATATTAGGGTTGATGAGTACGGTATAGATACCTTCTTCACGAAGGGCCTTGAGGGCTTGTGAACCAGAGTAGTCGAACTCGCCTGCTTCACCAATCTTGAGTGCTCCAGAACCGAGCACCAATACTTTCTTGATATCTTTTTTCTCCATGGCCGTTATTTATTAAGAAGTTGGAAGAAGTTATCGAATACAAATTCAGAGTCTTTTGGTCCGCAGTTCATTTCTGGAATGAACTGTACTGCCATCCATGGTTTCTCTGCGTGGCGAATACCCTCGTTGGTTCGGTCGTTCATATTGATGAACCACTCTTTCCATTCCGCAGGTAGGGTAGTGCCGTCCACTACATAACCGTGGTTTTGTGCGGTGATATAGCAACGCTCGCCACCTACTATTTGTACGGGTTGGGTAGCACCGCGGTGACCATATTTATGCTTCAATACCTCTGCGCCTGCTGCTAGAGCCAAGAGTTGGTTGCCTAGTCCCAAGCCCAATAATGGCTTGTCTTCGCCTTTCTCGAGGAAGGTCTTGATATTTTCGATAGTCACAGCGCAGTCCTCTGGATCGCCAGGACCGTTGCTCAGCATCAGCGCGTCAAACTCGAGGGTGTTGAAGTCGTAGTCCCATGGTACGCGTGTCACCTCTACGCCGCGAGAGAGTAGGTAGCGGATGATACCTTCTTTCACGCCGCAATCCACGAGTACCACTTTCTTGTCTGCACCAGCGTTGTAGGTTACTACCTCTTTGCAAGAAACTTGTGGCACGAGGTTTTCGTCGTTCGCTACAGGAGTAGTGTCGTCGCCTTCGAAGATGAGGGTAGCTTGCATCGTGCCGTTCTCACGCAGATGCTTGGTCAGTTCACGGGTATCTACGCCTGTGATAGCAGGTATCTGCTCACGAATCAGCCATGCTGCCAAATCTTCGTTGGCATTCCAGTGGCTATACTCAGGGCTGTACTCGGTCATGATGACTGCCGTAGGGTGGATGCTGTGGCTGTCCATAAACTCAGACAAACCATTCTCCAAACTGTTGTTTGCTGGCACGCCGTAGTTACCAATCAATGGGTAGGTCATCACCACGAGTTGACCTTCGAAGTTAGCGTCGGTCAGCACCTCAGGATAACCAATCATGGTGGTATTGAATACGAGCTCTCCAGCTACGTTTTTCTCGTAGCCAAATGATGTACCCTTGAAGCAGGTGCCATCGGAGAGTTTCAATGTTACTTTTTTCATATTCTTGCCTTTAATCTTTAACCTTTAACCTTAGCGAAGGATTGTCTCCGAGCGATCTGGACCTACAGACACTACATCGATGCTTACGCTCGTCTCTTGCTCGATATAAGCGATATACTCTTTGAGCTCTTTTGGCAACTCCTCGTAGGTACGACATACTGATACATCGCATTTCCATCCTGGGAACTCCTTGTAGATAGGTTTGATATTATCTGCATCTGCCTCAAATGGGAAGTAGTCAATCTTCTCGCCATTCAGCTCGTAGCCCACGCAAACCTTGATAGTCTCAAAGTCGTTGAGTACGTCGGACTTCATCATAATCAGCGATGTCGCACCATTCATCATCACGGTGTATTTCAATGCTACAAGGTCGAGCCATCCGCAACGGCGTGGACGACCAGTAGTAGCGCCAAACTCATGACCTATCTTACGAAGCATCTCGCCTGTCTCATCAAACAACTCGGTTGGGAATGGACCTTCGCCTACGCGTGTGCAGTATGCCTTGAAGATACCATACACCTCGCCGATATGTTGTGGAGCTACGCCCAAACCCGTACATGCACCTGCGCAGAGGGTGTTGCTGGAGGTTACGAATGGATAAGTACCGAAGTCAATGTCAAGTAATGAACCTTGTGCACCTTCTGCCAAGATACCTTTATCTTCGCGAAGCATGTGGTTCACCACAATCTCGTTGTCCATGATTGGGAACTGCTTCATTTCCTCAATGGCACTGAGCCATGCGCTATCGTCAGGCAACTCAATGCCGCTCAATTGCTCTTGGTGAGCAGTGCGTAGTGCGTTGTAACGCTCGAGGAAGTCTGGACGAAGGATATCACCAACGCGCAAGCCATTACGAGCAATCTTATCGGTGTAGGTAGGACCAATACCTTTGCCTGTGGTACCTACTTTCTTATCGCCTTTCTTCTTCTCCAAAGCGGCATCCAACATACGGTGGGTAGGCAGGATGAGGTTGGCGCGTTTAGCGATTTGCAAACGGCTCTTTACATCCACACCCATTGCCTCGATAGCGTGGATCTCCTCCATGAGGATAATTGGGTCAATCACTACACCATTACCAATGATATTGGTGGTGCCATCGCGGAAGATTCCGGATGGTACGGTGTGGAGCACAAAACTCTTATCACCGAAATACAAACTATGACCAGCGTTTGGTCCACCTTGGAAGCGTGCTACTGCTTCATAACGAGGGGTCAATACATCAACGATTTTGCCTTTGCCTTCATCGCCCCATTGCATGCCTAATACGACATCTACTTTTTTCATATATTCTTGCCTTTAAACTCTAAACTTTATACTAAATTCCAACTTGTTGGAATATATAATCCACATTCTTCATATAGTAATCCAAACTGAAGCAAGCGTCAATCTCCTCGTTGGTGAGGTGTGCGGTTACGCCTTCGGTCAGCTTGAGGTTCTCTTGCATCTCGCCGCCTTCCATCAGCGTTTTCATTGCCACAGGTTGCACGAGATCGTATGCTTGTTCGCGTACAAAGCCCTTCTCAATGAGTGCATTCATCACGCGTTGCGCGAAGATTGCGCCGTGGGTCAATCCGATATTGTGCAGCATGTTCTCTGGATATACCACAAGGTTGTCGAGGATACCCTCAAAGCGCGCCAACATATAATCAAGCAGCATTGTTGCATCAGGCAATACAATACGCTCGGTGGAACTGTGGCTGATATCACGCTCGTGCCAAAGGGCGATGTTTTCGCTGGCGGTGCACATATATCCGCGCATTACGCGCGCGCATCCGCATATATTTTCAGAGGAGATAGGATTGCGTTTGTGTGGCATGGCTGATGACCCTTTTTGTCCTTTCTTGAATGCCTCTTCTACTTCGCGCACCTCTTGGCGTTGCATGTTGCGCACCTCCAATGCCATCTGCTCCAAGGTGCCAGCGATGACTGCCAAAGTAGCCAAATAGAACGCATGGCGGTCACGACCCAACACTTGTGTAGCGATTGCCGCTGACTCAATGCCGAGGTGCTCGCATACGTAGGTTTGGATAGCTGGTGGAATGTTGGCGTAGTTACCAACCGCGCCAGAGAGTTTGCCTGCCTCTACGCCTTTGGCTGCCATCTCAAAACGTGCGATATTGCGGCGCATCTCCTCGTACCACAATGCCCATTTCAGTCCAAAACTGCTCACATCGGCGTGCATACCGTGGGTACGACCAATCACAGGGGTGTACTTAAACTCGTTTGCACGGCGTTTCAATACCTCAAGGAAAGAGTGTAAATCTTTGCGCAAAATCTCATTGGCTTGTTTGAGCAAATAACCATTGGCTGTATCTACTACATCGGTAGAGGTCAACCCATAGTGTACCCACTTGCGCTCCTCGCCCAAACTCTCGCTCACGGCGCGGGTAAATGCTACCACATCATGACGGGTGATCTCCTCAATCTCGTGGATGCGGTTTACATCAAAAGTGGCTTTCTCGCGAAGCAACTTCACATCTTCTGCAGGCACTACGCCCAAGGTGCTCCATGCTTCGGCTGCCAAAATTTCTACTTCGAGGTAAGCACGAAACTTATTCTCTTCTGTCCAAATGTTGCGCATTACTGCGCGGCTGTAACGTTCAATCATATTGTATGTAAGTCTTTATTTTCTACTTTAATGCAATTAAATGCTTTGATGGCTTTTTCTACTGCTTTCTCTGTGTTTTCGTCGGTCGCGAGGATAACGCCATAGCGACGGTGTCCGTGTACTTCGGGTTTACCAAAGAAACGTACTTGCACACCTGGCATAGCCAAAGCTTCTTCCACACCGCTGAAGACTACTTCTGTCGCATCACCTTCTACCACAATGGCTTTCGATGCACTCGCACCGAAGAAACGCACCTCTGGAATTGGCAATCCGAGTACTGCGCGCGCGTGCAACGCAAACTCCGATAAGTCTTGCGAAATCATTGTTACCATACCTGTATCGTGTGGGCGAGGACTCACCTCCGAGAAGATCACATGGTCGCCCTCCACAAACATCTCCACGCCGAATATGCCATATCCGCCCAAGGCGTCAGTCACCTTCTTTGCAATGTCCTCTGCTTGTGCCAATGCAGCGTCCGTCATCGCTTGTGGTTGCCATGACTCGCGGTAGTCGCCATCTACTTGGTGGTGTCCGATTGGCTTGAGGAAGGTTGTACCACCTGCGTGACGCACGGTCAGCAAGGTGATTTCATAATCAAAATGCACAAAGCCCTCTACAATCACGCGGCCTGCACCTGCGCGACCACCCATCTGCGATTCTGTCCATGCTGGCTCTACATCTGCTTCGGTTTTTACGGTCGATTGACCATGACCCGATGATGACATGATGGGTTTCACCACGCATGGGATACCTATCTCCTCGATGGCTTGCAAGTACTCTTCGTGCGTGTCTGCAAACTTATATCTTGCAGTAGGCAAACCCAGTTCTTCGGCTGCCATGCGACGGATGGCCTCACGGTTCATAGTTAAAAAAGCCGCGTTAGCCGTAGGGATAACGCGGTAACCTTCTTTTTCTAATTCGACGAGAGTAGGGGTAGCAATAGCTTCTACTTCAGGGATAATCAATGATGGTTGCTCAGTTTCAATCACTTGGCGGAGTTTCGCGCCGTCCAACATGTTGAATACGTGACAGCGATGCGCCACTTGCATAGCCGGAGCATTGGCGTACTT
>JAZNPR010000030.1:0-5795 GCA_045589755.1 Paludibacteraceae bacterium
TTGAATAGTGCTCCGTTAGGCAAGATAATCACGCGGTTGTCCACGGTGAGAATACGTGTGGTGACTATGGTTACTTCCATCACCGTACCGCTCACGCCTTGCGCATTGATAAAGTCGCCTGCCTTGAACGGACGGAAAACCAACAACATAATACCTCCTGCGAAGTTCTGCACCGTACCAGACAATGCCATACCAATAGCCATACCGCCTGCGGTGAGCAGTGCAGCGAAAGAGGTGGTGTCTAATCCCAAAGTGCCTATCAGTACAATAATGAGTATAATGGTCAGCGCGATACTGGTAAACGATGTTACGAACGATGCCAAGGTGCGTTCGGTCTTGCGGCGCTCGAAGATACGCTCTAACATTCGTTTGATGCGACGAATCACCCATGCTCCTACAAAATAGAGCACCAGTGCTATGACTACTTTGATACCAAAATCAATCGCACTATCCAACCAACCGCGAAGCACTACTTCGGGTTCGCTTTGCACTTGTTGGATGAAATTTTCGGTTATATGTTTGAGAGAATCTGCTGGCAGAATCTTGGGAGCAGGTGTTTCGATATTCAGAAGCATATTGGCGATTATGAACTTTTAACTATAATATCATGATTATTAAATTATCCGCGTTGTCTAACCGCTTCGTAGAGCATTACACCTGCTGCCACACTTACATTCAAACTCTCAATCACACCCGACATGGGGATACGCACTTGGTGCGAGCAGATACGCAAATTGCCCTCATAAATACCCTTATCCTCGCTACCCATCACGATAGCCGTAGGCATAGTCATATCCACTTCGGTGTAGTTCGCCGTGGCATGCTCAGTAGCTGCCAAGACAGTAAAGCCCGAATCGCGTAAGTACTGCAATGCATTCTGGAGGTTATCCACTTTGCATACTGGCAGATGGTATAGCGCACCTGCTGATGTCTTTACTGCATCGCCATTGATAGCCACACTGCCGTGTGTACCAATAATTAGTGCGTGTGCGCCAGCGCATGCGCATGTGCGAGCAATAGCACCGAAATTGCGCACATCCGTCACTCCGTCTAATACCATTAGCAGAGGCGTCTTACCCTCTTCAAAGAGAGTAGGGACTATCGATTCAAGATTGCAGAAATCAATCGGA
The DNA here is from genome assembly GCA_045589755.1 of Paludibacteraceae bacterium. GTDB lineage: Bacteria > Bacteroidota > Bacteroidia > Bacteroidales > Paludibacteraceae > Colicola. Next base: position 1,131 of record JAZNPR010000030.1, read on the forward strand.
CTGAGGAAGGCAATAGCACCTTGGTGATTCTTGTCGGTATATTGGTTGAGCTTCTCCACAGGCACTTTCTGTACTGGTGTAGTAGTGCCCATGAGTTTCTTGAGCAGTTCCTTGCCGATAGTGGAAGTCATGTCACGGCGCAAGAGAATCTTGTCCAAGGTCTTGCCCGCATCTATCGCCTCAATGATAGCACGGATACCGAAAATCATCTCTTTCTCGGGCGGACGGCGGGTGTCGTAGGAAGCCCCCTTCGCTCCCCCCTGAAGGGAAGAAGATTTCGAATAGCTAGATTGTCTAGAATGGCTAGATGGTCTAGTATAACTAGAAGTTGTCTTTTTCTCAAACATAGCTTAGTATTTTAACCAATTGAGGAACTTCTCAATATCTTCATCGTAGGCATAACTCGTTTCTACAATGCGGTTGCCGTCGGCATCCAATTGCACGTAGTATGGCTGTGCATTCGATTGATAGTGCGCACGTTGCATATGACTCCACTTGTCACCTATCGTCTTCAGAGTCACCTTCTTACCATTCTCCTCCACTGTGATTGGCTCTGGCAATTTAGTCTTGTCGTCCACGATGAGCGAGATAAGTACATACTTGTGCATATGCTCTGCCACTTCGGGTTTGCTGAGTACCGCTGCCTCCATTTTGCGGCAGTTCACGCAGCCAAAACCGTTGAAGTCCAAGAATACTGGCATGTTATTCTCCTTCGCATAAGCCATACCCTCATCGTAGTCGGTGAAGGTGATCTGTCCGCCGTGGTTGGTCATAGTGGAATAACGGTTATCGGATATCGCTAATCGGCTATCGGCAGGGGCTGCGCCGGGTGTCATCACCCAGTCCTGTGTGGACATAGGTGGTGCGAAAGCTGAGATAGCACGCAATGGAGCACCCCACAATCCTGGTACCATATACATCGCAAACGAGAGTGAGATAATCGCCAAGAACAGGCGGCTAACGCTGGTCTTGCGATGATCTTCATCGTCGTGTGGGAAACTAATCAAACCGAGCAGGTAGCAGCCCAAGAGCGAGAAGATGATAATCCAAAGCGATACAAACACTTCGCGGTCGAGGATATGCCATCCGTATGCCAAGTCAGCTACGCTGAGGAACTTCAATGCCAATGCCAACTCCAAGAACGCCAATGTCACCTTGAAGGTGTTCATCCAACCGCCTGACTTAGGCAATTTTTTCAATACTGATGGGAACATAGCAAACAGTGAGAATGGCAACGCCAATGCAATGGCAAAGCCCAACATACCCATCGCTGGTGCGAGGAGCGATTTGCCTGCTGCCTCCACGAGCAAGGTGCCAATGATAGGACCTGTGCACGAGAACGATACAATCACCAATGTGAATGCCATCAGCAGAATGCTGAGGAAACCAGTCGTGTTGCTCGACTTGCTATTGAGTGCTGTGGACCATGAACTTGGCAAGGTAATCTCAAATGCCCCGAAGAACGATGCCGCAAATAATACCAGAATCAGGAAGAAGATGATGTTCACCACTGCGTTGGTACTCAATGCGTTGAGTGCAGAAGCACCGAAGATGAGAGTTACCAGCAAGCCCAATCCTACGTAGATAATCACAATGCTCAATCCGTAGAGAATCGCGTCGCGTACTACTTGTGCGTTGGTTGTGCCTTTGGCAGCACCGCCGCGCTTGATAAAGAAACTGACGGTCATCGGTATAATAGGCCATACGCATGGAGTGAAGATTGCCAACAAGCCGCCCAACAAGCCCATCACAAATATCCACCAGAGGGATTGAGTTTCGGACGCTTCGCTATCGGTTATCGGAGATTGGTTATTGGCGAGGGTTACAAACTCCCATGTTTCGGGTGCAGTACACATCTTGTCATCGCAGGCATTGTAGCGCACGCGAACGGTGTCGGCTTTGGCAATAGTTTCGGTGAATGTGCCTTCGTACTCATCCATGTAGAACCCGTCGCCGAGTTCAATGATATTGAGGTGCCAACCTTGTTCGATAGTGGCTGTTAGGCGAACGCTATCGCCTACTACTTCGCCCGTCCATTTGATGGGCTGAACCAGCTGCGCTTGGGCAGCAAGAGCAATAAAAATTGCTACGATTGTATAGATAAACTTTTTCATATTCTATGTCTTTAAACTCTAAACTGTAGCCCGTAGGGCGTTCTCTAAACAATGACGCTTGCGTCACTAGGCATTCGCCAGTCGCCTCGTGGAGAAAGACTAACGCCTACTACTTTGGGTCCGTCTGGCATGCAACTGCGTTTGAATTGTTGCGCGAAGAAGCGGCGCATAAAGACATTCAGCCAATGGTCAATCACCTCTTGCTCGTACACGCCCTCAAAAGCTATACCAGCCATGAAAGCAATCTTCTCGCGGGTGAAACCGTAGCGCAAGAAATAGTAGAGGAAGAAGTCGTGCAACTCATATGGTCCGACCTTGTCTTCGGTGATTTGTGCGATATTGCCCTCTTCGTCGGTAGGTAGTAGTTCTGGTGATACAGGCGTATCTACTATATCCATGAGAATTTTTCGTATCTCCTCACCGAAGATATTCTCAGCGGCGTACTGTACGATATAGCGCACCAAGGTTTTGGGTACACCCGCATTGACACCGTACATGGACATCTGGTCGCCGCAATAGGTAGCCCAACCCAGTGCCAGTTCGCTCATGTCGCCAGTGCCGACTACAATGCCATTGTACTTGTTGGCCATATCCATGAGCACGAGCGTGCGTATGCGCGCTTGCGCATTTTCGTAGGTAATGTCGTGTACGCTAATGTCGTGTCCTATATCATTGAGATGCTGAGTAGCCATCTCGCGAATAGGTATCTCGTGTATGCTGACACCGAGTTGCTCCATTAGGGCAATGGCATTGTTATAGGTGCGGTTGCTGGTACCAAAACCAGGCATGGTCACACCTATTATCTGCGAGCGATGATAGCCCAATCGGTCAGCTGCCAACACGCAAACCAGCAGTGCAAGTGTGGAGTCCAATCCACCAGATATACCTATCACAAGTGATTGAGCATGTGTGTGTTGCCACCTACGAAGGAGTCCGTGTGTCTGAAGATTAAGCACATCTTCGCAGTACGCATCGCTCTCTTTCTTCTTGGGTAAGAATGGCGTCTTGGTGAAATGGCGATGCAATGGTCCCTCGCCTCTAAACTCTAAACTATAGGCGGAGCCGTCCTCTAAACTACGCTCCAGAGGAGCAACCTGTATGTGACGATAGTGTCCATGCTTATCGTGGGTGAAGTTGGTATTGCGTTGGCGGTCGATGCGCAGACGCTCTACATCAATCTCCGAGATAATCATGCTGCTCTCCATTTGGAAGCGGTCGCCAATCTCCAGCATATCACCATTCTCTGCAATATAGGTGCTACCAGAGAAGACAATATCTGTGGTGGATTCGCCGATGCCCGATGAGGTATATACATAACCGCAGTGCACGCGTGCGGATTGTTGCGTAATCATTCGCTGACGGAAAGCGTGCTTGCCCGTCACGCAGTTGCTACTGGATAGGTTGAAGATAATCTCTGCACCCTGTATGGCGAGTTGCGTGCTTGCTGGTAGGGGAGACCAGAGGTCTTCACAAATCTCAATGCCAAAACTATAATCTTTGGTCGCAAACAGCAGGTCAATGCCGAAGGGCACATCGTTGCCCCATAGCTCAATGGTCGGTATGCGCGGACGTATGCTGTTCACATTGTGCTCCAGTACATCGCGACCAGAGGAGAACCAGCGCTTCTCGTAGAACTCACCCGTGTTGGGTAGGTTGATCTTAGGAACCACGCCCACCACATCACCATCGGTCATGACGAAGGCGCAGTTATAGAGGTTATTGTCCACCTTGAGCGGAGCTCCCACCAGTACGATGATAGGCAGGTTGCGCGTATACGCGCATATCTGCTCCAGTGCTAGCAGCGCATCGCGCTGCAACTGCTGTGTGAAGAACAGATCTGCACAGGTGTATCCTGTGATACTGAGTTCTGGAAAACAGACCACTTGTACGCCTTCTTCGATGGCTTCGGTGATTTGCTTCTTAATCTCATTGGCGTTGTATTGGCAGTCTGCCACCCGCATGTGGGGGACGGCTGCTGCTACGCGAACATATCCAAAATTTGTACTCATACCTATTTGTATGCATAATTAGCGTGCAAAATTACTAAAAAAAAACGAATTTTGCAATAAAATGCACTTTTTTTGCATTTTTTTTCAAAAATATTTGGTCATGTGCACGGGCTATGCCCTCGCATTTTACGACACAGTTGTATCTTCGGACGCCGCCTTGGTCTGCACTATGTTTGACCAATTCCCCCGAAGCTACGGTCGCAAAATGCAGCCCATGACCCTTATTTTTTCCTAAAAAATGCACTTTTTTTGAGAAAAATTGCATTTTTTTTCAAAAATATTTGGTCATGTGTACGGGCTATGCCCTCGCATTTTACGACACAGTTGTATCTTCGGACGCCGCCTTGGTCTGCACTATGTTTGACCAATTCCCCCGAAGCTACGGTCGCAAAATGCAGCCCATGACCCCTATTTTTCCTAAAAAATGCACTTTTTTGAGAAAAATTGCATTTTTTTTCAAAAATATTTGGTCATGTGTACGGGCTATGCCCTCGCATTTTACGACACAGTTGTATCTTCGGACGCCGCCTTGGTCTGCACTA
>JAZNPR010000031.1:0-123988 GCA_045589755.1 Paludibacteraceae bacterium
GTATTTTCCTCCAATCCAACGGCCAATGCTGCCATATCACGACCGTTCATACCGCCGTATGTGATAAAGCCCTCGTATGGGATACAATAGCGTTTGCAACCTTCGTACCAATCCTCGCGATTAGTAGCGATGAATCCGCCCATATTTACGATTCCGTCCTTCTTGGCAGACATGGTCATACTATCCGCATAGGAGAACATCTCCTTGGCAATCTCCTGAATGCTCTTATCCGCATAACCCTCCTCGCGGGTCTTGATGAAATACGCATTCTCTGCAAAGCGCGCAGAGTCCATATTCACAGGCACGCCATACTTGTGGCACAATTCGCATGTCTCGCGGATATTCTTCATCGAAACGGGCTGTCCGCCTACGGTATTATTCGTTACGGTCAGCACCATAAATGGCACATTGCCAGGGTTGTCTTTCAACAATTGCTCCAGATGCTCCAAGTCCACATTACCCTTAAAAGGAATCTCCAATTGGGTGTTCTTCGCCTCTTTGATAGTTACATCAATGGCGTGTGCTTTGCGTGCCTCAATATGCCCTTTGGTCGTATCGAAATGCGCATTGCCAGGGATGACTTGTCCCTCTTTCACAAGGTGCGAGAAGAGTACATTCTCCGCCGCACGACCTTGGTGGGTAGGGATCACATACTCAAAACCCGTGATACGAGTAATCGTGTCCTTCAATTCGAAGAACGACTTACTACCCGAATAACTCTCATCGCCCAGCATCAATGCTGCCCATTGGCGGTCGGACATAGCGCCCGTGCCTGAGTCGGTCAAAAGGTCAATGTAAACTTGCTCGCTGCGGAGCATAAAGATGTTGTTCTTGGCGTCTTTCAGCCATTGTTCGCGCTCTGCGCGGGTGGACTTGCGGATGGGCTCTACCATCTTAATCTTCCACGATTCTGCAAAAGGTAATTCCATGGTGTGTTTTATATAAGGTTAAAAAAGTTCTAAAGGTTTTAAAAGTTTTAAGGGTGTGCAAAAGTACTACATTTTTTTGAAATATGCAAAAAAAGAAACGAATATTTGTGTATATGCCGTTTTTTTTGTAACTTTGCGCGATATTTTGTACATTCCCCTTGTTGTGGGGCTAGGAAACTATGTTTATATACTTTTGGTTAGTACGTTTGGCGGCGTTCTTCGGGCATAGCAAAGCCAAGAAATTGGTGAGAGGACAAGGGCAGGCCATCGCTTCGCTACGGGACTGGCGTGCCAGCGTAGCGGATATGTCTGTCGTATGGATTCATGTCGCATCTGTGGGTGAGTTCGAACAAGTACGACCTATCATTGAGCGTTTGCGCAACGAATTGCCTTTTCGCAAGATACTACTCACCTTCTTCTCGCCTTCTGGCTACGAGATGCGCAAGGATTATGCCTATGTGGATAAGGTATTGTATTTGCCTTTTGCCACAAGAAGAAACGCCAAAAAATGGGTACAGATTCTCGTTCCCGAAATGGCGGTGTTCGTGAAGTATGAGTTTTGGCCCGCGTATCTGAAAGCGCTCAAAAAAAACCATATCCCCACATACCTCATCTCGGCAATCTTCCGCCCCCGTCAACTATTCTTCCTGCCTTGGGGACGTGGTTACCGCAGCTTGCTGCACTGCTTCACGCATATCTACGTGCAAGATCAACCTTCGCTCGAACTCCTACAGCAATATGGCATACACACCGCCAGCGTAGCTGGTGATACTCGCTTCGACCGCGTGACCCAAGTGCGTGCAGCATCGCAAAAGTTGCCTACCGTACAGATGTTCGCGGGCGAGAACAAGCGCGTGCTGGTGGCGGGTAGCACATGGCCAGAGGAAGAACAAATGTTGGCACGATATATAGCTGAACGAGAAGATATTCGATTGATTGTAGTCCCCCATGAGTTGCATGACAACCACCTGAAACAACTCTTCCAATTGTTCGAAGGACGTTATGTGCGCTATAGCCATGCTACTCCTATGAGTGTATCCATGGCGCGCGTACTGCTGGTGGATACGATGGGACTGCTGTCTGCTATCTACCGCTATGGCAAGGTGGCATACATAGGTGGCGGCTTTGGTGTGGGAATCCACAATACATTGGAGGCCGCGGTATATGGCATGCCTGTAGTGTTCGGTCCGCATTGGCAGAAGTTCCGCGAAGCACGTGGACTCATTCAGGCTGGCGCTGCTATCAGCGTGAAGAACTACCGCGAGTTTGCTGCCGCACTCGACCGAGCATTTGACCAGCAACAGCAGATGGGACAAGCTGCGGCTGACTACGTCCAAAGCGAAAGAGGTGCAACCAATATAATTTACAACGCACTGTTCCAATATCCTTAAAACTCTTAAAACTGTTAAACCCCTTTCAACTTCATACAAACATGGCACAAAAACCAAGTATTCCAAAAGGCACGCGTGACTTCTCTCCATTGGAGATGGCACGCAGAAATTATATTTTCGACACTATCAAATCGGTCTTCTCACTCTATGGCTTCCAGCAGATAGAAACCCCTGCTATGGAGAACCTATCCACCCTCATGGGTAAGTACGGCGAGGAAGGCGACAAACTGCTCTTCAAAATCCTCAACTCAGGCGACTGGAAAAGCGCTATCTCCCACGAGGCACTCGACCAAGCTACTATCGGTGCCCTGACCTCCAAGGTCAGCGAGAAAGGGTTGCGCTACGACCTCACCGTGCCTTTTGCACGCTTCGTGGTGCAACACCGCGACACGATACAGTTCCCCTTCAAACGCTATCAGATACAACCCGTATGGCGTGCTGACCGCCCACAGAAAGGTCGCTATCGCGAGTTTTATCAATGCGATGTGGATGTGGTAGGTACCAACTCCCTGCTTAGCGAGGTGGAACTCATCCAAATCGTGGAGGAAGTGTATCGCCGCCTCGGTATTCGTGTCTCACTGCATATCAATAACCGCAAAATCCTTGCAGGTATTGCCGAAGTCATCGGGCAGCCCGAGCGAATCATCGACATCACCGTAGCTATCGACAAACTGGATAAGATTGGTATCGACAATGTGAATAAAGAACTTCTCGATAAGGGGCTTCCACAAGAGGCTGTCAATGCCCTGCAACCTATCCTCCACCTCAGCGGTACCAACACCGAGAAACTCGACCAACTGGAGCAAATACTCGCTAACAGCGAAATGGGTCTCAAGGGTATTGAAGAACTGCGCACAATCTTCGCGCTCTATGCGGCAAGCACGCAGGACGGAGATTTGGGAACCTACGAGCCAGGCGGCTTGCAAGTGGAGTTGGACCTCTGCCTTGCGCGCGGCTTGAACTACTACACGGGTGCTATCTTCGAGGTGAAGGCGTTGGATGTGCAAATGGGTAGTATCACAGGTGGCGGTCGCTACGACAACCTGACGGGGATATTCGGCATGCCAAACGTGTCGGGTGTGGGTATCTCCTTCGGCGCAGACCGCATATACGATGTGCTCGCCGAGTTGAACCTCTATCCAGAGAACTTGCAATCTACCACCCAACTGCTCTTTGCCACCTTCGGCGAACAGGAATTGCTGTACGCACTGCGTTGGGCAAAAGCACTGCGCGAGAAGGGCATGAGCGTAGAGGTGTATCCAGAACCGACGAAAATGAAAAAGCAAATGGGCTATGCCGATAGCAAGAAGATTCCATTTGTGGCTATCGTAGGTGGCGACGAGATGGCAGCTGGCAAAGTGATGCTCAAGGATATGCAATCCGGCGAGCAACAACTGGTGACCCTGGAGGAGTTAAGCACCAAAATTTAACAAAGAAGTATGAGGAAAATAGTTATATTACTACTCGTGATGGTGAGCGTGGGGCTAATGGCACGTACGCCTGAGCAGGCAGCTGCCATAGCCAGTGAATTCATCAGTCACTCACAGGCGAATCCCGTGCAACGCGTGAAGCGTGCAGCGGCTGCCACCACCACTACACAACCCGTGGAGTGGGTATATACACAGTATCAAATCAATGAGACTACGCCCGCCGTGTATGTGTTCAATGCCGTAGGCGAGCAGGGTTTCGTGCTGGTGTCTGCCGAAGACAACGCACGTGCCGTGTTGGGCTACAGCGACGAGGGACATATAGATGCCCAAAGCATACCAGCTAACATGCGCGCGTGGTTGCAGATGTACGCCGATGAGTTGGCACGCGCAGCTAAACTACCAGCCGCTCCTGGCGTACAGCGCACCGTGGAGTATTATCCCAGCATCGAACCCTTGTTAGGCAACCTAGCGTGGAACCAAGATGCCCCCTTCAATAATCATTGCCCCATTGACCCAAAGACCCAGGAACGTTCCGTGACTGGCTGTATGGCTACGGCTGCGGCGCAAGTGATGTATCACCATAGGTATCCTGAGAAAGGTACAGGTAGCTATTCCTATTGGTGCGGATGGGAGAACTTGTCGGTGAATTTCTCCGAAGCAACCTACGACTGGGACCATATGTTGCCATCCTACAAGAATGGTTACACACAGCAGGAGTCCGATGCCGTAGCGCAACTGATGTACCATGTCGGCGTAGCAAGCAACATGTGGTATGGTTCTGCTTCTAGCGGCGCAGCCATGGGTACTGCTATGCAAGCCATGATGCGTAACTTTGACTACGATGCTGCCATCCGTGTACTGATGAAAGATTATATGGACGAGGAGATGGTTATGGATGAGATTGTTGTGGAATTGCAAAGCAGTCGTCCCGTTTTTATAGAAGCACTGACCAAACGCCAAGAGGGTCACGCTTTTATCTTGGATGGTATACAAGCCGATGGGTATATCCACATCAATTGGGGTTGGGGTGGCTATGGCAATGGCTACTTCGCCCTCTCTGCCATGAACCCTATTAATCAGGGTATCGGTGGTGCCAGCGACGATGGCGCTTTTACTGAGCAAGTGACCCTCTACACGGGTATCCAACCCAATCAAGGAGGACAGACAGTGCCAATGATAGTGTCCAGCGGCATCGATATGACCAGCGAAGCGGCTATCGCCAAAAGCAGCAAGGTGTCAGTGACGATTTATGCTTTCCAGAATGCAGGATTAGCCGAAGAGACTGGCAAGATAGCCTTTATGCTCTATCAGAATGGCGAGAAATACCAGACCGTAGGTACAGACAGGAGTTGGCAACTCAAACCTATGCACTATTACCGTAGCGTGGACGCTAGTGCCAGCATGGCGGATATTCCAGCAGGAGAATATGAAATGCTCGTGGGAATTGACGTAACCAGTAGAGCGCAATACCCCATTTATACCCACGGCATTGGCGAGAAACGCTATCAGATGACCGTCACCAGTGACTCCGTCTTCCTCAAGGAGATTATCAAGAAAAGCGAGTACTACGGCATCGAATATGCCCAGATGCAAGTCACTGACCTTTCTGTTAAGACAGGTGCTAACAACCTGCGTGTCGTCCTACAGACAAAGGACTTTGCGTTCAACTCCAAGGGCGCAGTGAAAAGCGGTACCGCCATAGCACTAGACCTCTTCCCCGCAGATGTCAATTCCATTATAGGTACTTTCAGCGTGGATGCCGCCAACAAGCAAGCGCACGGTACCATGTCGCCCGTTTATACCAAACTCATGTCCATCGAGGACGGCAAACAGGTCAACGAGGTGATGACTCAAGGTGTAGTGACCATCAGCCAAGTCTTGGGCGGACACTATGCTATAGACTACCATTTGCGCAGTCAGACACGTGAGTTCGTGGGTAAGTGCAAGATTCCAGCCCACGTGGTCAAGTGCTACCGTCAAGAGGGTTCTACCAACAAGAACTTCACCCTCACCAACCAGACCCTGACCCCCGCTCCTGCGGGCTTACTATATGAGTGGATTAGTCTTTTCAAGTCAGCCGAAGTGACCAGCCAACTTGTATATGTGCAAGGTCTTGTGGCGCAAGTAAACGCTATCGCCACAGAGGCAGGCGATGCTACGTTCCACCTATCGGACAATGGCTCCCTAACCAACGCACTCTATTGCCCGCAAATCAAGTGGTTGGATAATACTGATTTTGTGACGGGTCAGGAATTGGCTCCCTATGACACTGTGGTCATTTTGGGCAATATGCAGTTGACCGATCTCACTATGCCTACTATGCTGGGTTATATATATGACCATCGTCAGGGACAACCTCCTCTAAATACAGCGCTGAATACGCTGACAGACGATTGCCTAATCTCCATGCAAGGCATGCAACTGCAGTTGTCCTCCTCGCACGCGTGCGATACCTATATATATGACTTGGCAGGCGAGGTGGTGGCTATGGCTCCTGCTGCGCTACAGCAGACTATATTGTTGCCACACACAGGTTGCTATATCCTGCGCCGCGGTGATATTGTTAAAAAGATTATAATCCAATAATGATATGAAAACTCCCGAGCAATTTGATATTGTGGCAGGCAAATGCCGCCGCATCTACGAACTGAAGATGAAAGACTACGGTCCCAGCTGGCGTATCATGCGTCCGCAGACCGTCAATGACCAACTCTTTATCAAAGCCAAACGCGTACGCGAGATCGAACAAACAGGCGTGAACATGGTGGGAGAGAGTATCGAAGGCGAGATGATGGCTATTGTCAATTATAGCATCATCGGACTGATTCAACTGCACGAGGGCTTCGCCGACTCCGTGGACATGACCTCCGAGCGCGCCATCGACCTCTATGACCACTATATGGCTGAGGCGAAGGCGTTGATGCTCAAAAAGAACCATGACTATGGCGAGGCATGGCGCGATATGTTTGCCACCAGCCTGACAGACATCATACTCACCAAGATCAATCGTAATAAGTCCATCGCAGCCAACGACAACCAAACACTCATCTCCGAAGGTGCTGATGGCAACTATTTCGATATGCTCAATTATGCTGTGTTTTACCTTATAAAAGTGATGGAAAATGAAGAGAAATAATCCTGCCTCTCGCCTCTCGCCTTATCGCCTTATCGCCTCAATCTCCCGCACCCTCTTGGGCCTCGTGTTCATCTTCTCGGGTGCGGTCAAAGCCATTGACCCATTGGGTACGGTGTACAAAATCGAGGACTACCTCAAGGCTTTTGGTGGCTTCTTTACCGAACTCCTGCCTTTGGCAGAAGTCGCAGCATGGGGGCTGATCATACTCGAACTCCTGCTCGGTGTGTGCATGCTCCTGAATATTCGTACACAGTGGACATCGTGGCTCGCGCTGCTCTTCTACCTCGTGATGACACCGCTCACCCTCTATATCGCACTCACCAACCCAGTGAGCGACTGCGGCTGCTTTGGCGATGCTATCGTACTCACCAACTGGCAGACCTTCTGGAAGAATGTGGTGCTCATCCTATTGGCTATCCTATTGGTGGCATGTCGCAAGCATACACGCCAACTCTGGAGCAATTGGATGGAACTGGTGCTTGTCGTCCTAGCCATCGTGGTGGCGGTAGCATTTATGACATGGACCAGACTCCACTTACCAATCAAGGACTTCCGTCCATATAAGATTGGCAACCACCTGCCTACGCTTATGGAGTATCCCGAAGATGCGGAGCCCGATCAATACGACATCTCCTTTGTGTATGCCAAAGATGGAGTGGAGCAGACCTTCACCCTGGAGAACTACCCCAAAGGTGATAGCACGTGGACCTTCGTGCGCCAAGAATCACGCCTCATCAAGAAAGGATACGAACCACCTATCCACGATCTGGAGATCCTGAATGCCGACTACGAAGACCTGACATGGGACATCCTCGAGAGCGAAGAACCTATTACATTAGTAGTGATGTACGACCTTGCCAAAGCCGACAAAAAGCAAATAGCGAAGGTAGAAGCCCTTGCCTCTAACCTCTCGCCTTTCGCCTCGTCGTCTGATACTCTCCCCCTTGAGGGGGATTTGGAGGGGGCTTTCTATATCCTCACGGGCTCAGGCACGGATGATATAATCAACTTCTGCTTGGAGTACCCCGCATTGAGCAATTATATCTGCACGTGCGACCCCGTTACGCTCAAGACCATCGTTCGCGCTAACCCAGGCGCAATTGTCCTCCAAAACGGTATCGTCATCGACAAGTATAACCTTCGCAATAGGGACTAGTCCTGCTAGCAGCACTAGCCCAACTAGCCGCACTAGTCGCACTAGCACAACTAGCAAAATACTAGTATTAACTATTAAAAATATTTCAAGAAAATGAGAACAAAAATGGTTGCAGGTAACTGGAAAATGAACATGACCCTGCAAGAAGGTGTAGCATTGGCTACCGAATTGAAAAATCAAGTTGCTAACCCTGCATGCGCCGTAGTTATCGGCACTCCTTTCATTCACTTGGCTACTGTGGCAGAACTTCTCAAGGACAGCCCAATCGCTGTGGCTGCTGAGAACTGCGCTGACAAGGAGAAAGGTGCATACACTGGCGAAGTAAGCGCTGCTATGGTGGCTTCTACTGGTGCTGAGTATTGCATTCTCGGTCACTCTGAGCGTCGTGCATACTACGGTGAGACTTACGAGATCTTGAAGGACAAAGTGGAGCTCGCTCTCGCTAACAATCTCAAACCTATCTTCTGCATTGGTGAGGTGAAAGAAGAGCGCGAAGCAGGCAAGCAAAACGAAGTTGTAAAAGCTCAATTGGAAGGCAGTGTATTCCACCTCAGCGCTGAGGACTTTGGTAAAATCGTATTGGCATATGAGCCAGTATGGGCTATTGGTACAGGTCTTACTGCTACTCCTGAGCAAGCACAAGAGATTCACGCATATATCCGTGGCCTCGTAGCAGAGAAATATGGCGAGCAAGTAGCAGAGGATTGCACTATCCTCTACGGTGGTAGCTGCAACGCTAAGAACGCTGCTGAGCTCTTTGCTAACCCAGACGTGGACGGTGGTCTTATCGGTGGCGCCAGCCTCAAGGCTGCTGACTTCTGCGCTATCATTGCTGCACGCTAATTATGGCTCTCATCGTTCCTGTACGCGGATTTACTCCGCAAATAGGCAAAGACTGCTTTTTGGCAGAGAATGCAACCATCGTGGGTGACACCGTCATCGGCGATGGCTGCTCCATTTGGTTTAATGCGGTATTGCGTGGCGATGTCAATTGGATTAAGATTGGCAACCATGTCAATATCCAGGATGGCTCAGTACTGCACACGCTCTACGAGAAAAGCACCATCACCATTGGCGACTATGTGTCCGTAGGACATAATGTCACCATTCATGGTGCCGATGTCCATGACTATGCGCTCATTGGCATGGGTTCTACCTTGCTCGATGGCGTAGTAGTAGGCGAAGGGGCTATCGTGGCTGCGGGCTCGTTAGTGCTCAAGAATACACAGATTGGCCCCTACGAAGTGTGGGGTGGTGTGCCTGCTAAGTTCATCAAGAAAGCCGACCCAGAACAAACCAACGAGATCAACCGCAAGATTGCGCACAACTACGCTATGTACGCATCGTGGTACAAACAAGACGAAGAATGATATCACCCGAGATACAATCGCTCCGCCGAGACATAGAACAACGCATGGGGGTTGCATTGCAATCCCCTGCTGATTTTGAACAACTTATCCAGCAAATCTGGAATAAGCAGCACCGTGTTTTGTCCCTATCTACCATCAAGCGTATTTGGGGATATGTCCAGAGCAATGGTGTACCTCGCCTCTCTACGCTCAATACGCTTTCGCAGTTCCTTGATTACGAGGATTGGAATGCCTACTTGGTGGCACTGGAGGAGCGTGCAGAGGGCGAGAGTGGCATGTTCATGGGCGAGGGCATACGCACATCCGAATTGCAATCGGGTGAACGGATAGAAGTAACTTGGCAACCCAATCGCCATTGTGTGTTTCGTTATTTAGGTAATAATCATTTTGTGGTAGAAGAAGTGAAGAATGCCAAACTGCAACAGGGCAACACGTTTGATGCTGCATGTTTCATCATAGGACAACCTATGTATTTGGACCATCTGCTTCTCGCAGACGGCACTCGCACCACATACGTCGCAGGCAAACGCCACGGCCTCACCTCCGTCACCAAACGATTAGTTTCAAAACAAGGATAATCTTTATATCAAAGATTTCATTACTCCATGGACATTTCCGATTCAGGCTTCATTTCCCCCGAGGCGTTCTCCACGAATTGGCAAGACATTAGTCTGCTTCAGCAGCGGTCACGCAACTGCCTCTACACTGCTTCGCGCTACGGCAAACGCTATGTGCTGAAGGGACTGTCGGCTGATAGCCAGTCATTAACAGATATGCTGCTTCTTCAGCAGAAGGAGTTCTCGTTGGGCATCACGCTCAGTCATCCCAATATCGCCGAGACCTATTCATTGGAGCAGGTGGAGGGCTGCGGCAGGTGTATCGTGATGGAGTATGTAGACGGAATGACATTGGTGGAGTGGCTGAGTACCAACCCCTCTCATGCGGCACGCCAGCGCGTGATGCTACAGCTCTTAGATGCGTTGGAGTACATCCATTCTCTACAACTCGTCCACCACGACCTCAAGAGTAGCAATATCCTCATCACCCGCAATGGGCAGAATGTCAAACTCATTGATTTCGGACTGAGCGAACTGGACACCACCAATCCGCAGAACGATATACAGCATGATATACAGAAGTTTGGGCAGATGCTGCAACTGCTTTTCCCTGCTCGCTACAGGTGCCTCCGCTTACAATGCCAAAGGGGACAATTTGCTAATATGGCAGCTATCCGCCTCTCTATCGAGAAACGCCAACGCTGCCAAAAATATATCCCTTATATCATTGCAATCATCATTTTGATTATCAGTGCTTTGTTGTCTGTCCATACCTATCGCATTTACCAAGAATCCGAGCAGATGGCACAAGTGGCAAACGAGTATGCACACAAGCAGCAACGCGAGCAAGAGATGATAGCGCAGATACACCGATTGGTGGATTTGGAAACCGAAAGACTGCAATACATAGCCGACACATGCGCTTCGTATGTGGCTTTCTGTCAGCAATACCAGAATTTCTGGGAACAGCATACGCAAGTGCGTGATTCACTGGCTAATTGTTATGCCGATGATACAGATTTGAAGTATCGTTGCGTTGATATATGGACACAGGAGTTTGGCACGTGCATGTTGCAAATCTTCGAACAAGTTCAGCAAACTAAACCTCTTCAGTAACACGGAATACAACCTCCTGCTCGCTGCGCTCGCGAAATAGTCGTTCGACCGAAGGGAGATAAGAAATCTAAACTATCTAAACTAAAATAGATATGCTTGGTTTAGATAGTTGAGATTTCTTGCCCGAAGGGCATAGGAGAATATATATTCTTGTTTCAGTGCAGTTCCGTGCAGTTCCGTGGTCAAGATATTACCCTTAGAACGTGTTCTCTAAACAAAATCGCACTAAAATGCGATTTTTCTTGTATATCTGCAAAAAAATGTGTACCTTTGCGCGTTGAGAGGGTGGAGGCTATGCCTCACCTGTCGCAAGCGTGCAGCAGTACCCTCTCACGACATAGATAAAGTAGCATTTGCTATTTATTCGCTAACATACCTTGAAACCTGAGAAATTTCAATTTGTATAGCGTCAGTTGAAGCACGAATGAGTAGAATCATCGTTGCTGATGGGTGGTATATTTGTATGTGTATTCCGAATAAATGAGCGAATGCCCACGTGTAGGCGTGGGCGATTCGTTGTTTGGATGCACGGGTTTTCTCAGGACCTCAAGGTATGGACAAGGAATCGTTCATGCCTTTTTTTGTGCGCCAAACTGCCAAACACAGCACGAAAACTATGCCACTTAATCCCCTTGGCAGCCCCATGGCAGTCAAAAGAACCAACAAGAACCAAAGCGTTTCTTGCCCATCTAACATAAAAACACTACCTTTGCAAAGCAAAGTAAACGAAAAGCAATAATTACGTACTAATCAACAATTTAAGATGAAAAACAAACTTACATTCCCGCTTATTTGTTGTATAGCCATCACAATGGCAGCTTGTGGTGGGTCATCTAATGGCAAACCCATGTCTGATGCTCAGCTAACAAAGTATACCGAAACTGCGGCAAAAGTGCAGCAAGTAGAAGATTTACTTGATGTCATTCCTCACATGGACGCCAACGAGATACTCCAACTCTCGCAGTTGGCAGATCAGTTATGCTATACGTACAATGCCAGTGGTTTGGATTCTGCTTCCATTGCCAATTGCCAAGTGCTGCAACAACGCATCGAGCAACTTAAGCAAACTATCCACCAAACCATCAAGGATAATATGCACAATATCTATGTGTCTATTGTGAACGATGATGATTGTCTTGTGGAGAAGAAAACCGCATACCCCGTGTATCTAAAACGTGGCGAAAAACTCCATGTGAATATCAAAACCAAACGCGCTGCTACACTCAAAGTGTATAACTATGATTCACACTCCACGCTCAAAACCATCGCAGACAAAACAGTCTTTAAGTTTAATATGGAAATAGAGAACAGCGCTATCTACTTGGTAGAACTCAATCCTGGCAAAAGTTCTCAATACGCCTCTATTCATATCACCTACACTACCAATCAACTTGATCGCCTCACCCCTGTGACGGTCAATGAGCGCACAGTAGAAGCCAAGTCGGGTGACTTCCGCGCATGGTCGGTGAAGGGTATCAAGATGACACCTATTTTAGATGAACCTCGCAAGTTCACCCTCCGCGGGCAGTTTCAGGCTGCCTTTGCAGGCTCCTATCGCGGACTGGTACCTATCGAGGTTCCAGCAGGAACAACAGATATCCTCTATAGCATGCGCATCTCTACCAACGAAGCAGGTCGCCGCACCGATGGTCAGTTCAATGATAATATGAACACCTCTTATCGTAAGATTAAGATGTTTGGTATGCCTGTGTATGAATCCAATAGAAGTGTGGGTATCTTGAATACGATTCTTGGAGAATACGCCCCATTGCGCGAGGAAGATGCATATATCAATATGTTTGTCTTTGGCAGTTCATCCCAAGCTAAAAAGTTCCAAGACGGTATAGCCACCGATAAACTGAGTTATGATGTCAATAACTCTATCATGGGTATGCAATCCAGCAACGGTCGCATTCCTGTGAAAGGTAGAAGCGTCATCTATCTTGGCTTTGAGAACGAGCGCGTGCGCTACAACAACTATGTTTGGGTAGAGGTCTTGGCTTCTAAAACCATCAACGAGTATTTCAAATCAGAGTATTATATTGACTGATAATACAATACTACACCATTCTACACAACACTAAACAACCCTAAACAATACAATTATGGCAAGAATTCCAGGACTCAGTTTCTCGCTCAAGCGAGCAGTAGGCATTTCGGGCTTGAAGACCAAAGTCGCCCGTGCAGTAGGTATCCCCACCACCAAACAAGGATTAGAGCGCAAAATAGGTGGCGCTATCCTCAAAGGCCTAACAGGCAAAAAGAGAAGATAACTTTTAGAATAATTATAACCTTTTAACTTATTAAATTATGGGACTTTTTAATTCAATCAAAGACCACTTTACGAACGCAGAGTTCGCTGTGGCACCAAACAAGAAAGTAAAAACTATCTGTGCTGACTTTAAGAAAGCTTTTGGCTGTACTTTGGCTATCTACAAAGGCAAACAATTGGCTGATGGCGATTTGACGCTCAACCAACTCAACCAAAAGACTAGCAAGGATGTGAAAACAAGCGCAACAGCTGAGTTGAAACTCAAAGCATCTATGAAAGTAGGTGATGCAGAGAAACTCTTCAACGATCTCTTTGGTCTGACCGTACAAATCAAAGACCCAGCAGGTGAGAAATGTGTGGACAACAAACTCACCATCGGCCAAGCTGCCCGCGGCGAGTAATACGTGGATAGGAGTTTGATCGCTCCTATGCTTACAAGAAAAAAAATCAAATTGTTGCTATGTCCACCTACAATCGAAAAGACGACTTATCTAAAGCTTTCAATGATTTTTGGCGAAAAGCTTTAAACTCCAAGGAAGACTTTTATTCTAAGTTAACCTTACAGGAGTTTGTTATGCTCAAAAAGGCTATTACCAACATCAATAATATTGTCACAATGTTAGCAACAGAGGGATTTATCCATACTTTGAGAAATGATGGAGTTATTTCTTCTCAGCAAGAGGCAGAGATGTTACAACAACTCTTAGCTACCCATGCTAATACAAATGGTTTTGATGTCGAATATAACCAAGAAGTTAAGATTGTAGCAGAAGTAAAATGTAATATTCCAGTCAAAGAAAAGTCTTTTGGTGCTGCTCAAGAGAGTAGTATCATGGATGATGTGGAGCATCTATTTAATAGCAAAAAGAAGTCCGACTTGACGCAAAAAGCTATCAAGGACTATTACAAATTTATGGTCTTTTTAGAGGAAGAAAATGTGCGACCTTCAGCCCAAAAACTCATAAAAAAACTAACTAATAAAGGGTTTCATATTAAGGAATACGCACCTCAGATAACACTTCAAAAAGACACTGTATATTTCATTTACATAAGTACAACCTGAAAATAGGACAACGCTTGCAGTCCTTAAGTTGCGGGCATAATTGATCAATTTTTAAAAATTTTACAACTATGGCAGAAATTAAATTAACTGGCAACATGAAGGTTAAATCCCTCAAGGCTGATTTCAAAGAGGCATTTGGTGCAACTCTTCGCGTGTACAAAAACCCATCTTGCAAAGGTGGTTTCGCTGATGACAACGCGACTCTCGCATCTATCCGCGCTGAGGGTGCTAAGGGTGGCGAGTTGAAGATCGTTGGTCACATGCAAGTAGGCAACTTCGAGAAGAAGATCGCTGAGATGTACGGTATTGGCGTTCAAGTAGCTAACGCTGACGACAGCGCTTTGGCTGACAACGGTGGCACTATCGCTGCTGCTGGTCGCGCTTAATCCAAGTGACCAAACAACAAGGCAGGCGGGCTTGACCGCCCACCTGCTTACTAAGGATATCGCCCGTAGTCCTCAAGTTGCGGGCATAAAATAAAAACAACTAAAAACAAAACAATTATGGCAAGTAAAGTACGCGTTTATGGCAAAGCACAAAATCGCACCGCTTTGGGTATTGTGAATGCCTATTTAGTAATGTATCCTCATGCAACTGCGGAGGATTTGAACAAAGCATTTCCATTGGAATTGCAATCACATGGCACATGGAAATCACTCTTTTGTACCCCAGAAGAGTATACTGCCAACGAAGCTAACCAAGGTCTTTGGTTCGCAGAGGAAGATGAGATTCTCCACCTGCAAGATGGTACACAATTAATATTCCTAAAACTCTGGCCCAAAGACAAATTTGAGAACATCGTTAATCATGCCAAATTATATGACATCGAGATTGCTGAATTTGAGAAAGGTGAGAAAGGCACTAAAGGCGGTTATCGTCTTGAGTACCTCAACGGTTATATTCCACCTATACCAACCAAGAAAGGTATGCCTAAATGGTTGTTGGCACTCATCGTCGTATTAGGCTTGGCAGTAGTAGCATTGCTCCTGTGGTTGCTCCTCGGCAAGAAAGCAGAACCACAAATCGTAGAGGTAGAGAAGGTTGTAGTGGTACATGACACCCTCTATATTCAACAAATCGCTGAGATTGAGAAGAACTTCAACGCTGCTCAGTTTGAACAAGGCAAAGCCGACCTCAATGAGGATACAAAATTCGTATTGCACGATTTGGCTAAAGTGCTGAATGCACACACCGATATCAAGCTCACAATCAAGGGGCATACTTCAGCAGAAGGCGATGCTGCATTCAACCAAAAACTGTCTGAAGCACGCGCAAAAGCTGCCGTTGATTTCTTGGTAGAGCGCGAAGGCGTAGCTGTAGAGCAATTGTCTTATGTGGGTATGGGTAGTTCTGAGTTGAAGAACGCAGACAATCCAATGGCACCAGAAAACCGCCGTACCGAATTTATTATCGAATAATAACTCTTTAACAACTATTACAAGCATGAAAACGAATTCTAAGGCATTAGCATCATTTCTGGCAGCAGCTGTCTGGGCTGATGGCGAGTACTGCGAGTTTGAGCAATCGCTCGTAGCAGACATGGGGGATCTCTTGGATGCAAAGACTCTCACACAAGATTTGGAGGCAGCCATCGCTGCTACCGAGAATATGTCAGGCGATGAACTGACTGCACATTTGGAAGAGGCTGCTAAGCAAGTGGATGCAACCGAGAAAGAGGGTATCCTGACTCTCTGTTTGCAAATGCTCTGCTCTGATGCGTTCTTGTCATCGGATGAGGTAGAGAACTTCTTCACTTTCGCTGAATTGCTCGGCGTGGACGAAGACGATGCACAAGCTATTCTCGATGTATTCATCGACGAAGAGAAAGACTTAATTATCGAAGAGTAATCAACCAATAAAAAAGAATACAATTATGGCTATACAAAAAACAGCAGCTGGTAAGGTTGATAAACGTACCAAGGAATATAAGGAGATGGTAGCTCGCGCTAAGAAAGCGCGCGCAGCTCAAAAGAAAGCAGCTAGCAAAACTACCGTTAAGAAATCTTCTAAGGCAGGTCGCCGTCAAGATGGCCATCTTGACCAACGCACCAAAGCGGGCAAAGAGGCAGCAGCACGCATGGCAGCAGCTCGCAAGGCTAAAGGCAGCTTGAAGAACAAGATCAAAAACCTATTCAAGTAAACTCCCTCTCCCCGAATGGGGATATAAACAAGGCAGAGGAGTTTGATCGCTCCTCTGCTTACAAAAATCTTAAAATATGGCTACTTACAAAGACTTAATCCTGCAACATTGTGCAGGGATTGTAAAGCAAGTGCTGAATAACACGGAACGCTATCGAGTCGGATCAGGTAAGATACCTGTGCCTAAAGACCCAATACTCTATCGCTGGTGGTTTCACTCCGAGTCTGAGGTTGTGAAATTGTTGCGCGCGTGGAAAAGCAAGGATAGTAAGAAGCCTATCAACTTGCTTGAAGGGGTATTGACACGCGAGATAGAGGGAAAGACCTACTATGCGTTGTATTTTGGCAAAAGTAATAAGGGATATCGTCGTTATATACAGCATAGCAAAGGAAATATTCACACCTCTACCCTGCGCAGAACTATCCATAGTCTGCTGACGGATGAGGAGTACAACAAACCCATTCACGAAAAGCAGATTGATGAAATACTGAAAGACTGCTATTTCGAGTGGGCAGTTATTGACAAAGAAGAAGAGAGCTTGGTGGAGTGCATCGAAGCGATATGCATTGTGCACGGCACCTATCCACTCAACATCGATGGCAATCCCGCTATCAATGAGACATGGCGCGAGCATATGCTGAATGAACGCGGAAAAGTGAAAGATAAAAAATAACATCAACAAAATACTGCATGAGACAATTATTCAACAAAATCTTCTTGAATGACAAGTTTATTCTCTGTGTTATTCTTCTAAACTCCTGCATTATCTATATGCAGGTGGCTGGTTATCAAAGCACAACTATTAGTGTCATAGATGTGACCTGTACGCTCATCTTTTTGATAGAAATGCTAGTCAAGCATATTCATTTGGGTGTACGTGGTTATTGGCGCGAAGGTTGGAACAGACTAGACGGTACATTGGCATTGCTGTCCATTCCATCAATCATTGAGTTATTTATCCCCAATGGTTATGCCAGTTTGTCGATACTGATGATTTTCCGTCTGTTGCGTGTATTGCGTTTCTTCCGTGTGCTGCATTTCTTCCCTAATTTTAGCAAACTGATTAAGGCGTTTACACAAGCCATGCGACAATCATATGCTATCTTGTTGAGTTTTGCGGTGATTATTGTCATCTTTGGGCTGCTCAATTGTAGCCTTTTTGGCGAAGCAGATCCAGAACACTTCCAAACACCACTGCGCTCTATTTATGCAGTTTTCCAAATATGTACAGTAGAAGGCTGGTACGAAATACCTAATACAGTGGTAGAGTATTATGGTGCTTCATCTGTTGCGGCTGAGTTTGTACGCTTGTATTTTTGCGCATTGCTTATCTTAGGCGGTATTATCGGCATGTCATTCATCAATTCGATTTTTGTGGATGCTATGGTGGCAGACAACAACGATGATGTCATGACCAAACTCAATGAACTGCAAAAGTCTATTGACGACATAAAAGAAAAATCAAATATCAATCATTAACCCTTAAAAACTAATCATTATGAGTTTGGAGTATTACAAAAAGCAAATGGTGGATTTACGCGCCAAATTGCAAAAAGAGAAAGACGCAAAGAAAAAAGACAATGAGTATTATGCTCGTATGGTGAAATTTGCCTCTACACCAAGTGGTAAAGCATCTTATCGTAAATCAAAGATTGACCGCGCTGCTTCACACGACCGACAAATAGAGTCGATCAAGCGTCAAATTGAGAGTTGCAAAGAGTCTATCGCTCGTGAACGTAAACGTAAATAAATCATTAGGTCAGCGGGATTGGTTTTCCGCTGGCTTGCAAAGAAAAAGAAAATCATAAATATGGATTTGAGTAAATTTTCAAGCAAAGCCCAAGGGCTATTGGGTAAAATGTCGGAAGTAACACAAGAATTTTCTGAAAAGGCAGAGCAACGTGCTGCTGAACGAAAAGAACAAAAGGCGAAAGACCAAGCAATGAAAGAGGAGGCTCTTCGCTTAGAGGCTGAAGAAGCGTCAGGATATTATATCCGCGATGGAAAACTGATTATAACTACCATTGATGGTATGAAGCAATGGTTAAATAATTTAGGAAAAGATACAACCCCTGCTTTGATGCAAACTTTACAAATGCAGTTACAAGTACTGAAGCATGTTCAATCTCCATCTATGACTGGCATGGCTCTAGATAATATGATTCTATGTCTGGACAAAGCAGTCAAATCAGCAAGCAGTGAAGTAGAGTTGAGCAATATCAGGGAGTCGTTTGCTTCCATGATACAGAGTTATTTCTTTATGCAAGAAGCAAATCTAAGATGCGCTCAATTGAAAAATAAGGAAGAAGGAAATCAATTGCTCAATCAAGCTGGGGAAATATTATCAGAAGCTGTGACAAAAACTGCACAAGCATTGACTAAGAATGAAATAGATATGACAAAGACTATTGTGCGTAATATTTTTGACACGACAGAGAAACAACAAGGATATTTAAAACAACTATTCTCTTGGTTTGGTAATAAAAAGGAGGTTCAATCAAAAGAAAAAGAATTTTATCAAACTTTGGAAATGTTATTTGAAACTTTTGATTTGCATGCAGAATTACTTGGGGCTTCAATTCTGATAAAGGGTATGTTATCGCGATATAGAAAAGCACTGGTTGAATATCGTACGGATGAAAAGATACAAATGTATATAGATAGAGGACAGGTAATTGATACTCAAAAAATTGCAGGTTTATCCAAAGGGCTTGTAGATACAACCAATTCACTCATTGGCCCAGCTAAAATAGGGGCAATATCAGGGATTGCTCAATCTTTAAATTCTATAGTCGGTTTGATTACAGATCGTATCAATAGCAATAAGAAAGGATTAGATATTAAAGCATATTGCACGTTGCAAGACGCGCTTGAAACAGATTGTGAGCATCTACAAAAAGAATTAGAGATACGTGAGAGCGAACTTCAAGAACTTAAAAATCAGCTCAAAGAAATAGGATTACTTCAATTCGCGCAGAAAAAAGAAATACAAGAAAAGATTGTTAAAAAGACTGCAGAAAAGGATGCAATATATAATTCGCTCAAGTTGACCCGCGATAGGATAGCGGAGATGAAACAGATGTTCCCAGATTCGTATGCAATGAAAGCCGAATTAGAAAAATACGAAGAAAATCTGTTAGTAATTGAAAACAAGTTTCTATAATCTATGAACTCAAAACTCCTTACTTTCAAACAAGAACTTAATCGCGTCTTTGATGATAACTTGCACACTAAACAATGGCATAACCTTTTGGATTATGCTATCATCGGTTTTATTGTCCTGTCCACCATCGAAGTCTTCCTTTCCACCTACGACGGTATTGTAGAGACTTGGGGAACATGGTTAACCGTTATTGACTATCTCACAACCGCTTTCTTTACCATAGAGGTTAGTTTGCGTATCTGGAATGCCGACCAGTTAGACCCTAAATACAAAGGCTTCTGGGGACGCATGCGTTATTGCTTCTCTTTCTATGGATTGATTGATATCCTCTCTACTTATCCGTTCTATTTGCACTTCGTTATGCCTATCCCATACGTGGCACTAAAGGCATTGCGTATCGCCCGTTTGCTGCGTATCTTCCGCTATATGAAGGCGTTTAGCATCCTCTCACGAGCTTTTCGCTCCAAGACAAACGAGATGAAGGTATCCCTGCAGTTCTTGGCTATTGTAACATTGATTCTATCTTTTGTACTCTTCTTCGTAGAGCACGAGGCACAACCTGAGGTATATGACAACGGTTGGACATCTGTTATCTGGGCATTTGCGCAATATATTGGCGACCCAGGTAACTTTGCAGACACCCCACCTATCACCTTTACAGGACGCATCATCGCTTGTATCATCGGTATATTAGGTATTGCTATCTTCGCCGTGCCTGCCGGTCTTATCGGCTCTGCTTTTACGGAAGTGATGGAGAAAGATGAGAAGAAGGAGAAGATAGAAGGGTATATCCATAGCATTGTACATTCATTTAAGTTTGACAAGGATCAACAACATACTGGACTTTTCTATGTGCCTCGATATATCCCTTTAGACCGTATATTGACTCGTAAATTTCTAACACAAGAGAATATTCTTGAAGCAGTAAAAGCGTCCGATTGCTTGCATCTATATAATCTAATGGATGCAAAGAATTCGCAGGATGAACCAGAAAATAAAGTTGTTGTAATCAATTTTTATAAGAATAGACCATATGGATGTTGCATTGATAGAGGATCAAAAGTGACAATCGTTAGTACCTCTGGACATACAGAACCGGCAACTGGTTGGTTGGCTTATCATATCGCTAAATTAGGTGGTTTCAATTATGTTGCCAAGGACATAGAGTCAGACCCAGATAATCCAACTACTTATTACAATGTATCGGATGTAAATGCTTGCCCTAATTTACCATTGTTTATTGAGGATATCAATAGATTATCTGCTAAAGAAGGTAGTTGGGTAATACCAATATTAGGAGCAACTGGTTTGCTCAGTCGTCCAACACAAATTCATTTCTGCTACAATAGTACCAAACATGATGATTCATATGATAATCCAAACAGTCGTATTTCTGATTATTCATTGTTTGATAAAATGTACAATGCTGTTTCGGAAGAATTAGAAAAGGAGTACGGCTATAAGTCGGATAAGAATGAATGGTATGCTATTGGAAAAAACAATATAGCGCACCATATTGTTGCAGACAATGTCTTTACCATTCGTGTAGAATGTCATGTTTGGTTATATGATGCACGTTTCTTGTCTATAATCAAGAGTATGAGTGAAAAATTACATGATACTCTCGAACCTGAAAAAGCATTAGTACTTCCTCCCGAAATGGTTACTCGCCCTAAAGGCAAAGACTTTGGTATGGCAGATTATGTAAACTAACATCTAGATGCGCGTTCTTGTTACCGCCTTTGATCCTTTTGGTGGGGCGGAGACCAATATCACACAATCCGTTCTTTCTCTATTGCCTGATTCCATTGCGGATTGGGCGGTAGAGAAAGTGTGTTTGCCTGTTAGTTTTAAGCGCGCACCTATCGTATTGCGAGAGGCAATAGCGACCTATTCTCCTGATTTAGTTATTATGCTTGGGCAATGTCCTGCGGGCGAAAATATCCGTTTGGAGCGCTTTGCTATCAATATGATGGACAGCTCAAAAGCGGACAATGATGGCTATATCCCGAACGAGGAAACCATTTATCCTCATCAACCACTCGCGCTACAAACACCATTGCCTATCAGGGAATTAGAGAGGTTTTGTACGGATAATGTACTACCTGTAAAAATCTCTAATTCCGCAGGATTGTACGTCTGCAACCGTGTGTATTATGAAGCACTATATCTGCAACAACGGGCCATCTTTGTGCACATACCCAAAGACATGCCTGCCAGCATGCCTGCGAATACTCTTGTTATGATGCTTAAAGAGAAATTAGTGTAGCACGTAGTTCGTGCCAAGCCAAGTCGGGGAAGAACTTGGCCATCTGCCATGCCTCAAAGAGCAAGCGGCAGGCGGTGTAACTTTTCTGCAACAAACGGTTCTTCTTAGGTCGCTCCCAAGCGAAGCGTTTCATCAGGCAGCAATCTCCTTTCGCTGGTCTTCCACCATGTCCGTCGCGCAACAGTTGGCGAAGCAAACGATTGGCACGCTCTTGATAATCAGTGGTATAAAGAGGAAATGCCTCTATCGGCAAGTGCAACGCATTGACCAGTATATGCCCGAAGGTTTGCCATGCGGTTTTCATGTGCATGGCGGTGAGCATCTCATCTATCTCCTGCGTGAGCGTTTGCCACTCTGCTGGCGTCAATTGCTCATGTGCCAATTGGAGGCACAGTGCCCAATCGCCCAGTTGGCGGAAGCCCACACCTGTACTCTCAAAATGGTGCCATGCATGCATAAACACATACAGCGCATTGTACGCCGCACTGGGGACGGGTACGGCATGACCGTATATGTCCAAAGTGGTGGAGCCGTCTAAATGTTTGTGGGTGAATGCCTGATATAGTGCATCGGCTCTCTTGTCGTGAAACTCCATGGTCACGCGGTGGAGCTCCACCACACGATCCAGATTCTCGTCAATCACCAAGATGAAATGTATGCCTCCATGTGTCTCGGAGTACCAATGTGCATGGGGGTAGGCCGCTTTGGCTATCTCGGCAGCGCGTTCATAATGCTCCTCACCCACATATATATCCACATCGCCAAAGTCGCGGGTATCAGGGTCGGGATAGAGAGCCGACAGACTATAGCCCTTGATGAGCGTAGCAGGGATATTGTGCTGCATTAGTAGGTCAATCATGCTGATAGCCAACTGATTGAGCCGTGCTTGGCGTTGCAGCACCATGAACATAGTAGGCGTGAGCTGTTTGTCAAAAGGGGTGGAGATGCGATGTGCCTTGAGCCATACGCTAAGGGCATGTAAGCACTTTTGGCGTGCCGCCAAGTTCAGCACGCCCTGCCAATCCGTATCGGTAGGCACCTTCGCCTCTGTCCCCCACAGCACGGATCTGAATATTGAGAAAAGCAGTTGTTCTTGATTCATGTCTTGTTGCTGGACTCCAGCTTTCGGCTTCCGGCTTCCAGCTTCCGTTTAATGGATAATCCCGATTTCCTTCCAATCGTCAATAGTAGCTTGGGCATCCTGACGGGCGATGTCTTCGGTGACATCGTATTCATCCAGCAATAACTGTGTGAGGGTATCCACATCAAACTCTTTGCCCTCCACTTTTTGCCATAGGTACGCCGCAGCCTCGTTGAAAGTGATGAGGTTGTTAAAATTCACGAGTTCTACGCTCTCGCCAATCAGTATATAGTCGCCGCCCAATTCGCGTAGGCGAAATCCTTTCTTAGTCTTCATAGAATATGTTTTGTAATTTGATGATTTTACTATAAACCTTGAGTACCAACCACTTGAGGAAGGTGGGCGTACGGCGCCATATCCGTGCTTTGGTGAGGCGTTTGCGTTTGCCGCCGCGTCCTTTTAGACGCACTACACGACCGATAATATCTTCGAAAGTGCAAACTTCTTGTCCCTTGAGATTGCCATCGCCACGCAAGATGATTTGTTCATCCTTGATTTTATATATTCGATGAAGCACATATGTACCGTTTATTCTTGCTAATACAATGATGCCCACTTTTGGCTCTTTGCATGTCTTGAGAATTACTTTGTCGCGTCCTCCCTCAATAAAAGGGCGCATGCTCACACCGCGTGGCACGAACTCTACCATGTGACCACCTTTGAGCAGTCGCTCAAATTCGGGGATTAATATATCGTTGCTCTTTTCCATAATTCCAACTTTTACACTCTACACCTTACATTCTACACCCCTATAACACACTTGTGCTGCATCTGTATTAGGCAAACAATTCAAGTGGTAGCACTTCACGTGCGTGATGATGTGCTTTATGCTATTGTACAATTGATCTGCCATTTGTCGGTCTATCTTCAGTCCTGAAGCTGATGACAGTATGTAGGCATATGCCTGCGGCAAAGTCAATACTTGCAGTTCATTGAAAGGTGCTTGACTCAATTTGATAATGCTTCCTACGCGTACGCACGCGTTCTTGTAACAAGGTGTCTTGCCGCTCCAAGGCGAACCATATACCCGTACTTCGCCGTTATCCATGACGCGCAAGATAGGGTTATCATCATTCAATAGCCATGCATTGGGAAATGCTTGCAACCACTGACGTGCGTGCGTGGACTTGCCTGTGCCGCTATGTCCTAAGAACAAGTAGCCCAATTCCTCGCCTTTAGTCTCCCTCACCACCACAGCTGCATGCATCTCTAGTGTCATGAGGGGGGCGGTACGAAATGCAAACATAAGCATCAGTGCATTATCAATGCAGAAATGCATATCGTGACAATCGCTAGCAATATGTAATACACCCCTCGTGAAAGCAGCATTGCACGCAATCTCGCAGCATATCGGCGACTGGGCTATCTGTGATACACGCATCAACCATCCCCCTTCTTCGCCTTTCACCTCTCTAAACACCTCAATGCGCGGCATATCTTCCTCTGAGTTGTCGGTGAAGACATGCTGGTAGCTTTGGCGTTGCTCCTCATGGAGTAATCCGTCTTGCTCTATGTATAATACAAAGATAGGGCTATCCTGTGGATTGCGCTCCAAAAAGGGCTCGTAGTTCTTGAATAATGCCCCACAAGCACTATTGTAGTTATGCACGGCAAACAAATGTCCTGCTACTCGATAGTGTATGATGGATGTCGATTGCATAGAAGAAAGTCAAATTATTCTGCAAAGGTACGAAAAAAAAAGCGAATGTGCAAAAAAATATAAAGAAAGTGCTGGCAGTTATTGCATATATGCATTTTTTGTTGTAATTTTGCAGTCGAAAAGTTAAATAGGATTATGTACAAACGAATACTTTTGAAACTCTCGGGTGAGAGTCTTATGGGTTGTAAGGGATATGGAATTGATGAGAACCGTCTATCCGACTATGCCCAACAAATCAAGCAGATTGCACAAAAAGGTGTAGAAGTAGGCATCGTTATCGGAGGTGGTAATATCTTTCGTGGACTCAGTGGTTCGCAGAAAGGATTTGACCGTGTCAAGGGAGACCAAATGGGCATGCTGGCAACAGTAATCAATTCGTTGGCGCTTTGTTCTGCGCTAGAATCCATAGGTCAAAAGGTGCGCGTGCTCACCAGCGTGCGCATGGAGCCTGTAGGCGAACTCTACAGCACCGACAAAGCCCTGCGATTGCTCAATAATGGCAATGTGGTCATCATTGCAGGTGGCACAGGCAACCCTTATTTCACCACAGATACGGCTTCCGTGCTACGTGCTATAGAAATCAAAGCGGATGTGATGCTGAAGGGGACGCGTGTGGATGGTATATATACGGCTGATCCAGAGAAAGATCCAACTGCTACGAAGTTCAATGAGATTACCTATAATGAGGTGCTTCAGCGTAACCTGCGTGTTATGGATCTTACTGCTATCACCATGTGTCGTGAAAATAATATGCCAATCTACGTGTTTGATATGGACACAGTGGGGAATCTGAATAAAGTAATGAATGGACAACAAATAGGAACACTTGTAAAACCTTGATAATCATGATTGAACCTAAAGTGATTTTGAACGAAGCAGAGGAATTAATGGAATCTGCTGTTATGTATCTTGATGATGCTTTGGCGCGTATTCGCGCAGGTAAAGCTAGTGCACGAATCTTGGATGTAGTGAAAGTAGAATACTACGGACAAATGTCGCCACTCTCTAATGTGGCTACCATCACTACTCCTGATGCTCGTACCATCCAAATTCAACCTTGGGAGAAGAAGATGATAGCCGAAATAGAGCGTGCTATTATCAACTCCAATGTGGGATTGGCACCAAGCAACAATGGTGAGAGTATCCGCCTCTCTATCCCTCCATTGACTGAAGAGCGCCGCAAGGAGTTGGCTAAGCAATGTAAGGGTGAAGCAGAAAATGCTAAGGTCAGCATTCGTAACGCACGTCGCGATGCGATTGATACCCTCAAAAAACAAATCAAAGAGGGATTGCCAGAGGACACTGAGAAAGATGCTGAGAACGATGCTCAAAAACTGCACGACAAGTATGTGAAGCAGGTGGATGACATCTACGCAAAGAAAGAGAAAGAGATTATGACCGTATAAGGGTTATAATGAAAGGATTGGTCATCAAATCTACAGGCACGAGTTATGGCGTGCATTTTGAGGACGGTACCACAGCGGAATGTCATGTGAAAGGTAATTTCCGTATTCGTGGTATCCGTTCTACTAACCCTGTAGCGATTGGTGACTACGTAGAGGTGACTACGCTGGACGATGGCACCCATTGGATTACGGAGGTGCATGACCGCAAAAACTATATCGTTCGACGCAGCACTAACCTCAGCTATGCATCGCATATATTGGCTGCTAATGTGGATATGGCTGCACTGATTGTTACACTTCGCCACCCAGAAACTTCTACCACTTTCATTGACCGTTTTTTAGCGACGTGCGAGGCGTATCGCGTGCCCGCGTGCCTTATTTTTAATAAAGTGGATTTGCTCAGTGAAGACGAACTGCAGGAATTGTCTGCCCTGCGCCATGTGTACGAATCCTTGGGCTATCCTACCTATGCTATATCTGCACTAACTCTTGCCTCATCGCCTGATAGCCCTATCGCCTCTATCTTCGATGGAAAAGTCACTCTCTTATCGGGCAATTCGGGTGTGGGAAAATCTACGCTGCTCAATGCCATATTGGGTGAGGATGTAGCTCGCACGGGTGCTATCTCTTCTGCGCATCACAAGGGTATGCACACTACGACTTTCTCTGAGATGTACCCGCTACACAACGCCTCTTGGGTCATCGACACGCCAGGCATCAAGGGGTTTGGTCTGCTGGATATAGAGAAGGAAGAAGTGGGGCACTATTTCCGTGAGATATTTGAGGTGAGTCGTGAGTGCCGCTATTCCAATTGTATTCACATGAACGAACCAGGGTGTGCAGTCAATCAAGCGGTGATAGATGGACGAATAGCCCTATCGCGGTACGAGAGTTATCTCTCCATTCTCGATGATACTACTGAAGGCAAGTACCGATAAACAAACAAGCACCCCGCGGGGTGCTTGTTTTCTTCTCTCTTATAGCCGATATCCGATACTTACTTTAATTTTTTGAAAGTCTCGCGCATGTTGCAAGCCTTGCTGAGGATTGTGTGTAAGTCATCGATTGCTACGCGCTCCTGAGCCATGGTGTCGCGATGACGGATGGTTACACAGTTGTCATTCAAGGTGTCGTGGTCCACTGTGATACAGAATGGCGTACCAATAGCATCTTGACGACGATAGCGCTTGCCGATAGAGTCTTTCTCGTCGTAGTTGGTGTGGAAATCATATTTGAGCATATCCATGATCTCGCGCGCTTTCTCTGGCAGACCATCTTTCTTCACGAGTGGCATCACGCATGCTTTCACAGGAGCGAGAACGGCTGGTAAGTTCAATACCACGCGAGTGTCGCCGCCTTCGAGTACCTCCTCTTTGTATGCACCGCACATCACAGAGAGGAACATACGATCCACGCCGATAGATGTTTCGATGACATATGGAGTATAGCTCTTGTTGAGCTCAGGGTCGAAGTACTCAATCTTCTTACCACTATATTGAGCGTGTTGGCTGAGGTCGAAGTCAGTACGGCTGTGGATACCTTCTACCTCTTTGAATCCAAATGGCATTTGGAATTCGATGTCGGTAGCAGCGTTAGCGTAGTGAGCGAGTTTGTCGTGATCGTGGTAGCGGTAGTTCTCGTCACCCATACCAAGGGCTTTGTGCCACTTAAGACGGAACTCCTTCCAGTACTCAAACCATTTCATTTCCTCGCCTGGACGAACAAAGAATTGCATTTCCATCTGTTCGAACTCACGCATACGGAACACGAACTGACGAGCTACAATCTCGTTGCGGAATGCCTTACCGATTTGTGCGATACCAAAAGGAATCTTCATGCGGCCTGTCTTTTGCACATTGAGGTAGTTCACGAAGATACCTTGTGCTGTCTCAGGACGGAGGTAAATCTTCATGGCTCCATCTGCAGTAGAACCCATCTCGGTTGAAAACATAAGGTTGAATTGACGCACGTCTGTCCAATTGCGGGTACCAGAGATAGGGCAAACAATCTCCTCGTCAATAATGATTTGCTTGAGTTCCTCGAGGTTGCTATCGTTGAGAGCAGTAGCAAAACGCTCGTGGAGAGCGTTGCGTTTGTCCACATTGGCTTTGACACGCTCGTTGGTTTGCTTAAACATCTCCTCGTCAAAGCTCTCGCCGAAGCGTTTGCGTGCTTTAGCTACTTCTTTCTCAATCTTCTCGTCGTACTTAGCGAGTTGATCCTCAATAAGTACATCTGCACGGTAGCGTTTTTTGCTATCCTTGTTGTCAATGAGTGGATCATTGAATGCGTCCACGTGACCAGATGCTTTCCAAGTGGTTGGGTGCATGAAAATACTTGCATCAATACCCACGATATTCTCGTGTAGCATGGTCATAGCATCCCACCAGTATTTCTTGATGTTGTTCTTGAGTTCTACACCATTTTGTCCGTAGTCATATACGGCGCCGAGACCGTCATAAATCTCGCTGCTAGGGAAAACGAAGCCGTACTCTTTGCAGTGTGCGACTAGTTTCTTGAAGGTTTCTTCTTGTGTTGCCATATCTATAAAAGTTCTAAAAGTTTCAAAAGTTTTAATGCTCAAAGGGGTAAAAAGACCTTATTACGCAATTTGGGCACAAAGGTACAATAAAAATTGCAGATATGCAAGAAAAGCGAGTTTTTATTTTAAAATCTTCTAAATAACTTGTGTATATTCATTTTTTTTTGTAATTTTGCAAACTGCTAAGAATGTGCAGTAAAGTGCAGATGACTGATACATATTATTTCTTGGGTATAGGTGGCATAGGCATGAGTGCGCTGGCGCGTTATTTTATGGCACAAGGTCATCGTGTGATGGGGTACGACCGTACTCCTTCTGCCTTAACGTATGCCCTTGAAGAAGAAGGTATTGCCATCCAATATGAGGATTGCACGGCGTGGGTGGAAACGCTAGATAAAAATACTACCCTTGTCGTGCGTACGCCAGCCGTACCGACCAATACCACTATCTATTGTTATTTGCAAGAGCATGGTTTTGTCATGTACAAACGTGCTGAAGTATTAGGACTAATCACTCGTCAGAAGAAAGCTCTATGTGTGGCAGGCACGCATGGCAAAACCACCACCAGTACCATACTGGCGCACATGTTGCATCCTTCGCACGTGGGTGCCAATGCCTTTCTAGGTGGTATAGCTAATAACTATCAGACCAATCTTTTGCTTGATACCGATAGCGACTATGTAGTGGTAGAAGCCGATGAGTTTGATCGTTCGTTCCATCATCTCGCACCTCATATATCGGTTATTACTAGCATGGATCCCGACCACCTGGATATTTATGGCACCGAAGAAGCCTATCGCGAGAGTTTTGCGCATTATGCCTCTTTGGTACAAGGGGCGTTGGTGGTAAAGAAAAATATAGCCTCTTGCTTTTCTGCTATAACCTCTCGCCTTTATACCTATGCAGTAGGGGAGTTAGCGGATTTTTATGCAGATAACATCCGCGTAGAAGAGGGGCATATATTCTTTGATTTCCATACGCCCGATACCCAACATCCGATACCTAATATCCACATGGGCGTGCCCATTTGGGTGAATATCGAGAATAGCGTGGCGGCTATGGCGGTGGCATGGTTAGTCGGAGCAACAGAGGAGGAGATAAGGATGGGGGTGAGCACTTTCGCAGGTGTTTATCGCCGATTTAATATACATGTGAATACACCGCAGGTTACTTATATAGACGATTATGCCCATCATCCACAGGAACTGGCTGCTACGATTGAGTCGGTTAGACGATTATACCCTGACCGATATGTGATTGGCGTCTTCCAACCTCACCTCTTCTCGCGTACACGCGATTTCGCCGATGACTTTGCCCGCGTACTGAGTCAGTTAGATGAGGTGGCGTTGATGCCTATCTACCCTGCACGCGAAGAGCCGATAGCAGGAGTTACCAGTGAATGGCTCTTGGAGAAGATTGCTGATAAGGTAAAAAGAGCATTGGTGTTGCCTGTCATATTGCCTACATATTTGCGCGAACGTTTTAAGAGTTGCCTTGCTGCGGGCAAACCTGTAGTGGTGATAACCATGGGCGCAGGCGATATAGACCGCCAAGCGAATGAGATAACCCAAAAACTAACATACAAAATACTTTAATTATGAAAATCAAAACCATTATTGCTTGTGTGAGCGCCGTGTTGGTCGCAGTTGCTGTTGTAACTGCTGCCCTTTGGGTGTCACATATTCCTGATGATACGGTGTGTCAGCAGGTAGAAATTGTGCTGTGCGACAGTACAGAGTATCAATTTGTCAGTGAAAACGAATTGCTCCGCGTACTCAAGAGTCAAGGACTATTGCCCGTGGGACGAAAGATGGACGAAGTGTCGTGTCATGAGATAGAGACTGCTATCTTGCAGCATGATATGGTACGTACGGCTGAATGTTACGAATTGTCGGACGGTACGTTGCGTGTACGTGCTACGCAACGCGTACCGTTGCTATGTGTGCAGACTGCAGAAGGCAAATATTTTGTGGATATGGACCGCCGTGTGATGCCTGCGCGCCCATCTATACAGATGAGCGTACCTATAATCAAAGGGGTAGTAGGCCAGCGTGCTGCAACGCAGGAATACTACGATTTTGTGCAGTGGCTCAATAGCGACCGCTATTGGCGCGATCGTATTACGCATATTCATGTACGAAATCCCAAATACGTTGTACTCGCGCAACGTGAAGTGCAGGGTAATATCGTGCTGGGCGAACTAACTGATTATCAAGACAAGATGGATCGTTTGCGCAAACTATATGTCAAGGGATTTGATGAGATAGGCTATCAACCCTACAAGGAGTATGACTTGCGATTTGAAGGACAAGTGGTAGGCAGAAAATAACTGCCAGCCAATCCACCATATACTAAATACAGAATATTATGTCACGAAAAAAAATAGAATCAACCTTATCCCATCCTTTAGTGGCGATAGATATGGGTAGTCATAGTATTCGCTCCATGGCGGCGGAGCGAACAGGAGAGGGATTACTGCGTATTTTAGGCGCAGATGCTTCAAGCAGAAAATTATGCGTCGAACGTGGTGTGGTAATTAACACCAGTGATGCGAGTTATAGTATTAGCGAGAGTATGAAACTGCTGGCCAACCGTATTCAATATCCCATATTGATGAATAGTTTTGTTGCTATAGGCGGACGCTCAATGAAAATAGTGGAAGTGACCTCATGTCGTGATCAAGTGCACAAACGTGAGATACCGCAGGAACTATTAGAGGATATGGATGCAGAGTGCAAGCAGAAGATAGAAGCACGCAATGCACAAGTGGCTGTATTGGCATTAGTGCCTTATTGCTACGTACTAGATGGCGTAGCACAGGCAGACACACCAGAATCAACGCAACATGCGGCACGAATAGAAGTGAAATATGTGGCTTTTGTAGGTATCAAAGAACTGGAACAGAAGGTATTGGATAGTTTTATTCGTACGCCCAAGAAGATTGAGCGTACCTATGCTCGTCCTGATGCATTGCTGTGTGCATTGGCTACAGAAGAGGATTTACACAACGGTTGTGCTATTTTGGATATGGGTGCACAGACCACGACACTGACTATCTTCAAAGGCGACAAATATCTGTATAACAAGGTGGTATCGCAAGGTGGCTACGATATAACACGTGACATCGAGCAACTGGGCATGAGTTTTGCGTATGCAGAGCGATTGAAGTGCGGATACGGCGATGCTTGTTGGCACGAAGGTATGGACAACCCCTGTTTTCGTGTACCACATGCCACTGTGGAAGGAAGTACCGTGCTCGTTCGAATGAGTGAACTCAACACCACTATCCAATCGCGTTTGCATCAGGTGCTTACTCCTCTCATGGAGGATTTGCGACATTATGAACAGCATATAGCTGTGCTCTATATCACGGGTGGAGCGTCGATGTTGGCTAGCGTAGATCAATATATTCAACAGTTGACGTCAGTGCCCGTCATGTATGGCTCGCATGCTCCTTGGCTCACTGCGGATACGCCTGATGAGTTTTGTGCCCCTAATTACTCGTCGCTGGTGGGAACATTGATACTGGGAGCACTATATCGAGAAACGCATCCAATAGTAGAGCCAATGGATGACTTTGGAAAACGATTTAAGAAAATAACCAAGAATGTGCAAACGAGCATTTTGGATATGTTTACAGAACAATATTAAGAACAAACTATAAATCAATATACTATGTACGATGTGATTAATGATTTGGGTCTTGAAGTAAGTCAAGATACGATTATCAAAGTGATGGGCGTTGGTGGCGGTGGCTGCAATGCTGTGAATTATATGTTTTCGCAAGGTATCAAGGATGTTACTTTCTTGGTATGTAATACAGATAAACAAGCACTTGGGCGCAGTAGCATTCCTGCTAAACTGCAACTCGGACCAGGTTTGGGTGCAGGTGGTAGACCTGAAGTTGCACAAGAGTATGCCGAACAGAACCGCGAACGCATACGCGAAGCATTGAACGATGGTACCAAGATGCTCTTCCTGACCGCAGGTATGGGCGGTGGTACTGGCACTGGCGCATCGTCGGTGGTAGCAGAGGTAGCCCGAGAAATGGATATACTTACTGTGGGTATTGTGACTATTCCGTTTGCTTTTGAAGGAACCAAGAAAATCAAAAAGGCCATGACAGGTGTGGCGCAGTTGGCAGAGCATGTGGATGCTATCCTAGTGATTAACAACGAGAAACTGCGCGAGATATATCCAGACTTTACGTTCTTGAATGCCTTTTCTAAATCCGATGATGTGGTGGCTAACGCCGCACGATCTATAGCAGAAATCATTACCGTGCCTGGTATTATCAATACCGATTTTACGGATGTGTTTAATACACTGAGCAACAGCAATGTGGCTATCATGAGCGTGGGTAGTGCCAGCGGAGAGGATCGTATCAATCAGTCGATTCACGAAGCACTCACATCGCCATTGGTCAATAGCGATGTCAAAGGTGCGAAGCGTGTGCTGCTGCAACTCTATTGCTCATCCGAACACCCCATCATCATGCAAGAGTTTGACCATATACACGCTTTTGTACATGCAATGGGCGATGAGGTGGAAGTACAATGGGGCGTTTCGTTGGATGAGAATTTGGGTGAGAAAGTACGCGTGACACTGATTGCTACAGGATTCGAGGTGTCGGATATTCCTGGATTGGATGATGCCGTGGGTAAGAAAACAGTGGATCAAGCTATTGAGAAATTTTATGGCGAATCAAATGCGGGCGAGACTATTGAGGATACTCAAGAAGAACCTGTGGCTGCACCAACAGAAGAACCAACCATACAAGATAGCGATGTCATTATCAACCTGGATGAGGACTTGTTACCTTCCACTCCAATAGCAGATAATCACCCTCGGCCTGTTACGCCAGAGCCCACAAGAGAGGATGCTACATGGTCCCGATCGGGTATCGCTGGTTGGATGAGAGGTCGCAGATAATGTCATACATGCCATGTCATCTGTGATTGCCCGATTATGGAATGCCATGTTAGAGGTGCTGTTTCCTGCATGTTGCCTCTCATGTGACGGAAAACTCATGGATGATGAGCAGCATGTTTGCTCCGACTGCTTAGCGGCTATTCCTCGCACTGAGCATGCTATTATCAGGCAGAATGGAATAGATATGCTTTTTGCAGAATGGATTAAAAAAGAAAAAACAAGGCTGCGCTACGTAGGTGGCGCAGCCTTTGCATATTATAATCGTGAACGCGGGAAAGTTCTTCGTACACTGATTGAACGAGGTAAATACGGAGCACACCCCGATCCGTATGTGTTCTATCTTTTAGGGCGTTTGGCGGCGCAGGAATATATTGATTCGGATTTGTTTGACGATATTGATTGCTTGGTGCCAGTGCCGTTGCACCCCCGTCGTTTGCGCGAACGCGGATTCAATCAAGCGGAGTGGATATGCAAGGGACTGAGCGAGGTGTTGCATATACCTGTTGATACAGAGCACCTTATCCGCACACGCAATAATGCCCATCAGTCGCGCTCGCAGTTCGAGAAGCGCCAAGACAATGTGAAGGATATTTTTGCGGTTCGCTATCCTGAAGAGTGGAAGAATAAGCATCTTTTGCTGGTGGACGATGTGATTACTTCGGGTTCTACCTTGATGGCATGTATGAAACAAATGACGCCTATCCGAGGTTGTCGAATAAGCGTCTTTGCTTTAGGATGGGCACATAATTAGTGAAAAATCATTCTTAATTGCCTATCCATGGGCAATCATTGGCGAGCGATACCCTCGCATACCACTCGGTTACCACTGGGACTGTGCAGGGAGTCCCTTTTCTCCATCTTTCACTACGCTACAAACCGTAGTGTATCGAAAGGTGCCTGTATGTTAGGCGACCACGATGGGACATCTCTGGGCTTTCTGTGGGCTAAATGTGGTTGGCTATATGCATGATTACTCGAATAGATTCAAATAATTGATATGTCCATGCAGTGGGTCGCGATTGTCGTTCTCACCAGTATTGATGACCTGAGTAACAACTGTTTCGGTTGGAAATAGTGCTCGGAAGTATTGCAAATTCTTATAGAAATCTGTATGGATATTAGCAGATAACTTTATCTCGTATGCTGAGAGGTTAATGCCGTCTTCCTGAATCAAATCCACTTCGTGTTGGCCTTTATCGCGATAGAAATAGAGATTATTATCCTGTCCTTGATTGTATTGCTGTTTCAAAAACTCACATACCACCATATTCTCAAATATCTGCCCTCGCAATGGGTGTGTTTCTACTTGTTGGGCAGTCTTTATACCTAATAAGAAACATACAAGTCCTACATCGTAGAAGTATATTTTTGGAGTTTTAATGAGGCGTTTATTGATATTTCGATAGAATGGTTGCAACCGAAATGCGATATACGATGCTTCCAACACATTCATCCATTCTTGTATTGTGGGTATGGATACTCCGAGTTCATTTGACATACTCTGTGCATTAAACTCCGTACCAATGCGCGAAGCACACATAATAACAAAGCGGCGGAACTCCGACAGATGGCGTATCTTCAGCACTTGCTGAATATCGCGCTGAATATATGTGGAGAAGTATTGGCGATAGATGTCTTGTGGTGGAATATTGTGCGCCCACACAGCTGGATAGAATCCACGCAAAAGCATCTCGTATAAATCTACAGAACGGTCTTCTTTCGTTAACTCGTTGATAGCGAATGGCAGCAATGTGAGTACTGCTGTTCTACCTGCCATTGATTGAGTAATTTTTTGCATGAGTAGAAAGTTGTTGCTGCCTGTAAGTACGAAGTGTGCATCGCTGTATTCATCTACAATCACTTGCACCACAGAGAAAATCTCTGGCATATTCTGTACCTCATCTATAATCAACCCTTTGCGATATTTATGTAGATACTCCTTACGGTCTAATTCTAATTCGGCTCGCGTTGTTTCATCTTCAAGGTTAATATAATGATACTCTGGAAAAACTTTTTTGCTTAGTGTTGTTTTTCCAGATTGGCGAGGTCCTGTAATAGTCAATACTCTAAAAAATCCTGACAGGCGAATCAGTTCAACTTCTAATGTTCTGTTGTACATAATCGGACAAATCTAAAGTAGTACTTAATTTTTGGACAAAGGTACAATAATTATCTGATATACACAAATATATGCTACAAAAAAAGTGTATTTTTTTCAATTAGCATGAAAAATGGTGTAATAAGCACCTAATTTGTGGGCAAAATGTGGTTATGGAAGTACCCTACGAGGTTGATATAATAATGGAGTGGAGAAATATTCGGCAGGATGCACATCCGAATCTATCTTTATTTCTTCTTTTTCTATGTATCTTAATATGCTATTTGACACCGCAGTATCTGGATATGCTTTCCCTGACATGCTGAACCATTGCAAATAATCTTTCAACATATAGACATCGGGATATATCTGCTGAAGCAAATCATGTCGATCCGCTATTTTATTAAATATCCTCTCCGAGCGTTTCCATGGCTCACACATCACATGCTTATTATGATATGGATCTGCATGTCTGTTATGAACATAGCGACGCGAAATAGCATATCTAAGTACAACTACCAATTCTTCATCGGTAGTGTTACTCAATAAACTATCAAATCGTTGGCATTCAGCACCATACCCATCATAATACTCTTCTTCTAGGATAGGGCGATCTGTATTCTTCGACTTTTCTACCATTAAACTAATAGCAATAATCAGAAATGGTATAACCCATACAATCGTTATAATACATATGACAACGATTAGTAATTTCTTGTATTTCATAATTTTTTACAGAACTTTCATTGATTTGATTCATTTTGTTTTTACTTGCGATAAGCAAAATGTATGTGATAGGAATTAATCAACCCAATGGCAATAGATACCGAAGAGTTAGGCTCAATAATACAACCAAATCGTTTGGGTTCGGCATTTGCTGACCAATCGCCACCAACAAATAATGTCATATTACTATTGTTGTGTAGTACAAGGGTAGGCATGAAATCATAATCCATTTCTAATCTTACATATTGTGAGTAATCGGTTTGTGAAGGTACTATTAACTTAGTCACTGTAGAGGAGTGCAATATATACCCATTCCCATTTTTAACATAATGCATGATTAGTTCCGCATCTATTTTAAGCGCATCTCTATGCAAATGAGCCAATACTCTAATGTTTAAATTATCAAGAAAGGCATCACGAGCAAGCACATCTACACTTAGTACTTCTTCTCTCCTTATCTTCCAACTCCAACTTTTAGGGAAATAGCCATTATCAGAAGGTTCGTATATTACCTGCCCTGCTAAATCTCCTACTAAATCTTGCTTGGTATTGTTGTTATCGTATTCATACTCGACATCTACATCATGTGATAAGGCATTTTTAATTTCTTCTTCAAGTAACTCATAGGTCAGTACATGGTCAACTGCTTTTTTTGTAGCAGTGCGTACATGTTGCAATACAGAAGTGACAGTTAAATTATGCTGCTCTGCAGCGGTAGATATGTAACCTGCAACACGTGGAGCAGAAAAAGATGTTCCTTGCCAATCAAGGTCTTGTGCTGTCATATCTGAAATATCAGCTTTTGTAACCATTTTATGATATGCCGATACATCATTAGGATAATCTCCTTTTTTATTATCATCTCTGGCAGAAACAAGAATAAAATGCTTTTCGAAGGTTTTACATTCTTGATAAGATAACTCGTTTTTCAAATCTTCTATAATGAATTCAAGTTCTTTCATTCCCTCGTTTCCTGCAGATTTAACAATCACAAAATCCTTATCCTCATATTTCGTTGTGAGTTTTATCCAATGCTTTAATCCATTAATATACTTTCGTTTATATGAGTTTCTGTCTTTATCTGTTACTGAATGGTCATCCCATAAAATTTTCTTGCGATTAGTTAATTTTGGACCAAACGACATATTAATGACAGCTCCATCATCGCGATTTAAGGTACTCAGTATCTGTTCCACATACTCAACTGCCTTATTAGTATTGACACCTCCACTATTATAAGCGACATTATATGTCGTGATATTCATAAGAGGATTACACCCTATAAGCATAGATTCAACTTGCTCGCCGTGCTCTGCTCCTATAGAATAATCATCCAAAATGTGTGCAGCAGTAGCACACCATTGTTCTATTGCATTTGGGTAAACAAAATCAACCTCATCCAACTCATGAAAACGAGAATAGGTAACACTTTCTCTACCTACAAGAACCTCAATGAGATAATAATTCAGATAAGGTATTTGAGCAGCTACCATTGCATTATGGCTTTGAATGATACTAATGGCTTTGTCATGCGAAACTATCTCATCAAATATCACCATCAATTGCCCTTCTGTTGCATCAACCTGATAATCAACTCCTCCTTCACGCAAACTAATCATAGTTGCTGGCGGTTCCGATGTGCAATACTTAATATCATTTTGGGAAATAGATTTTGAAAATATCGGTGTACGCTGCGAAGGCTGCTGCTTGTTGCACGCAACAAACATAACACAAAACAATAAAAGTATATTAAATTTGGTTCGCATGATAAAGACAATTATTCTTTGTATTCAGCCATTCTGCGTAATCTATCTACAATTGGTCGGTAAATATAAAATTGTTTTACTCCTGCATTATCATAATTCTTATCAACACTACCATCTTTAGAATATTGTACAACCATACGATATGTCCCACTATATGAGCAGGTGTATTCTTTGGAAACATTAGAATAACTACCTGATTTAGATAGTATTTTTTCAGTTTTACCATTAAAATATAGCGTAATTGTTAGATAGTCACATCCACTTTCAGAAGACACATAGTAGGGTATATGTAGTATGTCACCATTGTAGGCATAAAATGTATATTCCTTACTTGAAGAAGAACTTGCAACATGATAGTTTGTTGATTTCCAAGCTGGAAAGTATATGTACGCAGGAACATTGTATTCTAACTCAAAATGCAATTTATTCAACTTTTGTTTTGCATCGTTCAATTGATTAGTTCTATTATTGAGTGAGTGGGAAAGGTTCGTAGAGTCGCTTTTGAGCCTGTTGATATAAGCATCTAATGAAATGATTGTA
This sequence comes from Paludibacteraceae bacterium, assembly GCA_045589755.1. Classification (GTDB taxonomy): domain Bacteria; phylum Bacteroidota; class Bacteroidia; order Bacteroidales; family Paludibacteraceae; genus Colicola. The sequence continues at coordinate 38,804 of JAZNPR010000031.1, forward strand.
AGATTCTTATGATCTATTGTATCATTCAAATCTGATATTTGAGCAGACTTATGCAGAATAACTTGCTTCTTATCTTGGGCATATGTATAAAAAACAACTCCTACCAACAAAAGCAAAAGGAGCAAAAACACAACCCATTTCATTTGCTTTTTTTGGCGATTCAATTTTTCGATTTGCTTCTGCAAGTCAGCGTTTTGTTTGGTGAGTCGTTGGATGTTTTTGTTTAATCCATTTATTACTTGAGGAATATAAGCCTGTTCTATACCTTCAGAATCGTCAATAATCAAGGTGTTATATGACATTGACATTAACACCAATTGTTCTTCACCTATATTATATCCGACAGTACGGGATGAGCGTTCACCATTGAATATGGTCTTTAGTTCTAATATGCCATACTTGGCACTCTCATTTGTGAACCTATCTTGTAAGATAGTATGTAGCTTCTGATAGCGCAATGTGTTGTCGCTAAACGAATTGATTGCGTATTGCAATTCTCCGTCTTTAGTATAGCGGATAACATCACCCTTCTTAATAAGATAATCTTCTATCAAATCTCTTAATGTCACAACCAATTGTTTGGGATGCGATATATACACGTGATTGAAAATTAAACAAAATCCTATGAATCTTGTGTTGTCTAACTTTTCAACATAGATATAGTGCATCAAATTCATTTTGCGCACTATTACCAACCGTGAGGATTTGAAATCCTTCAAGAAGGGAGCAATATCAGAAGCGATATAATCATTAGGTATCTGATCATATTTCCCGTTTGGATTGCCGAATAAATACAGGTTGAAGTTCATTGTTAATAAGTTTCAAATTCTATTACGGATTTGGATTCATTAAAAGTATGCTGGGGCAGTTGTTGAATCACATTCTGACCAATGAGCAAAGGGGCATTCAAGTTATCAGACACAGTCGCATAAATATTGTAGATTATGAGATCATTATCATTTTCGCCTTTGAGGTAGAGTTCTTTTATCAGAAATAGATCCTCCTCCACTTCAGTTCCATCAGCAACTGTTGCTGTTACAGTTTGAATATAGTCATCCTCTACGATTTTTCCTTCCTTAACCAGTTTAGCCAATTCCAAAGCAGATATGCTTGTAAGGGAAGCACCCGTATCCCACCACATGTTAAAAGGTACCCCATTGAGAGAGACTTGCACTTCTGCGAGTCCCGACTCAGTTCGGTGAAAAGGAACAGATACTTTATTACTATTACTTTGAACGGAGAGTTCGGTTCTTTTACCCATAATAGGTTGTCTCGGAGTTGGCTTTTGTTTGTTGCACGACATCAACAATGACATACCAACAATAATAATTAATAGTTTTTTCATTATTTAAAAAATTTTAAGAAGTTATTATATCGCTCTGTAAGTCCTGGCTTAAAATATTCCTGTTGTTGTGAACTTAAAGAATTTAAATCTCGTTCTTTAATTTGTATCAACAAGTCTTGAATACTATCCATATCACCTTCTATCTCTTGAGCAATTCTTGAATTTAAAGTAATTTCAGGATTGGATGTCAGTACTTCTTGCACGTAGTTAGCTGCAATATTTTTAATATTTTGCTCTATTGATTCTATTTGTTTTCGTGCAGAGATAATCATTTTTATAGTTTGAAAATGATATTCCAATGACTTAGGAATTTGGATGCTATCAGAATAGTCTTGAACAAATATAGCAGTATCGCTTGAGAGCAAGAATAGCACTCCCTCGTAAGGAGCATATTTTTGTAATAATGAGTCTTTAGTCGTAATAATGTGCATAGAAAGGGTATCCAACATCCGATAATGCTCCACTAATGTTAATAGCGTATCTGTTTGTTGTTTCGGTGATATAGTCACAATTGTGCTATCAATATATGCAATTTTATTTCGCAGTTGCTGTTCTCTATCATTCTCAGCATACAATTGTATGATTTGTAAACTGCAACAAATCATAATAATAAACCACTTCTTCATAATCACATATTTTACTGTTTATACTTTTTATAGTTACATCGCAGAAAATCTTTTGGTTTCTATAGTTACCTCAATATCATTATCAATTTTATACACCCATTTTTTACCATGGACTGTTGGTTTTATCCTAAAGTGACGTTCATCATCTGTTTGTTTCTTGGGATCAGGGGCGTTGTCACCTATGATAGGACGTGGTTTTTTGTCACAATAGATATCTACATAACCACCAACCGCAAAATCTGGACCACCGATGCTCTTGTTATTTTGAACGGTTTTCTCCTCTGTTTTTTTGTGGTCTTTGTCATACCAAATGATTTTTATTGGTTTTTTTTGTACCACAATAGGCTTAGGAATTAAGTTTAATGCCGTTTCCCATTGTGATGCAACGTCTTTATAGATACCTGTTTTATACTGATCTATCAGGTTCTGACATTTGGTTTTATCCGCTTGAGACAATGCTTTTTTAGAAAGATATTTTTTTATTTCTTCTCCATCTGTGGCAAAAGAATTCCATTTATCTGTATCTATATCGAGATTTTGGCACCAATCGTTATTGCGGATGTTTTCTAACAGAATTTGAGCGAGTTCTAGTTTTATCAGATAATTCTCATAATCATTTTTTAGTTGCTCGTTATATTTTTTTGCATCAACTTTTTCCTTGATATACTCGTATGCCTCTTTAAATTCCTTGTTGTTAATGTACTGTTGAAATGTTGAACTATCTACATTATTAGCTGCTGTGCCTTGACCACCAACCACTTGCTCGCTTCCTGTACTACCTTTACTGCCTCCCGAATCAGGAGAATCTGATTTAAACGGGTTAAAAGTTACAAGACACACAACAATAACTACTAATACAAGAGCTGCGACACCACTATACAGATATTTAATAGGAATAGTCGGAAAGGGAAAAGGATCAGATACTTTATTTCGACATTCTATACATATTTTATCGCCATGAGCAAATGCACTAATCGGTTTTTCTCTACCACATCTTGAACAAGTTCGAGTTTCTGCAGGTTGTTTTTCTTCAGCACGACATTCTAAACATACAGCATCTCCTTGCGAAAATGCTTCAAGGGGTTTATTTTTCCCACACCTTGCACATACCTTTGTGAGCGGTTCTGGATTTTCTTCCATTTTTTGTGCAATTAGAGGTATTTGATTGTTCAAGACTTCATAATATCTTTGCCCTAACTCTGTAAAAGATTTCTTGCTATCCTCATCTTGGGTTTTTGCTACAAAATCAGAGATACTTTTATAGTTTTCTGTCATTGCTGAGAAAATATCCTTGAGCAAAGGTAAATGTTTTTTCTCGGGATTGATAGCAATAGGTAACAGTTGTTGGGTTACAGAGTCAACATAAAGTGATAACTCTCCAAGGTCTAATTCAGGACAATCATCATTAGCGACAAAAGAAGGCGACAGACAAATCCAATTGTATTGTTTAAATGCTTTAAGTACAACATCTGACTTCTCATTATTATTGAACTGAGGTATTTTTCCAGTTTTTTTATTGGAGAAAGAAGCATCATACTTTTGTAATCTAATTTCTGAGGAAGAGAGAATATTAGGCATATTAGATTTCAGCCATTCCACATCTTCTGCATCCTCTTCAAATTTAGCGACATTATATTGTAGCTTCGAGTCTTGTTGCGTAAATAGTTTTCTTTCGTTAACAATCTTATCAAAAAGAAAGTTAAACCAATCATACAATTTTCCAAAGTCATCACAGTATTGGTAATCCCCCAAGACCAAACACATTCCGAAGAATGCGTTTGGTCGGTTTTGCCTTTCTGTTATGCCATAAGATAAAAAATTATATGTCGTTTCGCCATTATCAAGGCGATTGACCATTAGTCGTCTTCCTTTACGAGATGATATGTAAAACCCTTTGAAATAGTCCTTATATTGGCTATCATCTTCGTAAAAGTTAAAACCTAATGGCGTTCCATATATAAAAGTCTTAACTTGCATAGTTATATGTAAATTAGGTTTTTAACTAATCAAATTCCACAGATCTTGGCAATAGAAATCTTTTCCTGGAATCCATATTTCTTTTTTATCTGCGGTACGTGTAAATGTACCAGAAGAGAAACAAACCTGTTGGAAATCATACTTTCCAAAGAAAAAGCTTGCTATTCCTTGTCGAGTATATTTGGCAAATATATTAGGATATTGATTTTGAATATTATTGAAGAAAGCCTCTACCTTAGGATGCTTGTTAGGTAAATATTGTTTTGGTTTTCTATCGCACTTATTATATAAGAATATAATCTTATCATTTGGCATAATCATATTTTGCATGCTGCATATCTTCTGAGCATACATATTGCGTTCATTTGCATCTGTTCCCCAATCTTGCTCCACAAAAAATACCCATATTTTACGATTTGGAACTTGACTAATCGTGTGTATGTATGTTGGGAAATCTAAATTGGATGTTCCATCAAAATAGTGTTCTCCTGGGGCTTCCAATATTTGGCATACTGGGTGACTACCTTGATCCAACACTTTAATTAACATAAAGCTAATAATATCTGTACCACCTGGTGCATATTGGCTGTACGCCATATTCTTCAACTCACGGCACATTTTCTCGTAATGTTTATCAGTTTTTGGACGGAATACGTATTCAGGTTCAACAGTATATCCCTGACTTCCACTTTCCAAAAAGCGAATAAGGCGCAGCAAAGCTAATGTTTTTCCAGAAGCTTGAGAACCGAAGAAAACGACAATAGGCGTTTCTGTATCAGGAATCGTTACAGAAATGCTATTGACATCTCTGATTTCCTCATCAGTGTATGTTTCACGTTTAACCTTTTCTTCATCCGACATCGAAGAAAATGGAGGAGTAATCGTTGGCTTTTGGGGTTGATTATTGTCAATCAATTGTTCAAAATTTGTATTAGACATAGTTGTAATTATTTAGAAATTAATATTAGAGTTACTTTATCGAACCATCTTATCAAAGAATATAAATGCAGATAGGTCAACTAATAGTGCTACGAGTACCCACCAAAAGAATCCATGACCATCGTATTTATTTGTAGTTAAGAAATCTTTCCAAACATCTGGAACACTTTTCATTTCTTCTGCCTCAGGAAGAACACCATCACGCGTATAGCGATTAACATCTTCTGGCTTTAGAACAATGTATTTAGCGTTAGTTTTTATGAAAGCGTAACCATTCTCTAAATCTTTCTCCGCAGCCGCGATAATATCATTGTTGATACCTTGCATATTTTCTATATCAGTAAGTGCAATCTCTAAATTACGAATAAGGTTATTTAATTGATCAGAATTCATCATTCTACGCACTTGCTGTATCTCTTTGTCGCAAATAGATCTATAATTAACCAATTGTTCTTGTGCTTGCTTTTGATAATAATTAACCGCAGCCAGCCATTGCGTCTGTGTAGTGCCAATCTTTGCTACTCGCTGAAGTTTTCTATTACCCGTTTGACCATCAAATAAAGTACGATCTAATTCTACAAGCACAGTTTCAAAACGATGACCAATACCTGGAGCACTTGGATTCTCCGTTTCTGCGACTAAACGCAATATGAGTGCATCCACAGCCTCCTTTTTTGCATTATACTTATCGTTGATTTTTTTTACCTCAATATTATTATCTTGTAGGTCTTTCAAATAGCCCATTGTTCGGTTTATATCCGTGGTTATAATCGGGCGTATTGATGCTCTATATAATAAGGTATGTGTATTTGTAGGTAGGCTGACCATTAACCAAAATATAATCACTCCTAACAATCCAATAGTCAATTGTCCACCACGGCCGCCAAACTTTCCATAAAAATCAGCATGTTTATCAAATACTGAAAGCATTTTAGAGAAACATAGTGACGCAACAACATAAAATGCAATTGCAATTAACCAAGCACCAATTCTTGTAAGAGATGGTTGCCAAATAAACAATGATTCTGCTGTCCAGAAACAGCTAAACCCTGCGAGTCCTAAAAAGAATAGACCACAGAGAATCCTTTTCAAATCTAAATTTTTCATTTGAGTGTGTTTTTGCTGCCTACTCTTCATCGGATTTTCGGCTAACTCCGTTTAAATATTTTGTTTTGTTATGTACAAATATGGTATCTCAATTAGACACAACAAAAAAGCGTGAAACTTGCTCTTGCCAGTTCCACGAATCGAGGCTGTCGCATTGCCTAAAGAATAGAACCGACAACGCGAAGCCCACGCCGAATATAAATATACTCTCGTGCTACATAGTTAAGGTACGCGTGTGCGCATACGCATATACGCAAAAGGCGTACCAAATAGGCACAAGAGGGATAATCTATATCCCGTAGGACATCTATCGTTGCTAAGTCCTGATTCTTTTTCCGAAACTTGCGACATTTCGATTCGTCAGAACAGAGCGCTAATAAACGCCTTTTTAATATGTCTTGAAAGCCACGACTGGGGTGTTTGGTCAAACAATTTGGCTTTCCGAGAGGGGATATTTCCCACCCTCTAAACCCCGGCGTTGAACTTTCGGGTGCAAAGGTAGTAAAAAAAATGTATATGTGCAAGAACTAACACAAAAAAACGCCATTTATGCTCGTAAAAACATAAATGGCGTTAATGATGATAGGTGATTTTTATCCTTTCTTGCAGCGTTTGATTACTGCCTTCACTACAAAATACACCATCACTATGCCCAGCAATGCCATGATGGCGATGCTCAGTTCGTGGCTGTAAGCGTGGATGAGGTCCATCTGTCCGTGGGCGATATAGCCCAGCAATGCCAATACGATATTCCAAATGCCAGCACCCAAGAAAGTATATAGCAAGAACTGACCGAAGTGCATCTTGCTCAAGCCCGCAGGGATACTGATGAGTTGGCGAATACCTGGTATCAAGCGACCGACAAAGGTGCTCACCTTGCCATGTTCGTTGAAGTAGTCTTCGGCTTTCTTCACTTTCTCCGATGACAGCAAACAGAGATGTCCCACCTTGCTATCCGCAAATGCGTAGATGATGGGACGACCGAGCCACATCGCCAGCAGGTAGTTGATGATAGCACCCAGCATAGCTCCTATCGTACCGAAAAGCACGATAAGCAGTACATTGACAGGGTAACTGTCTGTGGTATGCAGTGTGCTCTCCTCTTTGCCTGCCACATAGGCTGCGGGAGGAATGACAATCTCGCTGGGGAAAGGTATAAAAGATGACTCCACCGTCATGAGCAGTGTGATGCTCAGGTAATTCATGTTGTCGGCATACCAGTTTTCAACTTGCTCGATGATACTGATATGAGTGGTGTCGCCTGCGGCGATGGTAGGTGCGCAAGAGGCAGGTTGTGTCACCTCGTGAGGCTCTGCGCCTACGGCAGGTAAGTTGGTTGTGTCTTGTGCCCAAGTAAGTGTGGTCGCAAGGAGTGCAAGAGATAGAAGAAGTTGTTTCATATTGTTTCTGTGGGGGGAGTAGTGCTAGTTGAACTAGTCATGCTAGTCGTACTAGTCGTGCTAGAATATTAATTATTATTGATTTTCCAGGTTTCTAGGGTCTGGGTTAGTTGGTCGAATGTTTTTACTTTGCTTTTTTCGCGTACTTCGTTAATCTGCTGATTGACAGCCATGTCGTATGCCTCTTCTTCTACATTGCGTATCACGCCGAGGGCGATAGGTAAGCCTACCCCCACCCCTCCCTGAAGGGAAGGGAGTTCTTCCTCGCTATTGAAGTCCTTCCCTTTAGGGGAGGATTTAGGAGAGGCTTCATCTTGCCCCATCAAAGCCAGCATACGATGCAGCGTTGGATCTTGCATGGTGGCATCGTGGGTGAGTACGCGTGGGTCGTTGGCTGGTACGACGATGAGTTGAGGAATAAGTCCTTGCGAGTAATCCAATGCCAAACCTTTGTCTTTCTCTTTGCCGAAGATCATCTTCTCGCCATGACGAAGCACGATACTGCGCTCGGCGCGCATCTCGCGGTCGGCTATCCAATTGTGGGTGCCATTGTTGAAAATCACGCAGTTCACCAGACACTCAATCACGCTGGCGCCTTTGTGTTGGTGTCCTTGTACCATACAATCCATAGTAGTAGGCATATCCACATCCAGTGTGCGGGCGAAGAATGTGCCGCGAGCGCCGAACACCAGTTCAGCAGGGATAAACGGACGCTCCACTGTGCCAAACGGACTGGATTTGCTGACAAAGCCTTTCGGTGAAGTAGGGGAGTATTGTCCCTTGGTCAGACCATATATGCGATTATTGAATAGGCAGATATTGAGATCTACATTGCGGCGCAGTTCGTGGATAAAGTGATTGCCGCCAATAGCGAGGCAGTCGCCATCGCCTGTCATCTGCCATACGCTGAGTTCGGGGTGGCTGGTCTTTACACCTGTGGCGATAGCTGCACCACGCCCGTGGATGGTATTGAAACCGTAGGTGTTGAGGTAGTGAGGCATACGGCTCGAACAACCGATACCAGAGATGACCACTGTTTGGTGCGTAGGTACGCCTACCTCTGCCATGGCTTTTTGCAACGCCATGCAAATAGCATGGTCACCACAACCAGGGCAGAACTTTACATATTGATTGCTCTTAAATTGACTTGCTTCCATTTTTTTTCTTTGTTGTCTAGTTGTTCTAGTAGTTCTAGTTATGCTAGTTGAGATAGTTGGACTGGAGGGGTGCTGGATTAATAACCTTCACGATTCTGTCCACGGAGAAAGGTTGGGCGGTCATTTCGTTGTATTGCTCCAGTTGCAGGTCTTCTATCTTGCTGCGCAGGTACGCCGCAAACTGCCCACTGTTGAGTTCGCACACTACGATGCGCTGGTATTGGCGCAACACCTCTTCGGTATTCTTCGGTAGTGGGTTAATATAGTTGAAGTGTGCCAATGCGCAATCCAACTGCTCGGCTGCTGCCAGCAGGTGACCTTCGGTTGAGCCCCAACCTACCAGTAGCGTATCGCTCTGCGGGTTGCCTTGTACTTGCAGCAGAGGTATTTGGTTTGCCACCTGCTCAATCTTTGCTTGGCGTGCGAGCACCATGCGTTGGTGGTTCTCGGGATTGGTGGAGATGGTACCTTTCTCAGCATCGCGCTCTAGTCCGATATTGCGGTGTTCGTAACCCTCCATGCCTGGGTATGCCCAGTAGCGCACGCCGCGCTCATCGCGCAGGACTGGGTTGTAATTGCCTTTTAGTTCTTCGGGTACGCTTTGTGGCTGAATATGAGGTAGTTCGCTCAGTTGTGGGATGCGCCATAGCCCTGTTCCATTTGCCAGATAGGTGTCGGTGAGTAGCACCACAGGGGTCATGTTCTCCAAGGCAATCTTGGCAGCTTCGTAGGCATAATCAAAACAGTTGGCAGAGGTGGATGCTGCTATCACAACCGCAGGACATTCGCCATTGCGACCATAGAGCGCTTGCATGAGATCGGTCTGCTCGGTTTTGGTAGGGAGTCCAGTGCTGGGACCTCCGCGTTGCACATCAATCACCACGAGTGGCAATTCTGCCATCACTGCCAATCCAATGGCTTCGCCCTTGAGGCTGAGACCTGGACCCGAAGTGCTAGTGGCGGCTAAGTCGCCCGCGAAGGCTGCGCCGATAGCGGTGCAGACACCTGCAATCTCATCTTCGGCTTGCACCACCATCACGCCCATGTCTTTGCGGGCTGCGAGTTCATGCATGATGTCGGTGGCAGGTGTGATGGGGTAACTACCCAAGAAAAGACGTTTGCCGCATTTCTCTGCTGCGGCTATCAGTCCCCATGCCGTGGCTTTGTTGCCTGCGATGGAGGTATAGGTGCCTTGGGGTAGGTCGTGGGATGTTTCCACATTCATCGTTTGGATATTCAGTGCGAGGTTTTGTCCGTAGTTGAAGCCGTCGGTGAGTACCTTCACATTGGGGGCAATGAGTTGAGGTTTCTTTTGGAACTTGCTCTCAAGGAACGCAACCGCTTTATCCACAGGGCGATTGAAGAGCCAGCAGACTAGTCCGAGGGCAAACATGTTGCGTGATTTGAGAATGGATTTGTTGTCTAATCCCATGTCCTTGAGTGCCTCTTTGGTGAGTTCTGTAAGGGCTACGGGTATGATCTGCACCGACTCTGGAATGCCCAGTTCGGTGAATGGGTTGTCGGTCTGGTAAAGTGCCTTTTCGAGGTCTTTTGGGGTGAGTGCATTGGTATCCACAATGATTACCGCATCGCGGTGGAACATGGATGACTCTGCTTTCCACTGTGCACCTGCTTTGTTGAAATCAGACCCCAGGGCACAAACTTTGAGTGCAGCAGCGTTCATGGCTACAATCACATCGGCTTGATCGCCAGGAGTATAGACACCAGTGCCTAATTGTACTTGGAAACCGCTCACGCCACCTAAGGTGCCTTGTGGGGCACGAATCTCAGCAGGGAAATCGGGTAGGGTGCTAATCTCGTTACCCAAGATAGCGCTCAGCGAGGCAAACATGGTACCTGTGAGCTGCATGCCATCGCCCGAATCGCCACAGAAGCGCACTACTACATGTTGCTTTTGCATGGAAATTAATAGTTAACAATTAACAATTGGTAGTTAATATTTTACAATTTTGTAAAAACGGCGACAAAATTACTATATTTTTTGCATATACGCAAATTTTTTACTAATTTTGCAGCCGATTATAAATTAGGATAAGAGTGGCATAAAAGTTGGTAATAAAGATAATATGAAGAATATACGAAATTTTTGCATTATCGCTCACATTGATCATGGCAAGTCCACCTTGGCGGACCGATTGATTGAATACACCGCTACGGTGGACAAGCGCTTGATGGAGAATCAGGTGCTGGACGATATGGATTTGGAGAAAGAGCGTGGTATCACTATCAAGTCGCACGCCATTCAGATGCAGTATAAGGGCTATACGCTCAACCTGATTGACACTCCGGGACATGTGGACTTCTCCTACGAGGTAAGCCGCAGTATTGCTGCTTGCGAGGGTGCATTGCTGATTGTAGATGCCTCGCAAGGCGTACAAGCACAGACTATCTCCAACCTCTATATGGCATTGGAGCATGACTTGGAGATTATCCCTGTGATGAACAAATGCGATATGGATTCGGCTATGCCTGAGAAAGTGGAGGACGAGATTATCGACCTGCTGGGTTGCAAGCGTGAGGAGATATTGCGCTGTTCGGCGAAGACGGGCGACGGCGTGCCAGAGATATTGGATGCTATCATCGAGCGTATCGCTCCTCCAGTGGGCGACCCTGAGGCACCACTGCAATGTCTGGTTTTTGACTCTGTGTTTAATCCTTTCCGTGGTATCATTGCTTATTTCAAGGTGGTGAATGGCACCATGAAATCGGGTGACCGTGTGCGCTTCTTTAATACAGGCAAAGAGTACGATGCGGACGAGATTGGTGTGCTGAAGTTGGAGATGCAACCCACAAAGGAGATTTCGGCAGGTAATGTAGGATATATCATTTCGGGTATCAAAACTTCGACCGAGGTGAAGGTGGGTGATACCATTACCCATGTGGCGCGCCCTTGTACGGAAGCGATTGAGGGCTTTGAGGAAGCTAAACCTATGGTGTTTGCGGGAGTGTATCCGATTGAGGCAGAGGATTTTGAGGACTTGCGTGCTTCGCTGGAGAAACTGCAGTTGAATGATGCGGCGTTGACTTTCCAACCTGAGTCTTCGGTGGCATTGGGCTTTGGTTTCCGCTGCGGTTTCTTGGGTTTGCTCCATATGGAGATTGTGCAAGAACGTTTGGATCGCGAGTTTGATATGGATGTCATCACCACGGTGCCTAACGTAAGTTATAAGGTCTATACCAAGGACGGCGAGATGCATGAGGTGCACAACCCTGCGGGTATGCCTGATATTACGGTGATAGACCGCATTGAGGAACCTTATATCCGCGCCAGCGTGATTACGACCAGCAATTATATTGGTCCGATTATGACTTTGTGCCTTGGCAAGCGAGGCGAACTGGTGAAGCAAGAGTATATATCAGGCGACCGTATGGAGATCTTGTACGACATGCCATTGGGCGAGATTGTGATTGACTTCTATGATAAGCTCAAATCCATCTCTAAAGGATATGCTTCGTTCGACTGGCACCACAATGGTTTCCGCCCAAGTAACTTGGTTAAATTGGATATACTGCTCAATGGCGAGCAAGTGGATGCATTGAGTACCTTGACTCACCGAGATAATGCCGAGAGTTTTGGTCGTCGTATGTGTGAGAAACTCAAGGAGTTGTTGCCTCGTCAGCAGTTTGATATTGCTATTCAGGCGGCTATCGGTGCGAAGATTATCGCCCGCGAGACCGTGAAGCAGGTGCGTAAGGATGTGTTGGCGAAGTGTTATGGTGGTGACGTGAGCCGTAAGCGCAAGCTGCTGGAGAAACAGAAGAAGGGTAAGAAGCGTATGAAGCAGATTGGTAATGTGGAAGTGCCACAAAAGGCGTTCTTGGCGGTGCTGAAGCTTGATTAAACTAGCTAGACTAGCCCTGTTAGCCGAACTAGTCTAACTAGATAACTAGAAAAATAAAAATATTATGGAACAACTTGTACATAGTGCATGGAGCATGATTCCTTTCGGAATGATGCTATTGATTATCGCCGTAGCGCCATTGATTGCGGCAGAGTGGTGGGACAAAAACAAACATAAGTTGGCGGTGTCGTTGCTGCTGGCGATTCCTACTGCCGTATGTCTGGTAATGGGTGGTATGGCGAAAGAACTGGAACACCAACTGTTGTCAGATTACATACCCTTCATCGTGTTGCTGCTGGCGCTGTATGTGATTACAGGCGGAATCCACCTCTCTGGTGACATTCAGGCCAAGCCATGGGTGAACACCTCGTTCTTGGCAATAGGATGGCTACTGGCAAGTTTCATGGGTACGACGGGTGCAGCCATGCTGTTGATTCGTCCGCTCTTGACCACCAATCAGCAACGCGAGCATAAGGTGCATACGGTACTGTTTTTCATAGCTTTAGTGGCTAACTGTGGTGGTTTGCTGACACCGCTGGGTGATCCGCCATTGTTCATGCTCTTCTTGCGTGGAGCTGAGTTTACGTGGTTCTTGTCGCTATTCCCAGAATGGCTATTTACGGGAGCTGTGCTATTGTCGTTGTATTTTGTGCTAGACTCTTTCTATTACAAGAAAGAGCATCATACTGCGCTGGAGGCAGATGCTCGTGAGCATAAGCCACTGAATATACAAGGCAAGACTAATCTGGTTTATCTGGTGGGTGTGATACTGGCTGTGGCATTTATTCACTCGGGAATGATTCCACAAATGGCTAATCCAAGTTCTCCATTGTGGATACGATATATGCGCGAATTGGTGCTGCTGCTGTTGATGGCTATGAGTCTGTACACTACGAAACGTCATGTGCGTTATCGACTGAATAAGTATTCATGGGCGCCCATCAATGAGGTGGCAGTGCTGTTCTTTGGTATCTTTGTGACGATGACACCAGCCTTGGCGTATCTGAATGCAAATGCGACAACCTTGGGCTTGTCTCATACATGGCAATTCTACTATGCAACAGGTGCATTGTCCAGCTTCTTGGATAACACGCCTACGGCGGTTGCTTTTCACAGTGTGGCTACAGGTTTAACCCCAGATCAGATGGCTGCTTTTGGTGGTGGTTTGGTGGCAGGTATTCCTGAAGTGTTGTTGCAAGCGATATGCTTGGCTGCTGTGTTCTTTGGTTCGATGACCTATATCGGCAATGGACCTAACTTTATGGTGAAAGCCATTGCGGAGGAAAACGGTATCCAGATGCCATCGTTCTTTGGATATATGCTGAAGTTCTCGTTGGTGGTGCTGTTGCCTGTGTATATCTTAGTACAGTTGATTTTCTTGTAATTTTGATAGTTAGGCTAGTCCTGCTAGTTGGGCTAGTTGAACTAGTTAACTAGAACTATAAATTGTAAATAATATGAATCTTTTTGAACAGATTAGCGAGGACATCAAGAAAGCGATGCTCGCAAAGGATAAAGTGGCGTTGGATGCGCTACGTGGTATAAAGAAAGAGTTTTTGGAAGCCAAGACAGCCAAGGGTGCTGATGGCGAATTGCATGATGACCGTGCGTTGCAGATTCTGCAAAAGATGGTGAAGCAACGCAAAGAGGCAGCGGAAATGTTCCGCGCTGCTAATCGCCCTGAACTGGCAGAGGACGAGATGGCGCAATGCGCTGTGATTGAGCGCTATCTGCCTGCTATGATGAGCGAAGAGGAACTGAAGACTGTTCTTGCAGAGATTATTGCTCAAGTAGGCGCGACAGGTCCACAGGACATGGGCAAGGTGATGGGTGTGGCAACCAAGCAATTGGCAGGCAAAGCAGAAGGCAAGACTATCAATATGATGGTGCGCGGACTGCTGGCGCAGTAAGGCGATGAGGCGATGAGGCGAAAGGTGATGAGGCGAGAGGCGATGAGGCGAAAGGCTATTAGGCGAGAGGCGAGAAATAGCGGCTTTGCCGCATACTCCAGCCTTTAACCTCTAACCTTTAGCCTATAAAATGCACTTTTTTGGTATAAAAATGCATTTTTTTGCAAATATATTTGGTCATATCAAAAAAAAGCAGTAATTTTGCAGTCGCTTTTGAAAAAGAGCAAGCCCAGATGGCGGAATCGGTAGACGCGCTGGTCTCAAACACCAGTAGGTTCACCCCTGTGCCGGTTCGACCCCGGCTCTGGGTACGAAAATCCCGCCTAACAAAGGTTAGGTGGGATTTTTTGACCCCTCTGACTCCCCTTCAAGGGGAGAATGGTTTAGAGGATGCGCATAGGCGCTACAGTTTAGAGTTTAGAGAATATTAACCCATAAAAAGGTCAGGCGGGAGACTTAAACATCCGCTATTACTCGGAACGGGCTGACTGCCTGGAGAGAACAAGAGAAGGAGGTGTATGCAATGATCATTGTACCAGTTAAGGAAGGCGAGAACATCGAGCGCGCGATTAAGAAATTCAAACGCAAATTTGACAAGACAGGTGTCGTAAAAGAACTGCGTCGTCGTCAACAATTCTCAAAACCATCAGAGATTAAGCGTGAGAAAATGATGCACGCAATCTATGTGCAATCTTTGCATGCTCATGACGATAAGTAATTCGTAAGCAAACAGAGATAATAGAAAAAGCATACCGATGAGGTGTGCTTTTTTTTGGAACTATATACGAGTAGATACTAAGACTAAAAACAACGGGAATTATTTTAATCAACAACAGCAACAACTTAATCCAACAACTTGCGCGCTCAAGGAAAAATACAAAGTGTCAATAAGTAGATACTTCCCTTTTTTTGTAGTGTAGAGTAGTGTAGAATGGTTTAGGGATGGGCGGTTGAGTGTTTTCGATAGAGGCGGAGGGTGTAGATGAGGACTAAGGATAGGAGTAATAGTACGGCATCCCAATCCAAATGGAGAGGAGCAAATTGGGGTGGGGCAATAGTGCTGTTGTTGTTGGTGGTAGTCGTGTTGTCTTGTGGAGTGGTAGGAATGAATCCCGTTTCATCGGACAAAATGCCTCCTTGCAATGTGGACGCTACTGTTTTGATAGAACCATTGGCCATATGTATAGGCGCGGTAGAGTAGGCATTGGTGGAGGATGATGCAGCGAATGGGCTATTCGAGCGCATGAATGAGCCACCGCCTGACGAATATGGAGTGGCAATAGCGGCGCTCCCCCCGCCTCCGTAGGAATGGATAGAACGTGAGGAAGTTGTGAAGAGCTGCGCTTTAGCCGATGAGAAATGTATCATCGGGCAAAGTAAGAGCAATATGATATAAATTCTTTTCAAATCAAACAGTCTAATATTGTTGTCGCTTTTGGGGTGTTATTTCGTTATCACCTTGTATGTGTAATTGTTGATGCGTACCAAATATACGCTTGCGGATAGGTGTGATAAGTTGTATGTGTATGGTGTGTCGGATATAATTTGTGTGAATATGTGTGCACCGCTTATGTTGTAGATATGCAAGGTGCTATTGGCAGGGGCTCCGATGATATGCAATACGTTGTTATTCACCCAAACGCGGATATTGTCGGCTGGATCAGTGTCTGTAGGTGTGTTAGGCGTCTCGCTGTAGTCTTCAGGATAAAGGAGCAGGCGGAAACGGTGGTCGTTGATAGTTAGTGGTGTTGCGCTGAAGGTATATGGCATATCCTGCTGCATAGCTACGATGGTATCTTGCTCCAAGTCTTGGAGATAGAGCATGTCGCCAATGAGCGATGAGAAGGATAGGGTGTATTGTGTGTCGGAACCCGCTTGGAAACCGATATACATACTATCAATGTGATTGGAGCAAGAGACTTCCATTTTGCCGAAGGATTCGGTGGTGTAGATATTGGTCAGTCCGTCCACTGTTTGGTTAGGTGCATCGTATCCGTTGTCGTACAGAGGGGTAGTCTCGTCGGTTTGGATGACATATAGGCGGTCAGCTCCGCTGTTGGCACTATTGAGTTGGAGGCGTATGCGGCGGAAGTTGTCTTGCTGCATTTGCTCTTCTGCTTGAAGGCGTTGTGGAGTACGCATAGGTTCGTGCATATCGGTAGTGTCGTCCGGGTTGGTACCCGCTTTCCAGACATGCTTGTCGTAGTTGAGATGGATTTTCGCTCCGTCGGTATTGGCAATGACGTATATGCCCTGCATAGGAGGCAGGGTGGTGATTTCTGCATTGTCCATGTATTGTGATGAGAAAGCAGGCACTGCGCAATACTGACCAGGTACGTCATTACCATTGGAGCCTTTGCTTTGCTCTGTGTTGTATTGGTTCCAGTCGTTCCAAGAGCCCGAATTGAAGATATAGAACGTTTTTACGATGTCTTCTCCGCCTGTATTGTAGTCGCTAAAGTCTTCGGGTGTGAAGTTCTTGGCATCGATAGGTGCCATATAGCTGTTGGCAAAGAGGTTGTTGCCGTTCATACCGCTAGGTGTCTTGGTAAGGGTGATGGTTTGGTTGCTGTGGATAAGGTCTGCCACGAGGGAGTAGGTAGGTTTGCCATACTGGGTGATGGCATATCCAGCAAATGGTTCGAGGGTGAGGGTACCTGTTTTGTTTACCCAGTTTTGTGGCTCGCTCCACTGGTAGAGCCATGTGATACCATCTACAGTGAACTGACAGTTAGCACCTGGTGCACCGATGTACTGCCAAGTGGCATCTTGGTTGGCACCAGTGTCGAGGGTTGAGCGTGTCTGGTAGTTGACGGTAGCACGTGGCATAGCGCCTTGGTACTCAGGGGAGATACGCAAGAAGCCAGCACCCGTTTTGAGGTTGTCGATAACGATGCTGCTGCCATCGGAGGCAGCGCCTTGGATACCTTGTTCTCCTACGGAGAGTCCGCCTGTAGCGGCGATGTGGATGCTGCTACCTGCTTCGAACTGCACGCCGTCAATGCTGACTTCGGTGGTGAGTTGTACGTGTTTGTTTGCTTTGATAGTGGCAGAGTCGGTTGCCCATGGTGTGCGTCCGATATTCCAGTTGTTGTCGTTGAGCCAGTTGTTGTCGTTGGCGAAATCCTCAAAGAGTGGATCCACGATGATGATAAAGTCGTGGAAGACTGAAATCTCGTTGGAAGTAGTGGTGGCTGGTGTATATGCGCGAGCAGTGATTTGTCCTCCGCGTAGGAGAATCATCTTGCCGTCGTTGTTGAGGTAGGCATATTCATTGAGTTGGTTGCCAGCAGTGATTTCGTATAGCACTTGGTCGCCCGAAGAAGCGATAGCGGTCTTCTTGGTTTCCCATTCTGCGGAAGAGCGGATGGTGTCTGTAGGAGTCCATGTGATGGTAGGTGAGTTCTTGACGATATTGGCATAAACGTGAATCGTTTCGCTGATATTGCCCACCTGGTCGTGGATATAGACTTGCTCGTGGAATTCTCCTACGATGGAGGTATTGGCATTGAGGGTGATGGTCAGCGATTCTGTTCCCCAATCGCCACAGTCTTTGACAATTCGGGTGGGAGTAACGCTGAGATTGGCGTGCGAAGTGCTGAGTACCATGTCGCTACGCACGCTGGAGTAGTTGAAGGTAATCGTAGTGTCGGGTGTGTTGCCGACATAGATATTGCCCCAATCTACATCTTCTGCTTGGATATATTTAGCAGGAAGCACCGTGATATATTGGATGATATGATAACCCAAGTTGGTGGACTCGAATCGTTGGAATTTGATATGTGTAGCGGTAGTGGAGAGTGGAATGCGTGGTGAGTATTGTAGTTCTTGCGCTTTGGGCTTTACGGCATCTGCATCAGAGAGGACTTGTTGCCATGTGTTACCGTTGTCTGATGATTCGTAAACGCGTATTCTACCTGATAATGTCCACCATGCTTCGCGACCGTAGTAGCCGAAGATGAGTTCGCCTGGGATACCTGCTGTTCGGTCGATTTCTACGATATGCTCACTGGTAGCCAAGTATGGGTCGTATTCCAGTTTGCTTTGCAGATTAAGTGTTGTTCCATCTTTCTTGACAGGAATGATAAGGTCTTCGTCGGAGCAGGTAGTTGAGTTATCGCGGACGCGAACAGGTATTTGTGCGTGTGCATACTCGTAGGTTTCGTCTGCCTGAATAGTAGCCTCGATCAAGAGTTCGCCTACTCCGTTGATGGTTAAAATGTTGTCCTCAATAGCAACAACGGCGTTATTAGGGCTGCTGTATTGCAGTTTGGCTGTTTGCGTAGGGCTGTACTCCCATGTGTTGGAGGCAGCATCTGTCATAACCCATACTTGTGCATTGAGTGTGATGGGGGCATCGCCAATGCGCAAGTTGGTGAGATTGTCGTCCCAAACGATATATTGAGCAATCTTATCGGTGACAATGAAGGTTTTGGATGTTTCTGCTGCGTTGTACACGCGATCAGGTTCTTGATAGGCGGTTATCTCAACACGCCCAGTTCCCTTGCCTATGAAGGCAGTGCCATCGTTGATGATTTGGATAATGGACTCATCACTGGAACGATATTTTACGGCATAGCCATTGCTGGAGATGGCAGCATTGGTAACAGTTTGATTGAGCAGTACGATAGGTTCGGTGGCAGACCATGCGGGCGTCCAGGACAGCGTAGGGGTGGACTTGATGGCACTGGCAGTGAGGATGACGGAATCTTTGTGCCCTGCCTCGTCCCAAATGTAAATCTTGGCATCGGTATTTGCGGTGTTATGCTCCTCAGTAGGATGATATGTGACTTTGATGTCTTTGATTGTTCCGTATTTTTCGCCACCGATAGTGTCAATATAGGTAGGCTCAACGGTAAAGTGCGAGTCGTTAGATTGGAGTTGTACTTTGTAGCCAGCATTGGCATATTTGAAGTCGAAAGTTTTTGGAATGCTTGGTTCGTCCACATATTGTTGACCGAAATCCAGTCTATCAGGTATTGCTTCAAATTGGTTGAGTTCGGTGACGGTGATGTTTTTGAATACACCGCCATAGTTGCCCGAATAAATGAATTTGATGTACTTGGTATCGGGTTTAAGGTCTCTTTTGACTCTTTCTGCGCTTTTATTGTCCTCAACGAAGAAGATATTGCTCCAGTCCGTACCATTCGCACTTTCTTGAACATACCATTGTATGTATGTAGCTAAACCTGATTGAGTGACTGCGTAGTCGAAAGTGATGTCTTTAGGAATACCTGTGAATGAAATGGTGACATATTTATCGCCATAACCTCCAGGATTTAAATTATCATTTCCAAGGACAAAATGCTTGCTATCGCTCCAAGCGAAATCCGTACGTGGCAATTCTTTAATAAAGGCATTGTAGTTGTTTTTGTTGATTGTAAATTGGACGTGGTCGTTTGGGTTCTTTGGGGTGATGGTGTGTGTTTCGGAGTGTGCGTTCCAATAATAGTTTTGTGCTTGTGAAACGGTGAGGTCAATTGATGAGTATGGAGTAGTCTCTTTATAAAAAGTGGTTAGATTGAGTTTTTGAGTACTCGAACCCGCAGACCAATCAGCTGCATCAGGGTCAGATGAATAGGGGGTAAGGGTTGCAGAAGTATTGTTGATGGTGGATGAAGATACGAAATAATCTTCATACGGTTGGTTGAATTCTTCGTTTGTTTCTTCGTTCCACTTTTTGCCTTGCCAAGTGAATATAGGGGTATGTCTCATCACCGTAACAGTGACAGAAACTGGTACGATTGCATCGTGTGTATCTGTAGATTTATGATAGAATGTGATCGTGGCAGTACCTGCATTGCGTGGAATAATCTTCTTTTCTGTAGGGTAGTAATCAATGACTTTCCCCCGATGTTCTACAGGACAGTCAGCTATTGAGCCACCATCTAATTGGTTATCAATAGTATAATAGAAATCATCTGTATTAGAAGCAGAAGGATATTCAGTTGCGGCATCTATAAATTGGAAAGGTAGATTTTCAATGGGAACACCTACGAGTTGGTTGGTATAGTTTTGTAGGTTTTTGATGATAGGTGTGTAGCGCTTTGTGAAAATTGCGTAGTAAGTGCATGTTGATGAAATATTGTTTGGATTGAGGTCAGAGCTGGTAATCTCTTTAGAGAAAGATTCGGTACCCGCTCCTTTTGGATTACATTCAACATCAGAGAGTTGCTTTTTCCAACCGTCGTATACATAACCATTGGCACTATTAGGTGTAGCGGTGAAGGTGACGGTGGTAGATACGCTGTTTGTTGCATAGTCAGGTGCTATGATTGAGTAGGTGCTTTGCCCGTTTGCGAAAGTGGCAGTGGCTGTTCCTCCTTCTGCTGGAGAAGATATGGCTTCTGCCTTGAAGAAATAGGTAGGAATAACAGGAGCAGAGAGGTAGATATAGGCAGTGCTTGTTCCGTCAGAGATAGTGATCGTGGTGGAACGAGTGTTTTTGTTGTACTGAACAGCAGGAGAGAAGTAGATTTGTTTGTTGTAATTGCTGATTTGACCAAGCGTTGTAGCGGAGCAATAGCCCGAACCATTGGCGCTGGCGCAATAGTTGTTTGCAACGCCCAATGTGATTGATGTCTGACCATTGCCAAAATGGAACTCTGGGTTGCTACTTGTAATCGTAATATCGCCACTGGCGAGGAAAGAGCGGAATTGAATAGTATAGGCTGAAGATGAGGTGTGCCCCTCTGCGGTAGCAAGGTTTGCCATGTGTCGAGGGGTACTGGCTGTTCCTATAGATGATGTTCCATAATCCATACCCTTGGAATCCGTATCATCATAGAGGAGGATGTGTTTTGCGAGAGGGAGTTTGACGTTACGAATATATACAGTACGTGTTAAATTCTTAGCAACAGTATAGTTATACGAAAATTTAATTGATGTGATATTTTTATCAAACCCAGAAGCTGATTTTTCCACATAGGAAGTCTGTTTAGATCCAACAGACACCGTTTTACCACTAACATCTAAAGAATAATCATTTGGTTGTTGACCTATTATTCTTTTTGACATTTTAGTTTCAAAATATATAGTTCCAATTGATGGCGTATATATTCCTGTGTAATTTTTTATTTCGCCTCCAGTATCTGTTCCTTTCGATTCTTCATTAGGTTGATACAACGAATACCAAGTTCCGCCGTTGTAGGTTTGGGCGGATAGGTTAGCGGTTGCCATGAGGATAGCAACGAGGGTGAGGATATATCGTAGAAATTGTTTCACGTCAAATACTATTTGATAGTTAATAATTAATAGTTAATATCTTTTATGTCATTTATTAATATAAAAGTGTATTTTATTAAGATTTCCCCAATGAAATACGTTTTTAATTTGCCAAAAAAGCATGCAAAATTAATAAAAAGGTATGGAATATGCAAATTTTCGCGCGCATATACGCGCGAATAATAAGGTGTGATACTTTTTTCTAAAAATTTGATACTTTTTTTTGGAAATGCGTAGTTGGGGGAAAGCAGAAGAAGGTGCAGTTGCAGTTGCCCTTGCGAGCATGGTTCCCTCATGTTAGGATGAGGTGTGGGATATTCATGGAGTATTCATGGAGTATTCGTGGGGTATTCATGGGATATTCATATGTATCGGGTATGTGTCGGGTATGTATCGGGTATGTATTGGGAACGTGTTGGAGCATACGGGTAGCGAGGGGGGCGACAATTTAGTTGAAAAACTATCAACAGAATGATCATAGTAACAACAACGAAAACAACTTAAAAACCAACAACTACTGCGCGCGCCAACATGCGCTTGCCAAAGGAAGAGTTATCAACAATAAAAACAATGAGAGTCAACAATAAGAACAATAAGGATTCAACAATGGAGACAATGAGAGATAATAAAACAACAGCCACCAAAAGAGGTGGCTGTTGTAGAGAAACGTATGGTTGTACTCTTATTTAGCGATATAGAGTTTACCCGATGAAATCTTGTGTCGATTGTTCTCTTGGAACACGTAGAAATAAATCTTGTTGGTCTGAGGAACGGTGAAGACATTGTTGTATGTATAAACATCTAACAAGAGTTCAGAACCATCGGTGTTGGTGACAACCACAGCATCGTTTTGTGTGGTTTCCTCCACTCGGCTGTAGTACACGAGCGTTCCATCCATCGTATAGATACCAACCGACACGTTCTTGCGCAAGGTGGCAAATGCCAAATCGTTGGTTCCTGGCAGGCGCTTGATGAGGACATCGGTAGCCGCAGGTGTTTGTGACGACTCAATGGTAGTGGACAAGAAATAGATGGTATAAACACGCTCTGTGCCATCAGGTGCTGTCACATAGATATAGAATGGCTCGTTCTCAGCATACATAGAGTAGTCAACAGTAGCACCCGCATCTTCAGGTACAGCCTCAACAGTAGGTTGCGCATTGACAATGTAGTAGGTGTACTCCAAAACTTCAGGATCAAAATCGCGGATCAGTTCGCCACTGAGATAAATAGCACTCAAACGCGCATTGTCGCTGATAAAAATGCGTTGTTCGATAGTATATACACATGAGTGTTCGCCGTCCTCTGAATCCACCTGAATACGGAAGTTGACACCATCAGCCGTGATGTTGACATGGGCATGGCTGTCTTGAGCAATAGCCTGAATATCCTCAATAGTGGCTAACTCGGTAGAGTCGGTGCCAACAGGATAGATGATAACATAGTGTGTGGTGTCAGGGTGGAAGCCCTCAATCATGTTGCCCTTGACAGTGAGCGACTGGAGCAAGCAGTTGTCATTGAGCGCTACGACGATGCGCACATCGTACTCCGAGGACGAGATCTCGTCTGGAGCAGTAACACCGAAACGCAAAGTGACTTGCTCTTGACCATTCTCCAGTTCGGCATAGAAGGTGTCCACAGCCACCGTTTGTCCCTCTTTGCCCAAATCGTAGGTGAATGTAGGCAAGGTGGTTGTACCGTATGGGAGAACAACATCGTAGTAGAAGGAATCAGGACGGAAGCCCTCGATAGCTACACCATCTTGGTAGATAGCCTCCAAGTATGAATAGGAAGACATCTGGCGTTGGAAAGTGATGGTGTAGGTAGCAGTATAAGATGGATCTTCAGCTGTGACATGGATACGAGTCACCTCGCCCATCTCGAGCGTAACGGTCTGCGTTGGGTCGCCCTTCTCATAGAGGATAGAAGGCAATGGCTCGTTCTCGATGAGCGTATGGGTGTAGTTGTAACGGTCTGGCGCAAAGCCCTCAATCATCTTTCCATCGATGTAAATCATCTCCAAATCGGTATTGGTGGAGAGTACTGCACTATAGAGGAAATAGATCGTATAGGTGCGAGTTTGTCCGTTCTGAGCGGTAACCGTGATGACTTGCTTCCAGCCAATTTGGCTTGTAGCAACCATGTATGGAAGACACTCAGCCTCCACCGATTGGTATTGGTCGCCCTCTAACCATGCTACAGAAGGAGCAACCGAGTCTCCAGCAGCAAGGTAGAGATAGTAATCGTTGATGTATGGGTTGAAGCCTACAAGCGAGTCAGATTGGATGTAAATCATTTGCAGCGTATCTACGCCAGACTGCTCAATGGTATATGCTACCGTGTAGGTGTTCTTGCTACCCGATTGTGCCACAACCTGAATTTGTGTGAGTTTGCCATCGACATTGTTGTAGATGTCTTGTGGCGTAATGGTCTGGTATCTATCAGCCTCGTCCCATGTGATATCAGGCAACTGGGTTGTACCCACAGGCAAGTTGTACGCATAGTAGAACGAGTCAGGACGGAAACCGTCGATGAGTACACCATCGCCATAGATAGCCAACAGGGTATCCGCTTGCGAAGGATTGAGCTGGAATGCCAGGAAATACTGTTGGGTAGTACCGTCCTCCGCCGTCACATAGATGGTGTGCTGCAAGTCGCCCGTGATAGCGTCACGAACAGTCTGCTTAGCCTCTTGTGGCTCGGCATAGATATCAGGCATCGTTGTTTGTCCAACAGGCAATGGGAGGATGTAGTTGTATTGCTCAGGTTGGAAGGTCGCAAGTGGCTCGCCGTCAAGATAAATCATCTTGAGGTGGGCGTTGTTGGACATAGGCGCATAGAAGTAGAGGGTATAGGTGTTGGTGGTGATGCCATCGGCAGCGGTGACGTGGATAGAAACCGTCCAACCGTTGGTGTTGATAGTCACCGTTTGACCCTCTGCATTGAGGCGCGCTGTGACTTCAGGCAAAACAGTAGTACCTGAAGGCAGGTTGATGGTATAACGTTGCTGCATGGACGAGAACTCCAATCCAGGGTTGAGCGTAGGATGGAAATGCTCGAAGGTAAGACCGTCCAAAAGAATTTGCGCCAAAGTGACATCATCCGAAACAGCTTCGGTGTAAATCTCAATGACATAATCAGCCGCAGTAATACCATCTTGCGCTATGACATGCAAGGTGTATGTGGCATCGCTGAAGAACTCAGTTACCGTTTGGAAATTATCGTTGGAAGACCATGTGATTTGCACATTATTGGTGTTAGTCTTCACCGAATAGTGGCGGCGTGAGCTCTCGAAGTTCTCGATAGGTTGTCCGTTGACAGCAATGCCCGTGAGTGTTGCGCAATGGCTTGGCTCAGCCTCAAGGAGCACTTGGTAAACGGCTTGTGCAGAACCATCTTCTGCTGTGACAATAAAATTGGTTGTCTCGCCCAGGTTGCCATACTCCACTTCTACGTTCTGGCGTGGTGCACCCAATTCGTAGTGGAGGCTTGGGATAGCAGGCTCAGCAACCTTATACGCGCCCGCAGGAATAGTATGGGTGTAGGTGAGGGTGTTCGGATTGAAGCCGTTGATGAGTTGCCCATCTACCCAGATACCATTGAGGTACGGTGTGCTACTAAGGTTAGGCATCACGGTGATGGTGTATGGCTGACCGATAGTACCGTCTTCTGCCGTAACAGTATATGTATAGACAGTGGTGTCGCCAACTGTGTAGTCCAACGATAGTACAGCAGCTCGTTCGTTAGCTACAACATGGAAATGGGTAGGATCATCGGTGCGCAAGATATAATCATGGACTTGTTCATCGAACTCCTCGTATGCAGCGGCATTGAGGTAGATAGCCTTGAGATTGGTGTTGGATGATAGTTCGTTAGGATAATTGAGACGATAGGTATGCGTCTCATCGCCAATGACTAGCAACTCCATATACCATGGCGTTTGTACGAGAATAACAGAGTCGGATTCTGCCATTGGTTTGAAACCAATAGTATTAGGTTGAGCAACAGTATATTCGTACACGTTGCTATCGAAACCTTGCAAGGAAACACCATTGAGTTCAATGTCTGCCAGTTGGCCCGTAGTGTGCTGGTTTGGCTGATTGAGGAGGATAGTGTAGGTGCCTTGATTACCATTCTCTGCAGTGACAAGGAGTACACCGTTGTGCAACTCCACGGTCTGTCCGTCCATCTTCTTGACGAAAGTGATGTTAGGGAGTTGGTTGGCTGTGACGGTATATTCGGTCTTAGCAGGGTCGAAAGCAATATCAGTACCCTCTACTGTGATATTCTCCAGTTGTACATCATCCGATAGGTCGGTGATGAAACGCACACGGTAGCTGGTAGGTTCGCCCGCCTCTGGAGTGACGGTGATAACCATAGCAGAATCGAGGTACTGGGTAGTGATTGTTTGCAAGCTACTACCTGCAATAGGTTGCACGTCTGGCAAATGCTTGGTGGTAGATGCCAGATGATACTCGTATTCGGTCTTGGTGCTATTGAAACCTGCAATGCGAGAACCATCGACCAACAGGTTGTCGAGGAGATTGTTGATGTCAAGTGGTCGTTTGAGTTCTAATGTATATTCGGTGCTGGTACCATCCTCAGCGTAGTTGGTGATAGTAGCCGTGCGAACACCAAAATCACCCGCTTTGGTCTCCTCACCCCAAACAACACGTTGTGCTTGGTCTGCCACTTCGCCTGTGAAAGCGAGAGTAGGGAGAAGCGTATTCTCTGGGTCGGTAAGGGTGTAAGAGAAAGTATTGCCATCCATAGCGGCTACGCTGTCATTAACGGTCAAGCCCGTGAGGGTGCTGTTGTAAGCGAAACGAACATAATCAACATATAGGTTAGCATTGCTGCTGGCAGTAGGATATTTACCAGTAGCATCTATGATAATATCCAATCCGTTGATGTTCAGCCCACTAGTCGGCAGGGCAAGGTTGACTTCTTTGAAATCTCCAGTATTATTGTCTCGATGATCGAAGGTGTGCTCCTGTCCTACGTTATCAAAGAACTTGAATCTAAACAACGCTCCATTGCCAGCATTATCTGCATATCTGTATCGCATAATAGCGTTATCAGGTGTGTTGTAGAACTTGATGAATCCACTTGGAGTGACTGTTGTATTACCTGCAACAGCAAAACCAGCCGACATATCACCAAGGTTGATAACAGCCGCAACTGGACCAGCCAAAGCAGCCCAATAGGTAGTTTTGAGATGAACAGTTGTTTCGTCTGCCTTATTAACAGTAGGACCTGCTTTTGCTGTACCTAAATGGACATTGATATAATCACCCGGAGCATTCCAACCAGTAGGTTTGTCCGAATTGGATCTGGCTGTTTTGGTCCATGCTGTAAATTCGCCGTTAGGAATAACATCGTTAGGATAATAGAACCAGACATTGTAATAATGGGTATATCCAGCAGCAGTGACTTTGGCTTGCCAGTGCTTGTGGTTGGATGTTAAAACTTGTGTCTGTGCTCCCTCTGCAGCGGTGAACTCTAACAGCGGATTCGCATTTACATTGACGATGTATGTGAAGCGATTGGCATCGAATCCTTCGATAGAAGTGCCATTGATTCGAATGTCAGTTAGGACAGCAGGATTCTGAGTGATAAGCTGAGGAGTAATAGTATATATCACATCCGCCTCGTCAGGACGGTTGGATTTGACTGTGATGATGGTAGGTTGTTGTACGCCACCAGATTGTACCCAAACGGTTTGCTCAGGGAACTGCTTGGTGTAGTTCACCGTCATTGAGCGTGTAGCGTATGGTAGTACTACCGCGTGCTCAGTCTTCGTAGGGTCAAGCGTAACGCCAGTCTCAGCAATAGTGAGCGATGCCAACTGATTAGGTTGCGTAGCATAGGTAGGCATGAAGTGCAACTTGTAGGTACGTTGATCGCCATTCTCTGCGGTAACGATGATTTCGGAAGTCTGACCCAATGGACGTGAGATATAGTCAATGGTTTGTTCGGGTTCGAGTGCGTGGTAGAGTACCAATGGCGCTTCTGTCTCGCCATAAGGCATAGCAATATAGTACTCGGTTTGATCAGGATCGTATGCAATAGACGCTTTTTCGCTGTCCAATGTGATTTCCTCCAAAGCTGTGTTGCTGGATTTGATGACAGGGAAGTGAATGGTGTATTCCTTGCTTGTCACACTATCAGGAGCCAATACTCGGATGACGGTAGTACCATCTATTGCGCTATGGTAGGTGGTGATAATCTGATCGTTGTGTGAACCAACAGGTTGTACGCAAGGAACCACCTTGGTGCGCCATGCGAGCGTATGGGTATATGCGTATGTTTCGGCATCAAATCCCTCAAGGCTCTCTCCATTGATGAGAATATCAGAGAGCCATGCGTTGGTGGACTTTTGGCGATTATAGAGGATACGATAGGTGTTGGTTCTGCCACTAGGAGCGGTAACTAACACCTGTTGCTCTGTTTCGCTAACGGTGTGAGCTATAGTGCTTTGACCTGGTTTGGATTCGATGTTGACATTAGGCAATTCATATCCACCAGGCAATGATACAGTGTATTCATATTGAGTAGGTTGGAAGCCAATCTCATAGCCTTGTAGTGTGAGATTGATGAGGTTGGCATCGTCATCTACAGGGCGATTGAAGTGCAGCATATAACTTGCTGTATCGCCGCTCTGTGCACGCACGTGAAGCAAATAGGTGTCGGCATCTTGCATACCTGCTACTACCACTTGCTCAGTATATTGTTTTTCGTAGCTAATGTTTGGAGTAGCATTGGATGTTTGCAAGAGTGTGTATGAACGTGTTTGTGGATCGAAACCATCAATAACTACGCCATCTACACTGATACTACGTAGGGTGCAATCTGCATTAGGCTGTACAGACAGGAGAATCTGATACTGCGCCTTGTATTCGCCAGCAATGACGTACAATGTGATCACATCACCTTGGCGGAAAAGTGAAACCGTTTGTGTGGAATCTGCATCGTAGGTGATGGTTGGATTGTTGCTATTGCATACAACAGAATAAGAGAATTGCTCAGGTTGGAAATTGGCAATAGGTGTGCCATCTATGTAGATGTTGTGAAGCAACGCAAAATTGTTGTCGCTTTCTACAAAATTGATGGTATATGTGTTGGCAGGTGCAGATTCTGGTTTGACCACAATCTTGGCTTGACCAATAGCGTATGGCGTAGTGATAGTCACTTGTTGCCCCTCCTCCTTATCAACAGTGATAATAGGACAATTGGTGGTGCTGAGTGTAACGGTATAGTCAAAAATATTAGAATCAAATCCTGGTAGACTATCGCCATCCAGATAAATCATCTTGAGGAATGCACTCTCAGAACGTTGGATGATGAACGTAATGGTATACGTCTGCGATTGACCATTCTCTGCTGTGACCTTGATGTTCTGCACGTTGTCAATGGTAACGTTTAATACCTTTTGTACCTCTTCAGCCTTGTCATATGTGACAGTCGGGAAGGTTGTTACGCCCATTGGAAGAACATGCGTATAGTCTAGTTGATTAGGATCGAAACCATCTAATGGCTGACCATCTAAATAGATCATCTTGAGTGCCGTGTTATTGGAAATCTCTACCGAGAAATGCAGAATATATGTCTGACTAGCACCTGTTTGTGGTCGTACCGTAATCTTGTAGTCTCCGTTAACGCCGCCAGAGCGAGTGGTAATAGTTTGATATTCATCTGCTTGGTCATACGTGATGACAGGCAAGGTGGTAGTGCCTTTAGGTAGTGGACAGTTGTACTCAAGAATGTTAGGATCGAATCCTTCGAGCGGTTTGCCATCGATGTAAATCATTTTGAGTGTAGCATCGGTAGCTGTTTTCACAGAGAAAGCAATCTGATAGATGGTACTGCTACCATTTTGTGCCGTAACCGTGATACGGGTGGTGCCATTCACTCCACCTTTGAGGATCTTGACCGTCTGATATTCGTCACCTTGCTCTACAGTTACCTCTGGTAGTTGAGTAGTTCCAATAGGTAATGTGTAGGTGTAGGAGGTCTTTTCTGGCGCAAAGTCAGCAAGAGGCTCGCCACCTACGTAAATCATATTCAACGAAGAAATCTCTGATTTAGCAGTAGCTACAACAATCTTATACACCGTTTGGTCAATGCCATTGCCTGCTAATACGGTGACTGTGGTTGTTCCATCCAGACCGCCCTCTTGTACTGTTACCTGTTGAGTAGGCTCACCTTTCTCAAAAGTGATAGCAGGCAATTCGGTGGTGCCGACAGGTAGGTTAACATAATACGTAGTGCGAGTCGGATTAAAGTCAGGAATGAGATTGTCACCCATTTGCAGACTCTTAAGCATTGAATAAGATGAAGCTTCTAACTTGAAGTTGAGCCTGTAGGTCTTAGGTGTAGGGTTGCCTGGTGTAGTCACATCAATCAGGTATGTGCCCCCATCAATAGTAGAAGGCTTGGTGTGTGTAATGGTTTGTTCACCAGCTGGATAAGCAGAAATAGCCTCTACTGTAGGCATCGTGGTTGTTGTAGTAGGCAACGATACACGATAGGTGGTCTGGTTAGGAGTGAATCCTAACACAGAAGTGCCATTTACCTTGATGTCGCGCAATGTGTTGTCAGCAAGGAGCGCCACCTTGAATTGCAATGTGTAAGTGGCAGTGGTCTTCTTGTCGGCTGCAGTGACATGAATAGTGGCTGTACCAGAAGTAGAAGTAGGCTGTGTGATGACAATAGTTTGTTCATCCTCTTGTGCTTCTACAGTCACTTGTGGTATGTCTTTAGTACCGTATGGCAACTCTATTGTATAGTTATACAGGTCAGGTTGGAAATTATTGATACTCTTGCCGTTGACGAGAATGTCTGCGAGCTTAGGGTTCTTACTTGCTTCACGAACGAATTTAACCTTATAGGTAGAGGTGCTCTTGCCATCTTCAGATTTGACGGTAATAGTAACAGGCGTACCATCAATGGTACCATCACTTATGCTGATTTCGCTACCAGTTAACTCGCGACCAGAGAAGGCTACAGTTGTTCCTCGGGCGTTGGTGATAGAACCTGAACCACGTACTGCTTTAATCTCAGGAATAATGGTGGCAGTACGTCCCAAAGAGTAGGTCTGCTCCTCTTGTGTGTCAGGGTTAAAACCTTTCCATTCTTTACCACCAATATAGAGCTTATCAATCTTAGATGAGTAGATAAGCTCAATGTCATCCACATAGAGTGCGTTATCTTCGTACAATCCATCTTTGGCACGGAAGTTTGGATAGTTGGATGCCGAGAAAATCATGTTCATCATGGTGGGCACATCGTTGTTGAAGTAGTAGATAGGAACGCGGATGTTTGTCCACTGACCATATTCCTTTTTCTCGCGCCACATACCTTCGGCAATTTGATTGGCCTTTTGTATCGTACCGCACTCATTGGCATCCAATGCCAAACGGATGTCACTTTCCTCATTGGTTTGACTGACGCTAGAGCAGTCACCGTTCTTGGCTTTGTATTTCTCTCCTTTGGCTGTGCCTGACCATGCGTAGTAAAGGAGGTAGAAGTCTTCGTTAACTACGTGAGGACCTGTACGCTTAATCCACACCGACATGGTATCAGGACGATATTTGAAGTTGATACCACCCGAAGTACCAGCAGTGGCAGTACCTGTGTTTAAGCCGCTAATATAACTCCAAGGTTTACCTAAGGAGAAATAACCAGGAGATGTTTCTGTAATACCCATAGCTCCTACTTCTGTATCTTTGACCATCAAAGAATAGGAACCAGAGTGGCCAGCTTCGCGGTGAGCTAGATTGAAGTTGAATCCTGCTTGGCTGATATTGCTGACGTACCAACTTTTAGGTTGTTCATCACCATCAAACTTTTCGCCACTCCAGTCTTCAAAACTAGGGTTAGGCACTTGTTGTGCGTGCATGAATGTACTATTGACTAACAGCCCAATGAGCGTAAGCAATAGTGTAAAGTAAAATTTTTTCATAAATTATGTTGTTTATTAATATTTTCGTGTCAAATATTCATTTTTTAAGATTTATACAATAAAATAAGCGCATATAAATCCAAAATACGCTGCAAAATTAATATAAGTATTTGGGATATGCAAATTTATCGCGTGTGTATGCACGCGATTATTAATGAAAGATACTTTTTTCTAAAGAAAAGGAATGTTTTGGGTATCGGATATCGGGTATTGGATGCTGGATATCGGGTATGGGTTATATGCGGTTGAACTGACCGTTGGATACTTGAAAGACGGAAGCCAGATGTGGCATCATATCCAACATATGGGTCAGGTGTTGTCGGTCGGTGTCGGTGATGAAGATTTGTCCGAACTGTTCGCTGCTTACCAAGCGAATAATGCGCTCCACACGTTCGGCATCCAGTTTGTCGAAGATATCGTCCAATAATAAGATGGGTTTGCCGAGAAAAATGGCTTGCCCCAGTTTCATTGCCAAGAGAAAGGACTTCTGTTGTCCCTGGCTGCCAACACGCTTGAGGGGATAGTTGCCGAGACGCATCTCCAGTTCATCTTTGTGGATGCCCTGCGTGGTCCATCCGACTATGAGGTCGCGTTGGCGCGTACGTGCGAATGCCTCCAGCAAGTCGCGCTCTTGCAACTGCGATGTATATAGTAGCGACACTTGTTCGCTATCGCCCGAAATGGCAGCATACATCTCTTGAAACGCCGGTACAAAGCGTTGGATAAAATCTGTGCGCTGCGCATAGATATACATGGCATGCTCAACCATCTGCATCTCAATCACTTCGAAGAGTTCGGTCGGGGCTTGCTGAGGACGATCCTCGTATTGCTTGAGCAGGGCGTTACGCTGTTTGAGCAGTGTGTTGTATTGCATGAGATGCTCCAGATATGCTTTGTCATACTGCGAAATGACGCCATCCATGAATCGCCTACGCTCATCGCTACCCTCGCTGATGAGTTCGCTGTCTTGCGGGCTGACCATGACCAGCGGAATGAGTCCGATATGTTCGATGAGACGTTTGTAGTCTTTCTTGCCGCGGCGGAATTGCTTCTTCACTCCGCGTTTGATACCGCACGAGATGACTTCTTCTTCAGCAGCATGCTCAAATATATAGCGCCCTTGAATCATGGCCATGTCCTCGTCGTGCGTAATATTCTGACTATCAATCGTGTTGTATGCGGATTTGGTGAAACTTAGGTAGTAGATAGCATCCAGCAAGTTGGTTTTGCCTTGACCATTGAGCCCTACAAAACAGTTGAGTTTATCCGAGAAACGAAGTGTCGCTTCTCGGATATTCTTGTAGTTGATTATGCTGATTTCGTTTAATATCATAGTAGATATTTAAACATACAAATTCACATCTTCTGCTGTGATAGTATCGCCCGATAAAATAATCAAACGCTCTACTACATTGCGCAGTTCGCGAATGTTACCAGGCCAATGATGTTGTTGCAGCGCTTGGATGGCCTCCTCCGTGATGGATTTGGTTTTCCATCCCTGTTCGGCACATATGAGTTGAATGAAGTGGTTGACCAGCAGCGGGATATCTTCTTTTCGGTCTTTCAGATCAGGCACTTGAATCGGGATGACGTTGAGGCGGTGGAAGAGGTCTTCGCGGAAGTTGCCTTTCTCAATCTCTTGTTTTAGATTCTTGTTGGTGGCGGCAAGCACGCGCACGTTAACCTTGATGGTTTTGTCACTACCCACACGTGTGATTTCGTTCTCTTGCAAGGCGCGCAGCACTTTGGTTTGTGCGGAGAGGCTCATGTCGCCAATCTCATCGAGGAAGAGTGTTCCTCCGTCGGCTTGCTCGAACTTACCTGCACGGTCTTTGACTGCGCCTGTAAAGCTGCCCTTCATATGACCAAAAAGTTCGCTTTCAATCAGTTCGCTGGGGATAGCGGCGCAATTGACCTCTACCATTGCAGCATTGGCGCGTTGGCTGTTCTCGTGAATGAGGTGCGCTACGACTTCTTTGCCTGTGCCATTGGAACCTGTGATAAGTACGCGTGCTTCTGTGGGGGCAACCTTGTCTATTATTGCACGCACGCGAGCAATGGCTGCGCTCTCACCTATCATCTGATTGCGTTTGCCCACTTTCTTGCGTAGTACTTTGGTTTCTTGGACGAGAGATTTGTGATCAATAGCGTGTTTGGTGGTTACTAGTAATCGGTTGAGATCCAGTGGCTTCTGTATGAAGTCGAAGGCTCCTCCTTTCAGCGATTCTACGGCTGTATCCACAGAACCATGACCCGTAATCACCACTACGGGAGCTTCCTCGGAGTTCTGTTGAACCATGCCTTCATGATAGGCTTGCAAAAACTCCATTCCGTCCATCTCGGGCATCTTGATGTCGGTGAAAATGAGGTCAAAAGCGTTGCCTAATGCACGCTCTAAACCGATACGACCATTCTCGGCTACCTCCACTGTGTAGCCCTCAAATTCCAAAATCTCCTTGAGCGTGTTGCGTATGGCGCGCTCGTCGTCTATTACAAGAATTCTAGCCATAAATTTGCATAATTTTGCGCAAAGGTACTGCTTTTTTACAGAAAAAACAAATTTTTTTTGTATATATCATAGAAAAGTGGTAACTTTGCAGGGTAATTTGAGAAATAATTAAAATACATTAATAAAAAATTATGCTTATGAAAAAAATTACTCTTTTCTTGAGTGCAATGCTCTTCTCTGTGATGAGTTTTGCTGGTTTAGGTGAAGGTTACACCAAAGTAACTGATATTACCACTTTGGCTGCAGGCGACAAAGTCGTTCTCTATTGCGATGATGCTCAACTTGGTGTTACAGGTTGGAATGGCAATAAAGATGCTACTGTTGCTGAAAGTGGCTGGGTAGAGTATGTAGTAGAAGTAGCAGATGGCGGTTTTTATCTCAAAGATGGAGAGCAATACATCTCTCTGACTACTAAAAATACTTTTACTTATAGTGCTACTGGCAGTGTGTGCAAGGTAACGGCTGACGGCATTTTGTATATCACCTTGAGTGGTGTTGACTATCTATTGTATGAGAACAGTGGTCAATACTATCGTATGTACACAGATAAGTCGTCTAATAGTGCTTACAAACCTTTCTACGTATATAAGGTAGGCGAAGGAAGTGGCAATACCCCTGGTGGTGAGACACCTGAGACTGTTACTGTTAGTGATTTGGATTATGCTATGGCTTTCTACGAGGAAGAGGATGGTTTTGCATATTGGGAGATTCAGTTGTTTAATACAGATGCTACAGGCGAGTATATTGAATTCCCTATGGCTGCGGTAGCAGTGGAGGCTAAGAGCAAAACAGCTCTCAATGGTACCTATGATTTGCTTCTCGCTTTGTATGGAACAAGCGAAGATGCTGAAGGATATCTTGACGGTGTGTATATGAGCGAGGATGAAGCTGGTACATTGACTATCAAGAATATAGACAACGAGGGTACTTATTCTTTTGTAGGTTCATTCGTTGGCGAGGATGGCAAGACCTACAAGATCAACACCGAATCATTCATGATGTGGGTTGAAGATGGTGCCACTGGCGATGCTATTGAATTGGACGAGGATGGTGGTAATACTCCTGTAACTCCTCCAGCAGGTGGTACAGTGACCTTTGATGCGGATGAGGATAAGGGTAATGCTACTGAGACTCAAGCTGAATATGAGGTTACTAAACAGGGCGTGACGATGCTTGTTTCTTCTGGTCGTCTTGGCACATTCAATAGCGAGACTCACTATCGTATCTACAAAAACCAAACGCTTACACTAACTTCTACAGTAGGCAATATCATCAAAGTGGAGTTCACTTGCACAGCAAATGACGACGCTCAATATGGTCCTGGCTGCTTCACAGTGGCTGACGGAAGTTATTCTTATTCAGGTCCTGTAGGTACTTGGACTGGCAATGCTGCTTCTGTTATATTTACTGCAAGTACTGCACAAGTACGTGCTTCTCAAATCGTTGTTACATTGGCTACTGAAACTACTGGTGTAGAGGATGTAACTACCGTTGAAATTCCTGTGAAGGTAATGCAAAATGGTCAGTTGATGATTATTAGCGGCGAGAACGTTTACAATATACTTGGTGCACAAGTAAAGTAATCTTCATCTGATAAAATGATAATAGGCTACCAACTGGTAGCCTATTTTTTGTGGCTGTAGCTCGCTACAGTGTAGCGTTCAGTGGATCATATGCTATTGTTTATAGGGCATTGATCTCTTTGAATCGAACTTGCTCGCGGCTAAAGCGGAACTCTACTGGGCAGTAGCGAACGCCTCTCTCGTTGGTGACTGGTGCACCCCAAAATAGATAGGCGTGTTCGCCACGGCGAACGAATGCGCCTTGCTCTTTCCACTCGTCGTAGGTGTGAAACTCTGCATCTACTTGATTATAACATTCGCGCAATAGCTGATTGCATGTGTACTTAGTACGACCTGCGGCTTTGGCCATTTCGATTAAGCCATCGGTAATGGTGCGGAGATGCATGCGATAGTTTTGCATACGGCTGGGTTTAATCTCGGTGATGTGTTGGGTTGGGGTGGTGAGTG
Organism: Paludibacteraceae bacterium; assembly: GCA_045589755.1. Classification (GTDB taxonomy): domain Bacteria; phylum Bacteroidota; class Bacteroidia; order Bacteroidales; family Paludibacteraceae; genus Colicola. Next base: position 74,855 of record JAZNPR010000031.1, read on the forward strand.
CATTCACCTTGTTGTTGGTTGTCATAATAGTAATAATTAAAAAGTGAATAGTAGTTGATTTATTTATATCGGCTATCCGATGTCTCCTATAGGGGTTACACGTGTTGTGAGAGGATTTGCATCCAAATTAGAATACTGTACATATTGCTAAAAAACTCTTTTGCGTTGGTTTGCAGGTCTTTTTGATTGAAGTTAAATTCCAGTTGCATAGTAGTGAGTAGTTGATAGTTAATAATTAATATTTAATAGTTTATATCTGAAATCGGGTGCAAAGGTACTGCTGCAAACTGACAAAACCTGTCATAAGCTGTGAAAAAAAACAAAAAAAGTGCATTTTTTTGCACTTTTTTTATATTTTATTATGGCAGCTTCGCTGCGGTTATGTCACATAGTGAGGTAATGCGCCTATGGCAGAGCGGATTACTGGCAATACATCTGGTATGCTTTTTCTGCTTCTTGGCGAAAGAATTGGACCAATTCTTCGGGTTCTCTAACGCGAATGTCGGTGCCGTGCGTGCGCAGCTCTTGGATAAAGTCAAAGGTGGGGGCTACGAAATACTCAAAGAATGTATTTCCTTGGAATTGGCGCACTTCTTTTTGGGAGGCATGCAGAGGTAGTAGTCGTAGGAACTTGGCCGACTTTTGTGTGGCTTCGATGATGATTTTAGTGGGCTTTTGGTCGCGGAAGACACCATAATATGGGGCGAAAAACGCTTTGGCATTAAAATCTTTGGGATACTCAAATGCTATATCCGTTGGGCGCATCTCCTTCACGCGATCCAACGCATAGATACGTTTTTCAGAGGGGTGAGTAGAGGGACAACCTGCTACGTACCAACGTTGTTTGAATACTTTCAGACAGTAGGGTGCCAAGGTTAGTTCGTATTGCTCTTGGCTATTGAAACTATAGTAAGTGAAACGCAGTTGATGGCGTTGTTTGATGGCATCTACAATCAAACTAAGGTATTGCGTACCTTCGGGAATATCTTCATATAGAATACATTCATTCATCCCTTGCGCCTGATCCATCATAGAATGAACAGCCATCGCGTTGAGCAACCATTTGCGAGTAAAGCCTCCTGATATATCATCTTTATTGTCGATATAGTAATAGTTTTGACTTCTGTTGCAGCGAATCTCGACATCAAAAATCTCTTGAATCTCCTCCTTGTAGCGATGGAATTTGCGCTCGGGGAATATAGATTCGTGACTATCGTTATAGCGGCAGTGAGCCCAGCGGCGATTGATATCCTCGCGGGTAAGACGCCCCGAAGCAATCGTGTCAATCAACCAAAAATAAACATTTACTTGATGTGCTGCCATAATCTTTTAGTTTAGAGAACGCTCGTAAGCGAGCTACTGTTTAGTGTTTATAGATTAGCATTTCGCAATTCTTGCAGTCGAACTCCAATGAGAGAATCGTGCCATTCTGCAAACGAAGATAGCGCGGTTCGTTTGCCATAGGGTCGATTTTTCTGCAATGTCCTAACTCGTAGAGTATGCAATACTTACAAGTCATCAGCGGTTTACTATTTGTCGAGTTACTATTTACCATTGATTGTTTCTCTTCTCCATTGATTGAGTTGGCTGATGGGTATGAAATATGGGAATTCGTTGTCACATTTTTTCCCGTCAGCCATGATTGTTATGTTTTGGGCGATGAAATCAGTGTCGCCGAGTTTGCTAAGTTGTTGATGTATGGTTTGTAATGCACGCTCAGGGTTGCTGGCGACTTGATGCTCTGCTTCAAACAATGCGCTATTATTTCCTATCGTAATACGGAATCCCTCTGCTATTGCTTCAAAGCGTATGTTTATAGGAATACGCCTTACTGCATTTAGTGTATGTACAAATGCTGTGTCTGAATTGCGATATAGAATCGTATTGCGCTGAATGTCCACCAATTGATTGGTATAAATCCATTCCCCTTCAACACGATTGATGGCGAAACCTTTGTCTGCGTAGCACAAACCATCGCCGTTGTGCAAAACAATGTGGGGTAATAATTGTATCTTTATCGCTTTACCACGTATCTCAATGACTTTGCCGATTTTCTCGCCTGTGGATTTAGGCGTTGCCCAGTTCGCCATGTTTGGTGTGCGCCCATGCAAGAAATAGTCCGTCTGTCCGCGATGGAAAGTCTTGGCTGGGGTGGGCGTAAAATCGTATTGATAGATAGACGGGGTAGAAGCATGTCGCAGTACAGGGCTACTGTCAATCAGTTGGTCAAGTAGTTGGCGGTAGTAGGCGACGATATTGGTCACATAATCGCGATCCTTTAGGCGTCCTTCAATCTTAAAGGTGGTCACGCCTGCTTCTATCATTTCGGCAAGATGAAGACTGCGGTCCATATCTTGCAATGATAGCAAATAGCGCTGGTGGATCGGTTCACCATTATTGTCCAGAATTTCGTTGCCGTCTTTGTCCAGTAGGTCGTAGCGTTGACGGCATGGCTGTGCGCAGCAACCGCGATTGGCACTGCGATTCATTAGTGTTTCCGACAAATAGCATTGTCCACTATAGCTTACGCACAATGCTCCATGTACGAAGGCTTCGAGTTCAATATCTGGTATAGCATTGTGAATATCAGCTATTTGATGCAATGATAGTTCCCGTGCAAGCACGACTCGGCGGAAGCCTATTTGCTGCAAACGAAGCACATGTTCTGCTGTACGATTGTCGCATTGCGTGGAGGCGTGCAGGCGGATGGGAGGCAGATTGTAGTCCAATAACTTCAGATCTTGAATAATAAGCGCATCTACTCCCACCTTATATAACTCGTGTGCGAGCGTGCACGCGCGGGGATATTCGTGCTCGTAGAGTAGGGTGTTGAGTGCGACTAACACTTGCACACCAAACCGATGCGCATACTCCACCAAAGCAGCAATGTCCTCCAGCGAATTACCTGCTGCTTGGCGTGCTCCAAACTCGGGCGCACCAATATACACCGCATCGGCACCCGCTTGAATGGCAGCTTTTCCTACTTCTAAATCGCGAGCAGGAGCCAATAACGATATTTTACACTCTCCCGTTTTCACCTTTCAGTTTTCCGTTTTCACCTTAGCATATTGCTGAGTTCATACATGACAATACCTGCGGTGACACTCACATTGAGTGAGTGCTTGGTGCCATATTGTGGAATCTCAATGCATCCGTTGGCAGCATCTACAACCTCTTGTTGTACACCAAACACTTCGTGGCCCATGATGATGGCAGTCTTTTGCCCCTTAGGTAATTGCAGATCGCCAAGCATGGTGGCTCCATGTGCCTGCTCAATGGCGTAAACGGTGTAGCTGTCGGCTTGTAATGCCTTCACAGCGTCAATGGTTTGTTCAAAATAATGCCAATCCACCGTGAGTTCAGCACCGAGAGCCGTTTTGTGTATTTCGTTGTTGGGTGGGCAACAACATATACCGCATAGCCATACACCTTGCAGACAAAACGCGTCTGCAGTGCGAAAGACAGCTCCGATATTGTGTTGGCTGCGGACATTATCCAGCACCACGATGAGTGGCACTTTCTTTGCATCGTGGAATGCCTCTGGAGTGAGGCGATTCATCTCTTGTATAGTGGTCTTCAGCATGATTTATTCTTTGGTAAAAAGGAATGGCAGACAAATGGTAATAAGTTGTTTGTCGGCTTCTATATTGACAATAAAATCTTCGTGCAAAGGAATCAGTTGCTTGCTGTTTAGCGTGATGAGGGTATTGATGGTTGTTTCGTCCACATCGGTTATTGTTCCGAGTTCGCCTTGATCGGTGTCTAAGACACGATACCCCAATAGACTTTGCCAGGTGGGCATCATTTCCTCGTCTTCATTCATGTCCGAAAGGAGCATATAGGCTTGGCAGCCAATGAGTTGTTGTGCTGCTTGTTCGTCGGTGATGTGGTCCAGTTGGAAGATAAGCGAGTCGCTTCCCTTGCCACGCCAATCAAGTACACGGAAAGGAACAAGGATGTTATCAATATTGAGAATTAGGAACGTAGCATCTGCATTATCCCAGTACTCATTGCTCATAAGGCATTGTATCTCACCGCGTTTGCCATGCGTTCGGGTTATCTTTCCGATAGATATGACTTGTTCGTTGGTTATCATTGTTGATGTTAGATTATTGTATTTGTTCTATTTTTTGTTGCGCGACATATACGATATAGGCTTCTACTGCATAACCCATTTGCTGGAGCAAGAGGGTATAGTTACGCAATTGCTCTTGATAGAGGGTAGGGTGTTCGTGTCCGAATTTGTAGTCAAGGACGGTGGCAGTCTTTCCGTCAATCATCACGCGGTCAGGACGTTGTGTTTTACCTGTCGTGGTGAGAATATCCATTTCATTGCGTACCATGTGAGGTTGGGTGAACCAATGCTCTTTCCCCTCTCGTTGCAGTAGTTGTTGTAGAGCCAGCAATTGCTGCTGCATGATGGTTTGTTGCGTAGGAGTGATGCGTCCTTCTGCAATCATATGGTCTATAGCGGGTTGGGCATCTTGCCATGTGTTGATTTGTGCTAACCATTCGTGCATCAGAATACCCAAATCTATGGTTTCCAATGGGGTCTCGTCTGCAAAGTCATCTTCCGCTCTACTGCGCAAAATTAGGCGGTTGCCGATAGGCGAGGATATGTATTGTGCCTCTCGTGTGTTGTTCTTGTCAGGGGAAGATAGTCCAATTATTTGTTCTGCATCGACTTTGGTGTAGGTATAAATATTCTCCTCGTGGCTAAGCAATGAGTCTTCTGCTATCACTTGGTCATAGAGGTAGGAGAGCAGATGACTAATTTTGCTAATCTGTGGCTTGTTATCTTTGGTCGTGGCGTACATCTGTCCGTAGGCGTAAAGGCGCATCTTAGGACGAGTGAATGCCACATATGTTAGATTGAGATTGTCGATATATTGCGATATAATTTCGTTGATATACTCTTTTTTGAAATGCGTTTTGAGTAGCTTGGAAGAGAGAGGGACAGCCACGAGCGGCATCTGGTTGAACGGTGCGGTTTGTGGTTGACACCAGAACACCTCGCCGATATGTGTGCGCTGAATATCCCAATTCAGGAATGGCAGCATGACAATATCAAATTCCAGTCCTTTGGAACTGTGAATCGTTAGGATACGTATTGCATTGACGACAGGTGAGGATGGGATGGTGGCTTTGGGGGCTTTCTTCTCCCAGTACTCAAGGAAAGCGCCTATATCGGATACGCGCTTCTGGGTGAACTGATAGACCTGATCTTGAAAGGCGGTCAGATAGGGTAGTGCACCTGCTTGTTGGGGTAATTGCAGCAGGGTGATAAGTTGTTGTACGGCTTCGTAGAGTGGCAGGGTGAATGCCTGATGAATAGCGGCTGCTTGTTCCTCGGTGAATGGTGCATGCAGGGTGTGTATGGCGTACTGAACTACCTCATTATTGGGCTGTACATGGTGTTGCATGAGTGCCACGAGCAGTTGCACTGCAGGGTGCGACTGAATACGCATACCTTCTGCGGATTCTACAGGATAACCTTTCTCAATGAGGTAGCGCGCCAGTAATTCCGCATCATTGCCTCGGCGTACCAGCATAGCGATATTGTTCCACTCCCAGCCTTCTTGCTTGAGGGCTTGCAACTGCTGGTCCACGGCCTGCAATGTTTGTTGGACGAGGTCTTCGTTTTTGGCATCGATGAACTGCAATTGAAATACTCCAGGATAGTCTTTCTGTGCCTCTTGGTGAATGGCGTCGGTGTGGTAAATGGACATCGCCATTTGTGCCAATGGTGACTCATCGTTCCAGCCCTCGTTCGTAAAATATGTGGCTACCCATTTGGCATACTCGCCAATGAGCTGTTCGTTCTCTTGTATCAGCAGTTTGGCACTACGCCAGTTGTCTATCATTGGCGGCTGCTGTACGTTGGCAAATTCGCTATGTACGCCATTGAGCAGTTTCCAATCTGAATTACGCCAGCGATAGATACTCTGCTTGACATCTCCCACTATCAGGTTGTCGCAACCCTTGCTCTCTGCTTCGTTGATGAGAGGGTAGAAGTTCTGCCATTGCAGCGAACTGGTATCTTGAAACTCATCAATCATAAAGTGGTGCAAGTATTGCCCCATCCGTTCGTATATGAAGGGTGTCTCTTGTCCGTCAATCACATCATGAATGAGCATATTGACATCGGAGATAGGCACACGCCCTATTTGTCGGTTTGTCGCACTTACTTGGTCTGCCACATCTTGCAGTAGTCCGATGGTGTAGAGGTGTTGTGAAATGGCAGTAGCGGTGTAATAATCAATAATCTCCTTATCGAAGATATTTGCCATTTCGTGGTAGAGTGGACTAAGATGCGTTTCGTATAGCGAGAGGATAGCAGCTTGTTGTGCCTTAGTTGTCTTGCTTTTTAGGCATAGAGATTCAGGTTGCTCCAGTACCTTGAGAAAGGTCTTGTTGAGTCCTTTATCCAGCAGTTCCTGTACGGGTTTGCGGAATACAGAGATAGCATCTGCTTTGATACCATCGTATGAGTCTATTAAGGGAAGGGCTTTGCGCTGGATAGTAACGATTTTTTTTTCCGTATTGGTGATTATCTTCGTGAGCAGGGCTTGATACTGCTTAATGTTTTCTTTGTTTTTGAAGAACTCTTGTAGTTGCCCGATATGTCGTTTGACTTCTTCCTTATTGAGTTGCTTAGAGAAATCGCTAATGCTACGGTGCAGATTCCCGTTGGCATTGTCATCCATATTGTGCTTTGCAAAATCGGTAATCCACGAAATAATATTGGTATTGCCTTCTTGCTGTTGGCGAATGCGGCGGAAGATATCATCCACGGCTTGCTGTACCACTTCGTCGCCGTCCAGCGCAATGTCATAAGTGGTAGATAGTCCCAAGTCTAATGCAAACGTGCGTATTACCTGCTGGAAGAATCCATCAATGGTGGATACGGAGAAGTGGTTATAGTCTTTGAGTATGGCAATGAGCAGTTGCCGCGCTTGGGTTTGCAGGGTAGGGGTGTCAAGGTGAAAATGCTGCAGTAAATCGTTGTAGAAGGGGGAATCTTCGGGCGATGTAGAAAGGGTGTATAGTGCTTTCAGTATGCGCTCTTTCATCTCGGCTGTAGCTTTCTTGGTAAAGGTGACAGCTAAGATGCGGCTGTGGGGCATCCATTGGTCACGACGTTTTTGATAGTCGCGAAACAGCATCACGAGATATTCCCGTGTGAGCGTATGTGTCTTGCCGCTACCTGCCGATGCTTTGTAAATACTGAGCATGTATTATTAGTTGATGATATGCAGTTGTGCTCCTGTTGCCATATTACGGTAGGAAGCATGATATAGTTTGAGTGGCTCATCGGTTATACCTTTGGTTGGATTACCTATGCCAAAACTGATATCATATTCTTCTCCGCAAGTTTCGCATATTGCGTAGAAACCATCAATAGTCAATGGTCTGGTACGTTGTACGCAGAAAGGGCAACACAAGTCTGCTGCGTGATAGGCTTCATCCATGCCAATCCATATCAATAGTCCTGCATAGCCGATATAATTTTCGAGAAATTTCTTTTCTGTCACTGTCATTGTTTGAAAACCGTTGGCTATCACGAAATGTGGATGCTCGCGAGTAATATAAACGGTATAATTAACAGGCATGTTTGGGACAGAACTCTTGCGATTTACATTTTCGCAAGCAGATAATAGCAGGAGTACAATAAGAAGAAATCCAATACGTTTCATCAGTTTACACTATGTAGATACACACGAAAAATCAGCGTACTATAAGGTGGGATAAATGATGAGGTCCCCTCTGTGCCAATAGCTGTTGTACCGTATCCTAAATCGTGAGGGATATAAAATTCGTATTCGCTGAATTTATTCATTTTCTTTAGTCCTTCTGCAAATCCAGCAACGAAATTACTTACATAAAACGACTTAGGGTCGTCCTCTGAATAGGTGTATTGATCAAATGGATAGTCATATACATCGCCATTGATTAACCATCCTTTGTAATCAATAATTACTTCCTTGGCATTGTCAGGTCGTGGACCCAATTCTAGCCCAGGCTCAATACATTTGTATTGCAATCCCGTTGGGGTAGTTATCACGCCTTCCTTATTTGCATTTTGTGCTAACCATAATTCATTTTGCAATTTCCAGTCTAACCAATTCTCTTGTTTACAGCCACATACTAGTGTTGCAATCAGCAATAAGCTGAATATTTGAGTCGTTTTCATATCTTATAAATTTTCAAAATTCTTTATTATTGTGCTAACCATAATCCTGGATTGAGAATAGAACGATCCTTATATATTTGGAAGTATAGTTCTGTTTTGTTATCTTCTGCTGTATTTGTGGCAATTTCTCCGATGGCTTGTTTCGGCTTGAGTTTGTCACCTTGTTTTACGTGAATTTTTTTCAACGGTGAATATACAGAACGATAGTTTCCGTGCTGTACAATGACAGCATAATTGCCATTGATTTGTGCGCAACTAGTAACTTCTCCTTCGTATATTGCACGTGCTTGTGCGCCGCTGACAGTTTGTAGATAGATACCTTTGTTATTGACGGTTACGTGTTCATGTACGGGGTGCTGGTGCTTACCGAAGAAACCGCTGATAAATCCTTTTTCCACGGGCCACGGTAGTCGTCCTTGGTTAGCTTCGAAGCCGCCTGCAATGAGTTGTTGTTCTTTGGTGAGTGTAGTGGTTGTGCGTACTTGTTTGGCAATCAGGTCTTCGATTTGCTTGTTGAGTGCATCCACTTTTTTCTGTTGTTCCTTTTGTTTGGCGAGAAGGTTCTTCTCTTCTTGTTTGAGCGATTTGAGCATGTCTTTTTGCTTGCGTTCGTCGCGTGTGAGTTTATCCTGTTCGCGTTTTTGTGATTTTAGGGCAGTTGAACGGTCGTTTTTTCGATCTTCTAACAGCGAATTTTGTATATCAATATTTGTTTGTAGTGATTCAATTTTTTTAACTTGTTCTTTTCTGTAGGCCGCAAACTGCTGCATGTATTGTACGCGTCGAATAAGTTGTTGAAAATTTTCTGCTGAGAGTAAGAAAAGCAATGGCGATTGTTGCATGTCGGCATAATGTGTTTCGCGAATCAATCGTGCATAATCCTGTTTGCAAGCTTCTAGTTCTTTTTGCAGTGCAGTACGTTGCTGGCGAAGTGTGGTCATCTCTCCGTTGAGAGTGTTGATTTCCTTTTGAATATTTTTAATCAGTTTTTTTCGTGTTTTGATATCATTATTCAGCAGATTGAGTTTGTTTTCTGTAGCGGTCTCATTCTGCTTAGTTTGCTTTAGCATTTTTGCTGTTTCTTCGAGTTGTTGCTGCAACTCACGTTGCTGCTTCTGCAGCTCTTTTACGTTTTGTGCTGTTATAGGCATTGCCAGCATGCACATGAGATATATAATGATGCGATATTTCATAGCGGTAATATGGTTTGTAAATTAACTTGCTTGAATTTATGGGTATTAGTACGTTTAGGGGCCTGCAATGTATTATATTCTCGATTGGAGTATTTGCATGTGATTTTTAATTGGTGTTTGCCCGAACGAAATTCTTTGCTAATACTTTTCTGTTGTTTGGTTGATATGGGTAAATTACAAAACTCCTCTAATAGGTGATATGAGACATGGGGATGTATGATTCGATTGATACTGGAATAGTCCATGACAGCGTATCTTTTATTCATCTTATCGAAAATCCAGATACTATCATGATTAGCTTCAATACGCACCATTTCAATGCCCAACATAGGTTGCATGGAAAGTGTAATGAGTTCATCGTGCCAATTTCGCATGGTGCATCCAATGGAATATTGGTGTTGATCTAGTTGCAATGTTAGTTGTGCACGCTGCGTCATGGTATTGTAGCGTGTCGTTGTCCTCTTGCTAACCGAACAGGCAGTAAGGAGGACGGTGGTAATGAGGAGAGAGAATATGATACGGGGAGTTATTTGCATTTCTTAGTTACCTCTTTATAGTGTGAAAGAATTTCTTTGTCAACTTTGTTGGCACTACATTGTATTGCGCGTTCAAGATAGAAAAGGGCAGAAGCGCAGTCGCCTAATTTGTACATAATCCATCCGTAGGTGTCCAAGTAGATAGGATTGCTGGGGTCTCGCAAGATGGTCATTCGAGATAGTTGTTCTGCGCGTAGCAGGTTTTTATTACTAATGACCATATTCCATGCTAGATTATTGATTATTACTATATTGCGAGGGTCTATTTTGAGCACTGCCTCGTAGGCCTCAATCATTTTAGCAGGTGGTTGTTGTGTTTGCTCATAGAGTTGCATTCGAAAGACTTGAAACTGATGGTTGTCAGGTTCCATTTCCAAAAAACGTTCTATCTCGTAGATGGCTTGTTGATTATTTTTCATAGCTGCGTTGAGGCGATAGCGCTGCATGGCACTCATCTCGTTGTAACCATTGATAGAGTCTAATTGGTCTTGTACGTTAAGAGCTTTTTGATATTGCTCTAGCATGATATACGCTCGTTGAAGAATATTATGTAGTTCTTCATCTTTTGTGTTGTTTTTTGCTAAGGTTTCTAGTTGTTTGATGGCTTGTTGGTGTTTCTTTTTATTATCGCTTTTGAGCATCAATACAATATGGTTATACCAATATTCGTTGGGGTCTAATTCGTAGGCTCGACGAAAAAAGTTTGCAGAGGCTACCATATTACTATCCATTCTGGCGTATAACCCCATATAGTTGTTGACGGTCGCGTCATAGGGATAAAGTTCGTAACAAAATTCTACAACGGGTCGCGCCAATTCTATTTGTTCGCTTTGTATCAAACGTTGTGCCTCGTAGAAGTAGTAAAGGAATTGCTGTTGTTCTTCTATGCTGAGTGTATCTGTATTTGTGGGGGCTGCGCACAACCAACCTGACGTCGTCCCCCCCAACCACGCGCATAACAATAATATGAATGTCCTTTTTCTCACAAGTTACTTCACTCCGCTATGTCCAAACCCACCTGCTCCGCGTTCTGTTTCGCCGAGCAGTTCTACTTCTTCCAATTCGGGTTGTTCGTGTTTGGCTATGACCATTTGGCATATGCGTTCACCAGGTTCTATTGTTTGTGGTTCGTTGCTCAAATTGATGAGAATGACACCAATCTCACCACGGTAGTCCGCATCGATAGTGCCAGGAGTATTGAGCACGGTAAGTCCGCGCTTGAGTGCCAGTCCGCTGCGCGGACGGATCTGCGCCTCGTAGCCTACTGGTAGTTCGATGTATAGTCCTGTTGGCAGTAGCTTGCGCTCTAAGGGTTGTAGTGTGATGGCTTCTGGCATGTGGCAACGAATATCCATACCTGCGGCTTGTGCGCTTTCGTAGCGAGGTAGCGGATTGTTGCTTTTGTTTATGATTTTTACTTGCATAACTGTTTGATTGTCTTCTTAGAATCTTTTTTTGACAAGGACCTTGAGCCCTTCTTCTACGATTTTGACGTGCAGTTCTTTGCCCATTTGGGTGGGAGTGCCGTCGATATGTACAACCCCTTCTGTTTCGCGCACGAGTGTCATATCTTTGGTGCGGAGGGTGTTCATGTGGAGGTGCTCGTCGATATTCTTTGTGAAGAGGCGAATAGCCATGCCTGCTGCTTCCATGAGTGAGAACTCGCTAACTATGGCAACGTCTAACCATCCGTCTTGTACGCTTGCTTTAGGTGCGATATAAGCATCGTAGCCCCATTGCCCTGCATTGGCGAAGTTGATGAGGAAGGCGGTAGTGGTAAGGTCGATTCCTTCGCCCTTGAGTTGGTAGGTCTCGGGCTTGTATTGGAAGAGGTCCTTGAAAATGCTTTGGACATATCCTTTGAACCCGCGACTGCTATCGGCAAAGTCTTGTGCCACTACGGCATCAAAGCCAATACCAAATGTGGAGAAGAAGGGGATCTCGTTTACGGTACCATAATCGACGTTGATGGCTTCGCTGTTGTTGAGCATTTCGATGGCTCGGTTCATGCGGGTGGATATATCGAGGTGGCGAGCAAAGCCATTGCCGCTGCCGTTAGGGATGATGCCAAGGGCGGTCTTTGTACCTACAAGTCCGCAGGCGGTCTCATTGACTGTGCCATCGCCGCCAACAGCCACCACGGCATAGTAGCCCTCCAAGGCAAACTGCCGAGCCAACTGCGTGGCGTGGCCTGCATATTCAGTAACTACAACAGTGGGTGAAAACTGCTGGAGGTCGAGCGTTTCGCGAATCAATTTAGCCACTCTGTTTTTGGCTTTTGTTCCCGAAATAGGGTTGACTATAAATGCTATATTTTTCATATCGTTCTTTATTGCACAAACTGCGTACAAAGGTACAAAAAAATACTGAAATATACAAATTTATTTGACTTTTTAGTCAAAATATATCGTAATCTGCAGAAATTAGTCGTTTTGTAGTTGTGGAATCATAAATTTTTATTAACTTTGCAAGTCAAATTTTGACATAGCGAATAGCATAATCGTAAATACCAAAATCGTCGTTAATAATTTAATCATCAATAGTATCATGTTTACACCATCTGATCTTGCGCAACTTGATGCGCGTGGCATCTCTGTGGAGAAGGCCGAAAAGCAACTCCAGTCTTTTGCTACTGGTTTTCCTGAATTAGATATCGTTTCTGCTGCTTCGGTAGGAAACGGAGTGCTTAATCCCACCGAAGAGGAGATTGATGCCTATGTCAAAGCGTGGCAAGATTACCTTGATGAGGGACATACGGTCTTGAAGTTTGTGCCTGCCAGTGGTGCGGCCAGCCGTATGTTTAAGAACCTCTTTGAGTATCTGGAAGATGGCAAAAAGACCGATTTCATCGAGAAATTCTTGTCGGCGAAAGACCGCTTTGCGTTCGGTCCTCAACTCGCTGGGCTGGATGAGCAATCCGCTGTTAGTCATTTGCTCAAAGATATGAACTATGGCAATCTGCCAAAGGGCTTGCTCCTCTTTCACTCCTACGAAGATGCTCCTCGCACCCCCGCATTAGAGCACTTGGTGGAGGGCGCGATGTATGCATCCTCGAAGGGCGAAGTGAATATCCATTTCACAGTGAGCCACGAGCATCTGCCTCTTTTCCAAGCACATATCGCAGAGCATCAAGCGGCATACGAAGCTAAACTTGGTGTGAAGTTCCATGTGTCGTACTCCGAGCAAAAACCTTCCACCGATACGCTTGCAGCTAACCCTGATGGCACGCCATTCCGCACTGCCGATGGCAAGTTGCTCTTCCGTCCGGGTGGACACGGAGCACTCATAGAGAACCTCAACGAGCAATCGGCAGACATCATTTTTATCAAGAATATTGACAATGTGGTGCCTGACCGCCTCAAAGGCGACACCGTGCGCTATAAACAACTGTTGGCGGGTGTGCTGGTGACTGAGCAAAAGAAAGTGTTCGCCAAGCTCCAAGACCCTAACCTCACACCCGAAGAGAGAGCCAAACTGCAACGCCCACTACGCGTATGCGGTGTGGTGAAGAATACGGGTGAACCAGGTGGTGGTCCATTCCTCGTGCGCGAGGAGGATGGCACTATCTCTTGCCAGATTCTGGAGTCAAGCCAAATCAGTGACCCTGCACTCATGCAACAAGCCACCCACTTCAACCCTGTGGATCTGGTTTGCGCTACCCGCGATGCTGAGGGCAAATCGTATCATTTGCCAGACTTTGTGGATGAGAAGACGGGCTTTATCTCGCATAAGTCCAAAGACGGTAAGGAACTGTTGGCATTGGAGTTACCAGGATTGTGGAATGGTGCCATGAGCCGTTGGAATACCATCTTTGTAGAGGTACCTGTCAGCACTTTCAACCCTGTGAAGACAGTGAATGATTTACTTCGTGAAGAGCATCAATAATGGCACAAGAACGAGCATATTTCTTTGACATGGATGGGGTATTGTTCAATTCAATGCCCCATCATGCTATTGCATGGGAGGAGGTGATGAAGGAGCATGATTTGCCCTTCACCGCCTACGACTGTTATCTCAACGAAGGGCGTACAGGCGAGTCGGTCATTCGTGAAGCCATGTGGAAAGCACGCAATCGCGATGCTACGCCCGATGAAATCAAGCAAATCTACACAGAGAAGTCCAATCGATTTAATCTGTTAGCCCAGCAAGCAGGTGGTACGGTGGTTATTGACGGCGTGGCAGAGGTGCTGCGCTATGTGCAATCTACTGGCAGCCAGATTTGGGTGGTTACAGGCAGCGGCATGCGCAGTCTGCTGGATAACCTCAACAATGCGCTGCCTCCTGTCTTTCAGCGAGAGAGAATGATTACTGCCTTCGATGTCACACACGGCAAACCCGACCCCGAACCTTATCTGAAAGCGTGGGAACGCTCTGGACTGCAGAAAGAGCAATGCTTTGTCATTGAGAACGCACCATTGGGTATTCGAGCAGGCAAAGCCGCAGGACTGACTGTCTATGCGGTGAATACGGGTATTCTTGCGCGCGAAGACTTAGCCCAAGCGGACCAAGTCTTCGATTCAATGGCGGAATTGCTCAACTTTTTGAGGCAATAGGACCGTAATCCCCCGCCTTTACACCTTACATTCTACACCAATCAATCCTTAAAGAATTTCCCTACACGCGTTCCTACTTGCACGATATACATGCCTGCGGGTAGTCCTTGCACGGGTAGGGTAGTGACTGCGCCATCCACTGCGTGTGTCATCACTATCTTGCCGTGCGCGTCATATACCAGAATACGCTCGGATTCATCGGCATTATTCATAAACACATTCAGATACGCCTCCGCAGGATTAGGATAGAGCATCAGCGCCAAGCGTTCCTCTGAAGGCACATTCTCCACATCTACGCTATTCTTATCTTTGAAACTGATAGGTTGCGTGCATGTCTCGCCAAACACATTGGTGATGAACGCGCGCACATACGAACCTTGATAACCTGCATATGAGAATGTATTGCCAATACCCACCACGGTGCTGCGGGCAGACGATGCTGCGCTGGAAGTCTTGTCGGTAGCATAAATCCAATGCACCAGTCCGTTGGCTTCGATTGTGATAGTCTGCTGAGTCTCGTCCACAGTGATACCGCTGATACGTGGCGCTTTGCCCTCGCCTGTACCTGCTGGCTCGTAGCAGAAGTAACTCTCACCCTTGCGCATAGCGTCTTTCAGTTCGTCGGTGGTGAGGTCTTCCATGAGCATGTAGTTGTAGTTGCGGAAGAGTTGGTCGTTGTTGTGCGCATCATCGCATGAATAGCCATATACAGGGCGATTTGGCATGGTGCGCTGCAATATTTGATCCCATAGGATACGATCGTTAGGACGGCGGTTGCCTTGGTTATACACCTCCAAACCAATCAACGATGGGAAGGTCTGGAAGTTCTTGGCATGCCAACCAGGACCGTCTTTCTGTGTCTCGCTGTAGGTGTTGTCAATGCTCCAGTATTGTCCGGGGTGGTTGATGATTTGCATACCGCCGAGAGCATACGTGTAGGCGTAGGACTCTTGCAGCGAAGCAAACTCCTGTCCCTGACGACCCGTGAAGAAATCGTTGTGGTGGTTGAATTGTCCACCTGTGCGCTCGCTCCAACTGTTGGTGTTATCCTTGCTGAGCTCATTGCCAGGCACTGCCAACATACCCAATGCAGCAGGGTCGCGCGCAGGCACGGTTGTCATATATTGTGGGAACAACTCCCATGGATAAGGGTTGTAGTCGTGGTCAGTCAGCGAGAGGATCTTATACCCCGCCGCATGGTATTTGTCCACGACATAGGCAGTCGTGAAGCCATCGCTGGCATCGTTGGACTGGGTGGTATGGGTATGAAAATTGCTCTTGTATTGGTTCACTGTCGCCCAATCAATCTCGGCGTATGGGTTGTTGGATATAGCTGGGACGATGGTCTTTCCGTCCACCACCTTGACATATACCGCACGGTGCGCTTTGGTGGTTGTCCCATTGAGTTCGATGTCCAAATAGAAACCGTAGATACCACTTTCAGGCGATGAAATCGTGTAAAACTCTTCGCCGTTGCTGCCTTTGCTGAGGGTGATAGCAGCGGAAGGTTGATTGTTGTGATTCATGCGGAAAGAGACATTATAGCCATTCTTGTTGGCAATCTTCACGGACATCTTTACAGGCGTACCTGGGTGTACGACAGCAGGTTCTACCTTAAAGTATTCCAAGTCAATATCCGAACTGCCCCATGCGGTCTCCTCTACCGTGAGTTGGTTGGTGAGATAGGAGTAACGGACGGTGGCTTTAAGGCAGTTGGCTGATACGCTTGTGCTGACCAATTCGCCCATGTCGCTACCCGAGTTCACACTACCATAGTGCACGGAAACGGTCTTGTCATCGGTGAGGGAGATAGTCGCCGATAGTTCATAGTTGCTACCAATAGTCATGGTGGTGCCATTGACCTTGAAGTGCTCAGAAGAAGCAGCAGACTGCTCGTAACTGCCGTCTGCAAAGACGGCTACGCGTTGCCATGAAGTGGTCTTGCGCGAGTCCTTGAAACCAATATCCTTGGGCGAAGTCATCAGCAATTCGCCATCGCAGTTGCTTCCGCTATTGAGGTTCCAGTAGTAGGAGTATTTCTTTTTGTCCACAGGAATCTCCTTGACCAATAGTTGTGCAGGAGTGGCAGTCTTGCCATCACGGTAGAAATTGCCCTTTTGCGTAGATGTATCATCGCAAGTGAGTGAGGTAGTGCCTTCGCCTTTCATGAAGTACCAAGTAATGTCTGTATAGTCCATGTTTTTTTGCACGGAGTTTTTGGTCGAAGTGCCAATATACTCAGGTTCTACAGTCATTACCTCTCCAAATATAGATCCCCAAGTGCGGTCGTCGTGTTCGCCTTCTACCTTATAATTAGAAACGACATAATTTTTATTGAATAGCCATGAACTATAATACTCGATTTCATCGGTTGTCCAATCGGTATCAGCAGATGTTTGTACAAAGCCGAAACGATTATCCGTAGAAGTGATGTGAAGAGAATTTACATAGTCACGCAATTCCGCTCTGTTATACCAAAAAGCCGGTGAAAACATCACACATCTCTCAAACAGGTTGGGGTGCTGCATAGTGGCATAGAAAGCAAAGAGTCCAGCTACGTCGGCCCCCATGATGGTGCATGCTGATTTATCCGATGAAATCGCATATTTCTGCTCGAAAGCAGGCTTGAAGTCCTCTACGAATCCTTTGAGGAAAGCATCCGCCTTACCTGTACCGACAAACTCCCCGTTCGCCCAAGGAGTGAACTCGGGCAGTTGGGCATAGATGACTGCGATAACACCTACCTCTGTGCCATTCTTCTCCAATTCTTCCACCGTTTCGGCTACGCCCCATGAGTCAGAATAGAGGATACGATCGCCCATTTCGGTGTCAGAACCTGCATCGCGATAGCGTTGGTGGCGACCAAACATATAGGTAACGGGGTATTGCTTATTTTTGTCGTAGTTGGTGGGCAATAGGATTTGTACGGGATAAGTATTGCCTGCAATCGTCCAGTTTTCTACGATTCCAACGGGTGCATAGGTATTTCGCCAGCGTGCTACAATGTCGGGATTGCCAACGGTCTTGCGATTGGCTACTTCGCCATCGGAAGCGGTGACTTCCACATATTTCCAATCGGGTCCGCAGACGTATTTGTATCCGTTGGATGCACTTATATCGGCGGTGGTGATACCAGGGATAGTGACGGTGAATTGGTCTTTTCCTGCCACTTTGTCCATGCTGACAGCCGCCCCAGCCGCCCAGCTGCTGAGTTCGGGCAGTGCGCCTACGACATAGCAATATTTGGTGCCAGTAGGCACATTCACGGTGAAAGTAACATCGGCTAAGAGCATTGATATGCTACTGACAAGCCCGAAGAAAATAGCGAAAATCTTTTTCATATGATAGTGTGTTTGTGTTTTGAGCAGCAAAAGTACAAAAAAAAATGCACATACGCAAGAGGTATATGCATTTCTTTGCTAAAATGCGATCAATTATGGGTTTATGACGGGTTCTTATCTCCCTTTGGTCGAACGATTTTTTCTTGACGGGTTGATATGGGTACATTGTAAGCATATGTAAGCCCATCAGTGGAATATCCATACATATTGTATTGGATAGCATCAGATTGTTAACGGATAAGACTGCGGGGAAATAACTCTATTCACTTGCACATCTTTTAGGAGTACGCGCTTTTGCGTGTCCAAGATGTATAATGTTGGCAGGGCTTTGATGTCATATAGGTCTTGTTTGTCTATTTCTGGCGCATATACGCTGAGCCATGCAGAGGGATATTGTGCTTTTTGCCACGCTTCTACCTCGTCGTCGATATACACTGCCACGACTTGCACACCTTTCTGCGCAAAATGAGCGTGTTGGCTCGCTAATTGTTGTTTTACCAACTGACACTCCTCGCAATTCGGGTCGTGGAAAAAGAGTAATATATATTGGCTTTGTACACCATACAAATGCCCTTTCTCGCCTGCTTGGGTTGTGAAAGGGAAATCAGCAGCAGGTGTACCCACACGATTCTTCTGCACCATCGTGTAATGCTTTTGGTAGCGCGGATTGGTGGTGTAATCCGCAAATTGATGCGTGGCTGCATATTGCAAGAATAGCAAATACCGTTCATCATTGCGATAGGGCGAGTTAGGGTCGTAGAGGTATTTCTCTGCCAATGTGAGAAAGCGCGCTGTAGCATTGTTTTGCTCTGCTTTGGCAAGCAATGCACCTATCTGCTCTGCTTGTTGGATAGGAGTTTGATGCTCCAAACCCAACAAGAATCGTGCAAACCGTTCTTCCGCTTCGCGGGATTCGACTACTTGTTTGTTGCCAAACGCAAATCCCTCCCACATGGAATACTGTGGCAGCAATACCTGTGCTGCGATAGGACTATTGCTCAGCAATAATCCACAGATAAATAAGGCAATATGTAGAAAGTAGATTTTCACAAATACTTTTTACCACCGAGTTTCATAAAACTATTGCTCAAACAAATCATCCATTGTTATTACTTTCTGGATAGAACTTGAATATACATTTTTTGTTAAGCCATACGGACTAATATATGTGGCTTGAATGCCGAATCTCACCCCAGTTTGATTCACGAAGGTTGCTTGACGAGTACGGAACTTCAAATCCTCTTCTTTATTAATTGTATATGGCAGAGTACTATACTTGATTTCACAGAGATTGATAATCCTATCTGCCCGTTCGATGAGCAAGTCTATTTGTGCTTTTTGTTCTTTGTCTGTACTACGCCATGAATAATATTCGGTGCCTATTTGGTCAATACCGATGGCTTTTTTTATCTGAGGTATATGTGCCATACAAACACGCTCAAATGCTAATCCAAAGAAAGTATTTGTTTTCGGGGAAAGCAAATTATGGCTCCAATAGTGTTCGTCATTGGATGGTGTATCTAAATAGGTATGATAGAATTGCACAAACGAATCAGATAGCGCATAATATCCACCTGTCTTGTTGATTTTTTTCAAGCGCACTCTGTGGTAGTGAATAAAATCGCATTTTACAAGATTATCCAATAGTTTGGTTAGTCCACCTCCGTCCGACTTTCCTAAATATTCAGCTAATTCATCACGCGTTAATCCATAGCGATGATTGGCTAATGCTCGAACGATAGTCATATATGGTTCGGGATTCGTAAAAAGCGAAGAGAATAAGCGATGATATTCTTCACGCAGTTCACCTTGAGGAGAAAATAACAGTCTATCAATGGCTTCTGTTACACTCTCGGATGGTTTGATGAGACTTAAATAGTATGGAACACCTCCAAATACCATGTATGCTTGCATAATAGATTGTCTATCCCATGCCATACCGCGAGTTTGGAAATACTCTTCGCATTGTGCCAAGTTGAATGGGTGAAGATGCATCGAATGAGTGATTCGATTATGCAACCCACCATGATTATTGACAACATTATCCACCATCCACGAGGTGGCGGAGCCGCAAACTACGAGCATTAGATTATCGTGCTTCGATACCCAACTATTCCAAAAATGTCCTAATGAGGTTACGAAATGGGTTCGATGTACATCTAAGCAAGGTAACTCATCAATGAAAATCACTTGACGCTTGTCTTTCTCTATCATCGGAGTGAGTGTCTGTTCCAATGCAAAGAAAGCATCCATCCATGTCTTCGTATATGCACCTGTATAACCAATCCTACGAAGAGATTGGTTGAATGCGGCAAATTGATCATCCGAACTACCATGAATAATACCAGAAGTCTCGAAGACAATCATATCTGCAAATATGTTGCTAATTAAGAATGTTTTTCCGACACGCCGACGACCATACATGGCTATAAATTCAGCCTGATTAGAATCAGCATAACTTTGTAACAATGCTACTTCATTTGTTCTCCCAATTAATTTCATAACATTAATAGAATTAAGAAAATCGGTGCAAAGTTAGTACTTTTTTTTTAATTACACAAGAAACAGGTCGCGAAATTGGTGATTTTTTGTTTAATTTCGCGAGTGAAGTGTAGATATAGGTAGCGAAATTGCTAGTTTTTTGTTTAATTTCGCCACTAAAATATAGGAGTCGTTCGCAAATCGCAAAATGTAGACTATTCGTTATAAAGAAGTGAGCTATTGTCAGCCCACTTCTTTAAATTATGGGATAATAGTTAAATTGTTAATTTTCTTTCCTAACACAACGAGCACGAAAGGGAAAAAATACATTGCTATAGTTTTCATCTGAATCATATGACGAACTTTTATAAGCAAGACTTTGATCACCATAAGAAAATCCCTGTAGCCATGCAATATTAGCATCATTACTATATTCAGTACTAGCCCAATAATAGAAATAATAGGCTTCCTCTGCACTACTATTCCAATAATAATCCATAAAATCACCAATATCATTTTTATGTAGATACATGGTATAGAGTACATCTTTTGTCGGTAACATCCAATCAGAATATCCTCCGTAAGTTAAGTTTTCACACATACTCATTGCTTGAAACCAGTCAACGTTAGTAACATTGAACTCTGGATGTACACGATAGGTACTACTGGCATGCATAAATGTAGGTAATGTAGTATATTCCAAATTTTCATTTGCAATTAATTTGACAATCTCTCCATAGGAAACTCCCTCGCTACTTTTTGCGTAGGCACGCACATAAAATACTGTTTGACTTAGTCCATTTATGTTAACTTGTTTCTCAAATTGAGTAGACGAGTTTTTTACAACGATCACTTTGGTAACACTTACATCATTATACGTAGGATATTGATTTGTAGCATAAAGAAAACCTCGTTCTGTGTATTCTGGATCACCATTATCTATGATATTACCGATAAAATACGCGGAATTATTACCTACAACTACTGCAGAAACAGTTTCTACTTCTGGTAAATAAACATTATTAGGTACGAAAGAAACTTCATTCGTACTATACACTTCTCTACCAGCACTAATAGTGTACGCTCGACAATAATAGGGCTGACCTTTAGTTAATCCTATTATTGTTTCCGAATAGGTTTTGCTATCTGTCAATGCGGAAGTTACTTTTTGAATGCAATTGTTTAATGTTGGCATAGGGGATTCAGAATACACAAAACCGCGCTCAGTATATTTAGGACTACCCTCTGTCAATATCTCGCCATTAAGTGTGGCAGTAGTAGTCTTCACATTAGTTGCTGCCAAAGTGTTGAGTGTAGCAAGTATTGGACCTGTGGCTATAATTGTCAATTGTTTGCTACCATTATTAGAGGTTATATGTATTGTAGTTTTGTTTTCTCCAGTATTTAATTTTCTTCTATCAATTATCACAATTAACGATTGCGGATAACCTGCGGAAAGCACACCTTCCGTTTTGCTTACTGATTTAATCCAATCGGCAGTAGTAGTAATTTGCCATTCCAATGTTTCTACTCCATCGTTAAAAATACAAAAAGAACGTGCCACATCATCATTATCACTACCAAAGTCCAAGGTGTCTATTTCTTGGCGATTGTCATCTACCACCTTCAATGCAGGTGGCATCTTCTCAATTTGTACATCGCCTTTGGCTTGTTGTCCAGGTTTAACTTCTATCGTAACATTGTCATTTTCGATATATCCCGTTTTAGTAATAATTAACGTGTATTTGCCCGGATTTAATTTCATAAACTCGAATTGACCTTCGCTGCCCGTCACGGTTTTTAGTCCGCTTGGGCTCAATTCTACACCAGCCGACTTAATCGGCTCACCTGTGGCTTTATCGACCACCGTACCATAAATACTGCCTACTAAATCTTCAGGCGAACATGCTTGGTAAATGCCACATACGAGTAGCATTACCACAAAGAAATGGAGTGATTTTTTCATTTGAATCAGTTTAATCTAATCATTAATCTAATTTTTTCTAACACAACGAACAGCAGTATTGTATCCACCAGATTTACTTACTTTATGTGTTGTTCCTGGTTTATTGTCCGAATAGCGACCATAATTAAATACTATGGCATATGCATAATCCGAATCAAATTCCGTACTGCTCCAATAATATTCAGCATTAAAATTTCCTATTTTATCTTTTAGAATATATAGTAAACCTAATTCGCTAAAATCTGGCAAATACCAATCAGTATAATCTGAGAGATTCAAATTTTTACAAATATTATTCGCCAATTCCCAGTCAGAGTTAGTCCCTAAATCATAAGTAGTTACCATTAACCCCAATTCTTCAAAAAAAATCCAGTTAGGGTCGCGACCATAAAAAAGGACAGAATTACCATATGCTACTGTATCTGCATTTTTAGCATACATACGCACATAATACTCTTGATTAAATACCAAATCTGTAACTATTTTTTCAATAGTTCCAACTCCGACAAAACCAGCATTAAGTATTTTTGCGCCATTCTCTAATGTTGGAGTTAACATAGTTCCATACACAAAACCACACTCTGTATATGTAGGATCGCCCAATGTCCGTATGCTGCCTTTAAATATAGCAGAGGATATACTTAAATTAGTTACATCTAAAGTTTCTACAATTGGTAATATTGATTCTAAATCAAATTTAGTTTCTTCACTATAGTATGTCCCAGCCCTGTTGGTAATAAAAGCTCGTACATAATATGCTGTGTTTGCAATCAATTGTGAGACAGTAATACTATAATTCCCAGTACTACCATTTGTGTTTACAATTATTTTAGTGCCATTTTCCAACGTGGGATTTGAGGATGTATTATACACAAAACCACATTCTGTATATGTTGGACTTCCCACTCTAGTAATATAACTATTGAATGTAACTTTGCCCCCGCTAGGAGATATGTTAGTAATAGTTGGTTTATCAACTTTAGGTTGCTCGGAATTCGCTTTGAAAGTTAGCGCTTCTCCATAACTAGTTTCACCACCATTTGTTATATATGCACGCACATAACTTAGTACATCTAAATCGGGGTTTGTAATTTGCATAGAATAAACTCCTGTTCTACCTGTATAGGGAGCCACTGCTTTTTTGCTATTATCTATAGTTGGGTTAGAATTAGCTCCATATACAAAACCACATTCTGTATATATAGGCTCTCCAACTTCAATAATATTTCCTGTAAAATAAACAACATAATCATTATACACAGTAACGTTGGTAGTCTCAACTTTACCTGGAGAACTTTTTGGTACAAATACAACTTCATTTGTACTGTATACTTCATCGCCTTTTTGAATGGCGTAAGCACGTGCATAATATGTACGATTTGTTACAAGATTATCAAGTGTTATGGAGTACTTTTTATCATTTGTGACGGGTATAGTGACTTTTTTTATACACTCCTTAATTGTTGGCATAGAGGATTCTGAATACACAAAACCGCGTTCTGTATATTTGGGGATTCCATCATCAACAATTTCTCCGTGCAACATAACTGATGTACTTTTAACATTTGTAACGGATAGTATATTCAGTTTCGTGACAACTTGCCCCATCGCCAGTAAGGTCAATTGCTTACTACCATTATTAGAGGTAATATGTACAGTTGTCTTATTTTCTCCACTACCTAATTTTGTTCTATCAATTGTGATAATCAACGATTGCGTAATACCCGCAGAAAGTACTCCTTCCTTCTTACTGACCGACTTTATCCATTCGGCTGTAGTTGTTATTTGCCACTCTAATGATTCAGTTCCATCGTTAAAAATACTAAACGAACGAGCTACATCATCTATGGAACTACCAAAATCTAATGTGTCTATTTCTTTGCGGTTGTTATCCACAACTTTCAACGCGGGCGGTAACTTCTCGAGTTGTATATCTATCGGTGTAGTTTCTCCTGATTTTACAGTGATCATACGTGTAGTATCTTGATACCCCGTTTTTGTAATTACAACAGCATATCCGCCATGCGTTAAATCGGTAAATGCAAAATGTCCGTCACTTCCTGTCACTGTGGTAGCCCCATTAGGAGTAAGAGTTATACCTGCAGACTTAATCGGTTCACCTGTGGCTTTGTCCACCACGCTTCCATAAATACTGCCAGGTAAATCTTCTGGCGCACATGCTTGGTATATGCCACATACGAGTAGCAGACCAAGAAGAGGATAGAACGATTTTTTCATTGTTTGTGTTATATAAATATTCTAAACGATACTCTACGGACAAACAGGGCGAACGGAGCGACCTGCTGCTTTATAGTCATTTTTGCGATCCTTCCATGTGGAGTAAAAATACAAGTACAAAGCAGTGGTTGAATAATTGAGACCATAAGCACTTGAGGACCAATAATATCCATATTCACCAGCACCATACAAACTACCTAAATCACGATAGCCTGCTGCTGGTAAAAAGATATAATTACCGTTGCTATTACTTGTTACCTTGTAACCATTGACACCATTTTGAGTTGTCCATTTCCATGTACAATTATTACGCAGTTCTTCAAATTCATCTATAGTAGGCATACGCCAGTTACCTCCCCAATTAGCACGAGCAGCATCAGCAGACAACGGTAATGTAGTGGGGTTGTCATAGTATGAATAAGATGAACTATTATAATAACTTTTGGAACGAGTCTCTCCCCAAGCAAAATAATCGCCATAACCCTCTGGCTTTGTTGTTCCCACATTGCATGTAGCCCATTTCACCGATAAACCTAAATCAACATACTGGTGTCCGTTTTCGGTATTATTAGTTGATGAAGACGGTTCGGTTGTGAAGCTAATCGTTGAGCCATAACTGGTACCAACCTCGTTAATTGCGTATGCGCGCACATAATATTTTGTTCCCGCTGATAGGTTCGATAGATTCACAGTGAAATTGCCCAATCCGCTTCCTGACGATTTTTTGCTATTAGAGGTGGTTGGATTAGAACTGGATGTGGAATAACAAACGCCACGCTCTGTAACGGTAGTACCTCCGTCTGATGTGACATTACCGCCAATTGTGGCAGAAGAAGTAGTAACATTAGTGGCAGAAGAGGTAGTAACCGTTGGCTTACTATATGAAGGTTCTTCAGTTGTGAAGCTAATCGTTGGTCCGTAACTGGTACCTATCTCATTAATTGCGTAAGCGCGCACATAATATTTGGTCCCTGCTGATAGGTTCGAAAGATTCACAGTGAAATTGCCCAATCCACTTCCTGACGATTTTTTGCTGTTAGAGGTGGTTGGATTAGAACTGGATGTAGAATAACAAACGCCACGCTCTGTAACGGTAGCACCTCCGTCTGATGTGACATTACCACCAATCGTAGCAGAAGATGTAGTGATATTGGTAGCAGAAGAAGTCGTCACCGTTGGCGCGTTGATGGTGTACTTTTCTGCTACAAAAGACACCTCATTGGTACTATACGCAGTCTTACCGCCATTGACGGCATACGCTCTAACATAGTAAGTGTTTCCTTCAACCAACCCAGTTACATTTTCTTCATACGAATCATAATCGGTTACTGGACTTGTTATTTTCTTGATAGTAGTGTTAATGGTTGGCATGGATGACTTGGAATATACAAACCCACGCTCTGTATATTTGGGTGTGCCTATTTCTATAATTTCGCCATGGAATGTTGCGGAAGAATTACTGATGTTAGTAACAGCGAACGTATTAAGAGTTACTGGAGAAAAACTATTTGTAGCCACAACAATCAATTGTTTATTACCGCTATTGGATGTAATATGTACGGTTGTCTTATTTTCCCCACTATTCAAGAGTGTTCTGTCTATGGTAATCAGTAACGACTGTGTTGCTCCAGCAGACAAAGTGCCTTCTGTCTTGCTAACAGATGTAATCCATTTGGCATTGGCAGTGATTTGCCATTCTATTTTTTCAGAACCATCGTTGAACAAACTGAACGAACGAGACACATCGTCTATAGAACTACCGAAATCCAATGTGCTGATTTCTTTGCGGTTGCCATCTACCACTTTCAAAGCAGGTGGCATCCTTTCTATTTGCAAATCGCCCTTGGCTTGTTGCCCCGGTTTTACTTCTATCGTGTGACTCACTCCAGCCATATATCCTGTTTTTGTAACAAGCAAAGTGTATTTGTCAGGGTCAAGTTCGGTAAACTCAAACTGACCCTCGCTGCCTGTCACAGTCTTTAGTCCAACGGGGCTAAGCTCTACGCCTGCCGATTTGATGGGCTCACCAGTGGCTTTATCCACCACCGTTCCATAAATACTGCCAGGCAATTCCTCTGGCGCACATGCTTGGTAAATGCCACAAACAAGTAGCAGACCAAGAAGAAGATAGAGCGATTTTTTCATTGTTGTAGATTATTGCGTTGAGCGCGAACAATGTTGGTTCGCGCAAATGTTGTTTGTATTGTCTTTATTTTTTAATCTCCATTGTTATGGTTGTTTCCGTTGTTTCTCCTGCAATAGCATTTACCAACTTGCGGTTGGTGCTATATCCAGCCTTCTGTACCATAATCGTATATTGTACGGCATCTAACTCTGCAAACTCAAAACGTCCGTCTGCTTTTGTTACTGCATTCTTTCCTGAAGGACTGAGTATAACAGACACACCCTCAATAGGTTCCACAGTCTCACTATCCACCACCGTTCCGCATATGGTAGCAAATACATCATACGTTACAGGCTCGCAGCCAACCATTGCCAGCATTGCCAATAGCATGGCACACATACTTAATCGTTTCATAATGTTAAAAATCCGTGTTCTTTATTGTCTTTAAGTTGTCTTCTAAAAATTCACTACCGCTGCGATACCGCCACTTTCGTAATCAGCGTATGGTGCGATACGTAACTGAGCTATATCACCAATTAATATATGCTTATTGCCTTTAGCCACAATACCGTCAATCAAACTCCAAGCATAGAAGGCTGCTGCACCTGCAATACAGACATTACGGGTTATATTGCAGATATTGGCATTTTGCGCATAGTGTTGTTTGAGTGTAGAATTATGTGTCATAGCAATTTGTTGTGCATAGTTTTGGCGAAGACATTCTGCTGCAACAATACCGCCAATCATCAATACTTCTCCTGCTATCATTGTAGCACCTTTACCTACGCTACCTTTATGTATCTGCGCCATACCAGGTACAAATACTCTCGCTGAAAAAGGATATTTTTCAGAAACAGTCACAGGGTCAAATGACAAAGTAGGATTCTTGGCTGTCTGTACCAATAAATATACTCGATATTGTCCCGCTTCAATGCGCTCTACGTATTCATCCACTACACGCGCCTTGGCGATTAAGTCGTGTTCACTTTTTACTTGCACATCGTTGCCAACCATTGACACTACTGCTTGTGTGCCACTTGCCATGCTGCGACGTTCAATCACCTGTTGCATGGCTTTTTTGCGAGCATTATCAGGTTCGAACCCAACCGCAGAAACCACCTCCACATACGAATGCTTGGCTTCTTCGAAATATCCTTCTGTCCATTTTGGACGTTTGGAGGCTTGTGCATAGGCACCCTGCAGAAGCAGGGTACCTATTACAATAATCAAAATACGACGCATAAGTTATTGATTTTCTTTGTACTCCTCAAAACGCTTTTGCATTTGCTCACGATACACTTGCTCGTTGAAACCAATACGGTCTTTTTCGTCTTGAGTCAAATGGTCTTTCACTGCTTGAGAGATACGACGAGCTGTCTCTTCTTTGGAAATTTCAATAGCAATGTAGCACTCAATATCTCCATCGTCATAAATGCTACTCCATCGTACACATGATTGCATTGTTTCATTGATGATTGCATCAATAATACGATCACCTGCTGAGTTCATTTTGCGCTCTACATCATTGCCACGATTATTACCCACAGAAGCAGAATACTCACTTACCATACCTTTGTACGCATGTTGCATTTTCAAACGAATCAAGTCTTGTGCTGCCAAAAGAGCGTTCTTCTGTACTTCATTACGTTGCATACTTGAACCACGGAAACTGGTAGATGCCGCAAAATCTTGTTTGGTATCGTACACTTGGCATGGAGCCTCAAAGGTCTCACCAAAAGGATTTTGCGTTTTTTGACTTTGTGCTACTGCTTGCTTAGCACCGCAAGAACTGAGAACGAGAGCGGTCATCAATAGGACTGCAAAAGAATGGAATGTTTTCATTGTTTTGTTGTTTTAATTAGTTAAACATATATGTTTTTACTCACTGGTGAGTTTTCTAAACCAATTAGACACAACAAAAAAGCGTGAAACTTGCTCTTGCCAGTTCCACGACCAGAGGCCTTCGCATTGCCCAGAATAATCGAACTGACAACGCGAAGCCCACGCCGAATATAAATATACTCTCGTGCTACATAGTTAAGGTACGCGTGTGCGCATACGCATATACGCAAAAGATGTACCACACCAATAGGCACAAGGAGGATAATATATATCCCGTAGGACATCTATCGTTGCTGAGTCCTGATTATTCTTGAAAGTTGCGAAGTTTCTAGTCGTCAGAACAAAGCGCTAATAAACGCCTTTTTAATATGTCTTGAAAGCCACGACTGGGGAAATTTGGGTAATTAAGAATTTTGAATTTTGAATTATGAAAGATAACCCAAAAACAAGACATCTCCCACCCTCTAAACCCCGGCGTTGAGCTTTCGGCTGCAAAATTACAACATTTCTTTGAATAATGCAAGAAAAATAATAAAAAAATCAAAGCAACTGTATCAAATATTTAGAAAAGGGGCGACAACGGGGCTACCGCGAACATCAGAGTGGTAACCGAGTGGTTTCGGAAGATATGAGACGGGAAAGATGAAAAAAAAGTCTCAGTACATTGACCGAGACTACAATTTTTTTACAACGACTATAGGAAGATCTCCTCAGGGTAGTCGATGTGCGTGAGAAACAGGCCTTCGGCGGGAGCGGAGTCGCCTGCGGCGGAGCGGTTGTGCTTCGTTATGACCTCCGCGAACTGCTCCTTAGTCATCTTGCCACGACCAACCTCAAACAATGTACCCACTACCGCACGCACCATATTACGCAGAAAACGGTCGGCAGCAATTGTAAACACCGCATGCCCATTGTCCAGTTCACGCCACTCTGCATGCGTGAGACTACAAATAGTAGTCTTCACATCCGTATTCGTGCGGCAGAAAGAAGCAAAATCCTGTTTGCCAATCAACAACTGAGCCGCTTCGTTCATAGCAGCGAAGTCCAGCCCTGGGCGTACACGCGTGGCTTGCAGGCAAAGGAATGGGTCTTTGTGATCCACCACATGATATTCATATGTGCGGCGCACAGCAGAGAACCGCGCATGCGCATCGTCCGTCACTGGATAAAGGTCAAAAATAGCGATGGAATCGGGCAAAATGCCGTTGAGGCGGAAGACCAAATTAGGGGGTATAGGACGCCCTATTGGGCTATTGGACGGCGTTTCGCCTATTGGATATTGGTTATTTGGCAAATCGAAATGCGCATACATCTCGCGGGCATGGACACCCGCATCGGTGCGACCAGCGAAAGTGAGCGGAACCTCCTCACGGAAAATCATAGCCTACGCCTGCTCCATAGTCTCCTGAACAGTAATGCCATTGGGCTGGCGTTGCGAACCATGAAAAGCGGTGCCATCGTATGCAAAACGGATGAAATAGCGCATGTTCTGTTTAGTGGACGCCCTAAAGGGCTACTGTTTAGTGATTAATGTTTAATGTTTAGTGATGAATGACTGGATTTGCTGGTTGATTTCGGGGGAGAGGTTCTTTGCCCATGCCACGGCACAACCTCCACCCATCAGCACAACGGTTCGGAGAAGACTACTAATCCATATATTATTGATAGGCACATATTTGAGCCAAAGGAAATTCAAATTCAGAATCACCACAATCAGCAACAGAATCTTCAGATGCTGGCGCGTGAAAGTGGGAGTTTTGAGTGTCAATCGCACCGTCAGCACAATCAGCACAAAATAGATAGCGTACGATATGAGGTTGCTAACCGCCGCACCCTCCATGCCAAAATAAGGGATAAGGTGATTATTCAGCAAGATAGATGTGGTTGTTAGGATAAACGAAAACAACAAAGAGAAAGCATAGAATCGGGAATAATTGAGTGCCGAAGAGGTAAACGAACAAACGGCAATAATGAGTTGGCTGGTGCCTAACATCAGCACCACTTGGCGAGCAGCAGCATAGGTTTCGCCGTTAGGAAGGATATGGAAAATAAGGTCGATATTGAGCCAAATAGCACACAGAATCATGCCACCAATGAGCAACAAGGTACTGCTGACCTGTTGCATAAGATGGGCAGTCTCGCGCTGGTTGTTCTCCTTGATAGCCGTTGCCAACTGAGGCGAAGCAATAGCCACCACCGAACGATACGGGATACTGACCATCACCGCGATATAGGTAGCAATGGCGAAGATGCCCGTGTAATTTAGTCCCATTTCAGCGGTGATGAAGAACGAGGAGAGGGTAGGGGCAAGCACGCTGGCAACTGCGGAAACGAGTAGAAAACCAGTATAAAGGATATACTGACGAACCAGCGAACGATTCTCACGCAGGAACTGCATATCAGGGCGCAACGACACTTCTCCCAATGAGAATAGATAGCCCATATTGCAGAACATTGCCACCGCATAGACGGCGCAAAGCGCTATCACGAAACCGTTGATATTCAGGCACTCAAAGGCATAAAGCAGATAAACTACGAGTAACCCGATACGGGTGATAAGTTCGCGCACCGCGCGGGGCACAACGATATGCATACGCACATTGGCGTTGGTCTCGAAAATGGTCTGGTAGAGCATGAAAAACGCCATGGGTAGCACCATATAGTAGTACTCTACAAAGAGGGGCGACTTCTCTCCAAACCAATGGCTCAGTGGTTCATGGCATGCACAATAAATAGCGGTGAATAGGGCAAAACCTACGAGTGGCACAATCAGCGTCCAGAAGAAAAATCCGTGGTCGGTACCCTCGCCTTTAGCCTCTCGCCTTAGCGGGGTCCCCGAAAACGCTCGTGGCGTTTTGGGGTGCTCTTCACCTTTCGCCTTAAAGTGCGGATAAAAGCGGATAATAGAGGATGATGTGCCCAGTTGGGCAAGTCCGATAAAGAGGGTGGCAGCATCGACCAACACGCGCGCCAGACCAATCTCCTCTGCTGTGAGGAAACGGGTAAGTACGAAGAAAGTAGTAACAAAGCCCACCGCCACCCCAAGATAGGTGACGATGGTGCCTTGAATACTCTGTTTGGCGATGATGCCCATGATATTACTTCTCGATACCGAGCAATTCTACCTCGAAAATGAGGGTAGAGTATGGAGGAATAGAACCAGCAGCTTGTGCGCCATAGCCCAACTCTTGTGGGATATAGAAGCGGAACTTACTGCCGATAGGCATGAGTTGTACACCTTCGGTCCAACCTTTGATGACTTGGTTCAAACCGAATACGATAGGTTCGCCACGATCAACGCTGCTGTCAAACACAGTACCGTCGATGAGCGTACCGTGATAGTGTACTTTCACGCGGTCGGTAGCAGCAGGTTTCTTGCCGCGACCCATCTTCAGTACCTCGTATTGAAGACCGCTCTCAGTGGTAGTTACTCCCTCTTTGAGTGCGTTCTCAGCCAAGAACTTCTCGCCTTCCTCTTTTACATTGCCGTACTTGATGGTGTTCATGGTGTTTTGGATGTACTCGCCTGCTTGTTCGCCAGTCATGGTGGTGTCGCCGAGCAAACCATTGATGAAACCTTGCTTGATAAGCACGAAATCAGTAGCCAACGATGGCTCGCCAATAAGACCTTGAGCCTCTTGGTCCTTGATGTTTTTACCGATTTGCTCACCCATGTTCACGATTTGTGGGTTCTTTATGTTGCTCTTCAGACCTTTGTTGATGTTGGTAATGAGGTCCTTAGTCATTTGACCTGTAGAGTCCATGAGCAATACATAGCGAGCAATCTCGTCACCGTTGAGGTAGCCGAAAGCATAGTTGATACTGTCGTTTTGGGTGTTGAGCGCGATGGTTTGCACCTTATACACGCACTTGCCTTTTACCACTTTGCCTGGCTTAATGCTGTCGTTGAGAACAGAGGCATTTTGGTATTGTGTTTGGAAGTAATTGCGTGCGTCGTCTGCCTTCATCACGGTGGTGTCATGACGCAAACCGTTTACCAAACCTTGGAAGAAAACTTTTTGGTTGATAGCCCATGCTGGGTTGTCTGCCAAACCCGTTTCTTCTGCACGTTTGATAGCCATACCGATATTGCGACCGATGTTGCCTGCCTCGCTCAACTCCTCAATAGCGCCGTCGTAACCGCGTTGGAGAGCATCGATGAACTCGGTGATAGTCTCCATAGAAGAGTCGTTGCGGAGTTGATACATCTTCATTTGTGCACCATTCACCACACCCAAGGCGTAGTTCATACTGTCGTTTTGGTTGGTGAGGGCTACCTTTTGTACTTGATAGGTGTTGCCACACGAAATCATTGCCATTGCAGCAATGAGAAGAATAGATACTTTTTTCATTGTTAATTGTTTATTTAGTTGATTGTTATTCAATTCCGAGTAACTCTACGGTGAAGATCAGTGCTGCGTATGGTGGGATATTTGCACCTGCACCGCGCTCGCCGTATGCCAGTTGGTATGGCAAGTAGAGTTTGTATTTGCTGCCGATAGACATGAGTTGAAGACCCTCTGTCCAACCTTTGATGACTTGGTTGAGACCAAAAGTGATGCTCTCACCGCGTTTGTAGCTGCTGTCGAATACGGTGCCGTCGATGAGGGTACCCTCGTAGTGTACGCGCACTTTGTCGGTGGCTTTAGGTTTTTGTCCGATAGTTGCCTCAAGCACCTCGTATTGGAGACCGCTCTCGGTTACTTTCACGCCTTCGCGTTTAGCGTTTTCTGCGAGGAATGCCTCGCCTGCTGCTTTGGCTTCGCCTGCGATCTTTTGCTCCAACTCGCTGAAGAACTTACCCAACACTTGTTGTGCCTCTTGGTAAGAGATCTGTGGTTGGTTTTTCTCCAACACATCTTTGATACCTGCTGCCAAATCGGCATATTCGAGGGAAGTAACACCACTTCCCATTAAGTTTTGACCCATGCTCAGGCCAATTGCATAACTAATTTTGTCCATTTTGTTTATTTTGTTAATTGATTCATGCGGGTGATGTATTTGCCGATGATATCGAACTCAAGGTTTACTTGTGTACCCACTTCGATATACTTGAAATTGGTGTTGTCGTGGGTATAAGGGATGATGCATACGCTCACATACCCTTTGCCATCCACCACATCGGGTTCGCAAACGGTCAGACTGACGCCATTGATACTCACCGAACCTTTGTCCACGCAGAAATAGCCGCGCATAGCCATCTCACGGGTACTCTCGTACTCAAAGCGGTAGTACCAGCTGCCCTCTGTTTCTTTGACTTCAATGCAACGCGCTGTTTGATCCACATGCCCTTGTACGATATGTCCGTCCAAGCGTTCGCCCAGCAGCATACTGCGCTCCAAATTCACCCAGTCGCCTTCTTTCGCTTCGCCGAGATTGGTGCGGTTGAGGGTCTCTTGCATAGCGGTCACGGTATAGAGGTCGCCCTCCATCTTCACCACAGTGAGGCACACACCATTGTGCGCGATAGACTGGTCAATCTTCAGCGGCTCGCCGTATGGGTTGCGCAGGGTGAAGTGCTTATTGGTTTGTTCTTGCTCAATCTTCACGATTTGAGCCATTGTTTCTACTATTCCTGAAAACATATGTTATTTTTTCTTTATGAGTGTCCGTCCGTCCAAACGATAGAAAAGGACACAATATATAATAAGGAGTATAGTGCCTATACCCATTTTTGTCCATTCGTTGATTGGCAAGAAGTGTGCCAAAGCATAATATCCTGCCAAAATGGCGACAACAATGCCTGTATATATGCCAATTCGGCGCAAATCGTAGGGTATCTCTAAGTGTTTGCGGCCCACGAAATAAGAGAGTGCCATCAGCACAAAGAAACATATGGTACTGCTTGCCGCGGACGCCATATAGCCAATGCGCGGCACAAAGATAGCTTGCAGGGCAAAGGTAATCACTACACCAATTAGCGAGAAGTAGGCACCCCATTGCGTTTTGTCGGTCAGTTTATACCAGAAACTGAGATTGAAATACACGCCTTGGAAGATATATGTCCAGAGGACTACTGGTACGATTTTTAGTCCTTCCCAATAGGAAGGGGCGATGATGAACTTCAGTAGGTCGAGGTAGAAAATCATCCCCAGCAGAATCATGTAAGAGAAGATGATGTAGTATTTCATTGCGTCGGCGTATGCCTCTACGGATTTTTTGTCTTTGTGTTTGGCAAAGACGAACGGCTCGTAGGCATAGCGGAAGGCTTGGGTGAACATCATCATCACCATTGCCACTTTGAAGCAGGCGCCATAGATACCCAACTGCGCTTGTGCATCGGCTCCATCGTAGAAGAAGGGGAAGAGGATGCGGTCGAGTGTTTGGTTCATAATGCCGCATACACCCAAGACCAATAGAGGCAAGGAGTAGCGGAGCATTTGCCCAAGCAATTTGCCAGAGAATAATCGTTGGGAGTCAGGAGTCGGGAGTCCGCGCTCTGCTCGGAAGCCCTCAACTATCGCTGGCAACAAACAGAGTGTCTGTATGCCCGTAGCCATAATGTTTGCCACGAAGACATACCCTACTCCATAGTTAGGATTGTACCACGAGGAGATGATTGCCCAGTCTTGAATCTTGGGACAAAGCACCAAAAAGAATAGGTTGAGTACAATATTCAGAAATACAAACAGCAGTTTCAGTGCCGCGAACTGCAATGGGCGTTTTTTGTAGCGCAAGTATGCGAACGGTATGCTGGCAAAGGCATCCATTGCTACTACGATACCCAATAATGCGATGAACTCGCTATGTGTGGGATAACCCAATACGGTGGCAATAGGCACTTGCCATATCACACATGCAACGGCGAAGAGTAAGGAAGTGGTGAAGAGTGCTATGAGCGAAGTAGTATAAACCGTCTTGGGATTTTCTTCTGTCTTGTTGGCAAAGCGGAAGAAACCCGTTTCCATGCCGTAGGTGAGTATCACCAAGAGTAGGGCAGTCCACGCATAGAGGTTGGTCACTATACCATAGTCGGACTGCTGTTGCAGCACATAGGTGTATAGGGGCACGAGCAGCCAGTTGAGGAACTTGCCCACAATAGATGAAACGCCATAAATGGCGGTTTCTTTTGCGAGAATTTTCATTTGTAGATTGCTGCTCATGTTGTTTCTGTAGCCATATGGGCATATTTCGCTGCAAAGGTACAAAAAAAAATGCAGATATGCAAATATATTAGATAAAATAGAATAAGAGGCGCACATTTGTACGCCTCTTATTGGATATGTGGACTATTGTATTAGTCTTTCAGCTTTGCGCAGAGGAACTCGCGGTTGAGGCGAGCGATGTTTGCCAAAGATACTTGTTTTGGGCACTCAGCAGCACATGCACCTGTGTTGGTACAGTTACCAAAGCCCAATTCATCCATCTTAGCCACCATGGCCTTAGCACGAGCAGCTGCCTCTACCTTACCTTGTGGCAAGAGAGCCAATTGGCTAACCTTTGCAGAAACGAACAACATAGCAGAACCGTTCTTACATGCAGCAGCACAAGCACCGCAACCGATACAACTTGCAGCATCCATTGCCTCGTCAGCGTGAGCCTTAGGAATTGGAATTGCATTTGCATCAGGTACACCACCTGTATTAACTGACACGAAACCACCAGCTTGCATGATCTTGTCGTATGCCTCGCGGTCCACCATCAAGTCCTTGATTACAGGGAATGCACGGCTACGCCATGGCTCGATTGTGATAGTCTCGCCATCTTTGAACTTACGCATGTGCAATTGGCAAGTGGTGATAGCACTGTCTGGTCCGTGTGGGTGACCATTCACATACATAGAGCACATACCGCAGATACCCTCACGGCAGTCGTGGTCGAATGCGATAGGATCTTTGTGCTCGTTGATGAGTTGCTCGTTGAGAATGTCAATCATCTCCAAGAACGAAGCACCTTGGAAGATGTGTTTGAGTTCGTAGGTCTCGAAATGACCTTCTGCCTTTGGTCCAGCTTGACGCCAAACCTTCACTTTAATATCAATATATTGATCCATAATGCTTAGCTCTTATAGTTACGAGTTTTACGTTCGGTGAATTCATAGTCGAGTGGCTCCTTGATAAGCTCTGGTTCGCTGTCCTCGCCAGTATATTTCCAGCAAGCTACATAAGAGAACTTATCGTCTTGACGCATCGCCTCGCCCTCTGGAGTTTGATACTCCTCACGGAAGTGACCACCGCAAGACTCCTCACGGTTCAAAGCGTCAACTGCCATCAAACGACCAATCTCGATAAAGTCAGCAAGACGAAGAGCTTTCTCCAACTCGTTGTTCAATGAGTTAGCCTCACCTGGGATATATACATTGCTCCAGAACTCTTTCTTGATTGCGTCGATCTTCTCAACAGCAGTCTTTAAGCTCTCAGCAGTACGACCCATACCTACGAAATCCCACATCACAAGACCAAGTTCCTTGTGGATAGAATCCACAGAACGCTTACCTTGGATAGCCATGAGTTTCTCAATCTTCTCGGTGATACCTTTCTCTGCCTCAGCGAACTCTGGGAGGTCGGTGGACATACGAGGAACGCCGATTTGGTCGCTCAAGTAGTTTTGGATAGTATAAGGCAATACGAAGTAACCGTCAGCCAAACCTTGCATCAACGCTGATGCACCGAGGCGGTTAGCACCGTGGTCAGAGAAGTTGGCCTCACCAATACAGAAGAGACCCTTCACGCTGGTTTGCAACTCATAGTCCACCCAGATACCACCCATCGTATAGTGGATAGCAGGGAAGATCATCATTGGCTCCTCGTATGGGTTCTCGTCCACAATCTTCTCGTACATTTGGAAGAGGTTACCATACTTTTGCTCTACTACATCCTTGCCAAGGCGTTGGATAGCGTCAGAGAAGTCGAGGAACACAGCGAGACCCGTATTGTTTACACCATAGCCCTTGTCGCAACGCTCTTTAGCAGCGCGAGAAGCCACGTCACGTGGAACGAGGTTACCGAAAGCAGGGTAACGGCGCTCCAAGTAGTAGTCGCGGTCCTCTTCTGGGATGTCTTTACCCTTGATCTCACCGCGTTGGAGGCGTTGAGCGTCTTCAAGTTTCTTAGGAACCCAGATACGACCATCGTTACGGAGTGACTCAGACATCAAAGTGAGTTTAGATTGGAAGTCACCGTGCTTTGGAATACAAGTTGGGTGGATCTGTGCGTAGCAAGGGTTAGCGAAGTAAGCACCATGGCGGTACATCTGCATAGCAGCCGAACCGTTAGATGCCATCGCGTTGGTAGAAAGGAAGAAAGCATTACCATAACCACCAGTAGCTACAACCACAGCGTGACCGAAGTAACGCTCGATGCGGCCAGTAACGAGGTTACGAGCGATGATACCACGAGCGCGGTTCTCGCCGTTCTCGTCCTTGATCATAACTACATCCAACATCTCGTGACGGTTGTACATCTTCACTTTGCCCTTACCGATTTGGCGGCTGAGTGCAGAATAAGCACCGAGGAGAAGTTGTTGACCTGTTTGACCCTTAGCATAGAAAGTACGAGATACTTGCGCACCACCGAAAGAACGGTTGTCGAGCAAGCCGCCGTATTCGCGAGCGAAAGGAACACCCTGAGCCACACATTGGTCGATGATGCTGTTGCTCACCTCAGCAAGACGATAAACGTTTGCCTCACGAGCACGGTAGTCACCACCCTTGATGGTGTCATAGAAGAGGCGATAAACAGAGTCGCCATCGTTTTGGTAGTTCTTAGCCGCGTTGATACCACCTTGTGCAGCGATAGAGTGTGCACGACGTGGAGAGTCTTGGATACAGAAGTTGAGGACATTGAAGCCCATCTCTGCGAGAGAAGCCGCAGCAGATGCACCAGCCAAACCAGTACCAACTACGATAACGTCAAGACGACGTTTGTTGGCAGGGTTGACCAACTTCTGATGGTCTTTGTAATTGGTCCATTTCTTCTCGAGTGGACCAGCAGGGATCTTCGCCATTTCAGGCGTAATAACCTGCGCAGTTTGTTTTTTTGTTGCCATATGTTGTTTAATTTTTGTTCAAAATTGTGTAGAATTGTGTAGAATGGTTTAGCATTGTACACGAATGGTTTTATGCGCAGAGCATGCCGATACCGTAGCCAAGATAGTAGAGAACTACGATAGCGAAGAGACCTGCAACCAAAGTTGCTACCACAGCGCTAATCACTTTCACGCGCTTCATCCATACGAGGTTGTTGAAGCCCATTGTGTGGAGAGCAGACCATACGCCATGACGGAGGTGGAACCACAAAGCGGTCAACCATACGAGGTACAATACGCAGTACACTTGACCCCAGATAGGAGTAGTAAACAACGCTTTTACCATACCTGCGCCATCGGTTGGAGCATAAACAGTACCAAAAGTAGCTACTGCAAAGTCCTCAGCACCGCACATGTGCATAATCTCAGTAAACTGCATCTTGAACCAGAAGTTAGCCAAGTGGAGAACGATGAAACCAATCACCACGAAGCCAAGAACGAGCATGTTCTCAGACTCCCACTCAACGCCTTCGCGCTTAGCAGTAACCGCGTAGCGGTCTTTACCGCGAGCCATACGGTTTTGGATTGTCAGATAGATAGCATAGAGGAAGTGAATGAGCACGAGTGCGCCCAAGCCCAATGTTGCTACCAATGCATACCAATTTGCGCCCAAAACGGAGCAAATCCAGTTGTAAGCCTCCTCCGAGAACACCAAAGCCAAGTTCATGCAGCCATGGAAAAGCAGGAAGAAGACCAAGCCCAAGCCCGAAATACTCATAACGAGCTTACGACCAATAGATGAATCTTTTAACCACATAAGTTTTTTGATTTTTGTTGTTTTTAATTATGATTATTGTATTTTTTGCCTAGTTTACACAATCAACATGCAAAGGTACGAAATAAATTTCGTTTTACCAAAAAAAACGCTAAAAATATGCTCTACAATATAAAATATGTAAAAAAGCACTTCCTATTTGCTATAAAACTTGGAGATTTAGAAAAAATGTAGTACTTTTGTAGATTGAAATAGTTTGGATAATTTTGCACGGAAATGAAAAAACAAAAAATCATATACCTCTTGCTACTTTGGCTCGGTGTGGCTCTTCCGATTCAAGCGCAAATTGAAGGGGCCGGTAGCAGTGTGTTTCACTTTCTTGATTTGCCTGTGTCCTCGCGAATCAATGCCCTTGGTGGCGACAACGTGTCAATAGCCGATGATGATATTAGTATGGCATTCGGCAACCCTGCGCTATTGACTGACCGTACCGACAAGGTGTTGCAACTCAATTATGCTTATTACCTTGCAGGAACCATGTTTGGTAGTGTCTTGTACGGACATAACTACAAGGACAATTATTTTGCTGCGGGTGTGCATTATCTGGACTATGGAAACATGGCATACGCCGATGAGAACGGCAACTTGATGGGCGGAATGTTCACGGCCAAGGATATTTGCATTAATTTGATGTACGCCAGACAATTAGGCCCGATGTTCCGCGTTGGAGTTGCGCTCAAACCAATCGTGAGCGTATATGAGTCTTATACCAGTTTCGCCATGGGCGCAGATGTGGGCGCACACTTCCAGACTGCTGATACTGCTTTTCAAATGGGACTTACCTTGCGCAATATCGGTTGGCAGCTGAAAACTTTTTATGAGGATGATTTTGGACAGCATACCGAGATGTTGCCTCTCAATCTGGAGTTGGGTTTGAGTTACCGCCTCAAGCATGCTCCTATTCGTTTGTC
This sequence comes from Paludibacteraceae bacterium, assembly GCA_045589755.1. Taxonomy (GTDB): domain Bacteria; phylum Bacteroidota; class Bacteroidia; order Bacteroidales; family Paludibacteraceae; genus Colicola. The sequence goes on from JAZNPR010000031.1 coordinate 115,036, forward strand.
GCTGACAATGCATAACTTACAGCGTTGGGATATAGCTCCAATGGAATCAGATGTGAAGTGGTATGATATGCTTTTCCGCCATACGATTTGGGCAGTGGACATTGTACCAAAGAGCGAGAAGTTTTACCTTACTCTCAGCTATAACCACCGTCGTCAGGCAGAGATGAACTTGACCGATGTACGCAGTTTGGCTGGTTTTGCATTGGGTGCAGGTGTGAAGATATACAAGTTCCGCTTGGGTTTTGCACTTAGCCAATACACCAAAAGCAACTTCACCTATCAAGTGTCGCTATCGACAGACATTAATAGTTTCTTGAAATAATATTGTAAATGGTAAATTCTCAAATGGTTAATAGGATTATTGTTGCCATTGATGGCTATTCTTCTTGTGGCAAATCGACTGTGGCTAAAGCGTTGGCCAAGTATGCTGGTTATACCTATGTAGATACAGGTGCAATGTACCGCGCAGTGGCGTTGTATGCGCGACAGGCGGGTATCGGATATAGTGAATCGGATAACGGAGCGTTGCTGGCGCAATTGGGTAATATACATATTGGTTTTGTTCAAACGCCAGAAGGACAGCATGTTACGCTGAACGGAGAGGATGTAGAATCGCAGATACGCACATTGGAAGTCGGCGAGTTGGCTTCGCAGATCTCCACAATCAAAGAGGTGCGTGCCTTTCTGGTTGCGCAGCAGCAAGCTATGGGGGTAGAGAAGGGAATCGTGATGGACGGTCGTGATATTGGTACGGTGGTTTTTCCACAAGCCGAACTAAAATTTTTCCTTACCGCTTCGCCAGAGGTGCGTGCTAAGCGCCGCTTCTTGGAATTGCAAGCTAAAGGTGATAACCCTGATTATGAGGAAGTTCTTCGTGCTACCAACGAGCGCGATTATCGCGATACTCACCGTGCAGAGAGTCCGTTGCGCCAAGCAGAAGATGCCGTTGTGGTGGAAAATAGCCATATGACACGCGAGGAGCAAATGCAACATATTATTGATATATTTGACCACGCTACGCGATGAAAAGTGAAAACTGAAAGCGGAAAAGTGATTGTAACGATTGATGAAAATTCGGGTTTTTGCTTCGGAGTGACTACTGCTATTGAGACTGCCGAACGCGAATTGCAGAAGGGACAACTTTTCTGCTTGGGCGATATTGTGCACAACGGACAGGAAGTGGAACGCTTGGACAAACTGGGACTAGAGACGATTGATTATGACGACCTGCGCACCTTACACAATGTACGCGTGCTCCTGCGCGCGCATGGAGAACCTCCTAGCACCTATCGTATTGCCCAACAAAATGGCATAGAGATTATAGATGCCTCTTGCCCTGTCGTATTGAAATTGCAAAAGCGTATTCGTGAGACATACCAAGCTTTGCACGGAAAAAGTACGGGAGCTCAGATTGTTATTTTTGGCAAGAAAGGACATGCAGAAGTGATTGGTCTTGAGGGACAAACCAATAATACGGCTATCGTGATTGAAGGCATCCATGATCTTGATAAACTGGATTTCACGCGCTCAATCTACCTCTTTTCGCAGACGACAAAGAGTGTGGAAGAGTTTCAGCAGATTGTAGATAAGATTAAGGCGATGAGGCGAATAGGTGACGAGGCGAGAGGGGAGGATATTGTCTTTGAGTACCACGATACGATTTGCCGCAATGTGGCTAACCGTGTAAAACGCTTGCAGGACTTTGCCAAGAGCAACAATGTGGTGATTTTTGTGGGTGGAAAAAAGTCATCAAACGCCAAAGTGCTATTTCAAAATTGCCTTGAGGTGAATCCTTGCACGGTTTTTGTAAGTAGCACAGCAGACATAACGCTAGAGATACTACAGCAGTGTCATGCTGCAGAGAAAGTGGGTGTCTGCGGAGCCACCTCCACACCTAAGTGGCTCATGGAAGAGGTTAGGAAGTATATAGTTGAAAGTGTATAGTTTAAAGGCAAGAATATATGGAATATAAACCTAAAACAATTGGTGTTCTCACCTCAGGAGGCGATGCACCAGGCATGAATGCTGCATTGCGTGCGGTGACACGTGCTGCAATTTCGAATGACATCAAAGTGAAAGCCATTTATCGTGGCTACAAAGGGCTCATTGATGGCGAAGTAAAACCCTTTACTACGCAAGATGTGAGTGGTATTATCCAACGCGGTGGCACTATCATCAAGTCTGCGCGTTGTGCCGAATTTACCACCAAAGAAGGTCGCCAACAAGCATACGAAACCATCAAGCGTGAAGAGATAGATGCGCTGATCGTGATTGGCGGAGATGGCTCGTTTACGGGTGGACGACTGTTTGCGCAGGAGTTTAATATTCCTGTGGTGGGTATCCCAGGCACGATTGACAATGACCTCTGGGGTACAGATGCCACGATTGGCTACGATACAGCGCTCAATACGATTATGAATTGCGTAGATATTCTTCGCGATACAGCTACCAGTCACGAGCGTGTGTTCTTGGTAGAAGTGATGGGTCGCGATGCAGGTTTCTTGACACTGAATGCTGCGATTGCTGCGGGTGCGGAGGCCGCTATTATCCCAGAGCGCGCTACGATTATTGAGCAGATTGAGGAGGCCATTGGTCAAGGCAAACGCAAGAGCAAAAACTCCAGTATCGTGCTTGTGCAAGAGCATGCTATTGAGGGTGGAGCACAGGCAGTGGCAAAGATGATGGAAGAGGCGCATCCTGAGTTTAGTTCGCGCGTGACTATCCTTGGTCACTTGCAACGCGGTGGCTCGCCTTCTGCCAGCGATCGAATCTTGGCATCCCGTATGGGTATTGCTGCGGTGCAAGCATTGTTGGAAGACCAACGTAATATCATGGTCGGTTTGCAGGATGATGAGATTGTATATGTACCACTGAGCAAAGCGATCAAGCAGAAGAAAGATATCAATGCCGAGAAGTGGTCTGCGATGCAAATTCTCAGTATTTAACTTTTGGACGGTTTAGCCGAGGATAAGCCGAAGATAGAAATAAAAAAGCGCAGACATGTCTGCGCTTTTTTTTGTGTAATATGATGTTGGTTAATTTTTGCGTTTAGGATTTTTGGGGAACCACCCGCGCTCTACGCGCTTCTTTTGCTCAAAAAGTTCCAGAATCGACCAAAAGCAGGAAAAAGAGATAACACCCAGTATCACAGAGAAATAGATATTATCTATCAGCAGCGAACCCACCAACATCACTACGCCTGCTAATGCAAATACCCACCAGCACTTCGTGCCAAAATAATACTCTCCTTTGATGACCAAAGGATGAAAAAAGCCAATACACAAAAAGGCAACTAATCCTAATACAATACCTGAGAAATTCATTTAGTGACAGAACATAAAGCCGAAAAAGAATCGTGGACCAGTAGGCAGGAGCAGTTGATTGTCTGCAAATGCTAACATCCAATCCATACGAACGGTGAGATGGACACGTCTGGTCATGCACCAATCTATACCCACGTATGGATTCACATAGCCAAACCCTTGTTTGGTGAGCATGGTCCACTCTTCGGGTTGCCAGTCTGCCTCACTACCTTCTACCACAGAGAGTGTGCGCATCGCACCACCGCCCACGGCAGCACCAATGTATGGCCATACTTTTTCCATGCGCCAGCAGGCGTCTGCTAACAGACCGCCCGAGCCAACACGAATGTAACTACCTGATTGTAAGACATCTCTCATATCAGTAGCACCCGATTTCATCGTGGAGACATAGCCCTCACAACCTACACGTAAGTATTTCCAGAGGTTAATACGCAACGAACCACCAATACCCGTAGTCATACCTTGCGGACTGATACTTTCGCCAGAGGGTAATACAGCAGAAGGATTCTTGCCAAAGAGATAACCCGCATGCAACATCATACCGCCGCTATATCCTTGAAATACAGGCGTTTTCTCTTTGTCTACAATATTCTTTGTCGTTGCAGTGGTATCTTGTGCCACCTCTTTTTGCGCATATGTCGCGGTGGCGATTACCAACAATATCAGTAGTATTTTTTTTCTCATAAACTATTACTTCGCAGTTCCTTTTTTTAAATTTCGCTGCAAAGGTAGTACAAATAGGCTTAATTTTCCTTAAATCTAACTTAAATTATTATCCCAACGGAATGCGGAGTTCGTTGATGGTGCCGTTGATGTCAAGGGAGAGGGAGAAATAATGGCAACCAAGGTGTGACTTGATACGGATAATGCCCGGTTTGGAAACGGGCAAAAGGACTTTCAATATTCCGTCCAACATAGTGCGCAAGTCCTCTGGGGAGATAGTTATCTCACTCACAAAAGGATCAAGGTGCAGACGCGGAGTGAGCTGCTTGGCAGCAAAGTCCGCTTCGTGCTCGCGAATCCATTGAATAGCAAAGTCTTGTATATTCAGCGTATGCGATTGTGTGGGTGCAGCAGTATGCAAAATGATTCCTACACCACGGATGGATTCAATAGGCGTATTACGTGCAAAGCCCAGTTTGCGGCGCAGAGAATGGAGGTGTACATCAATAGTGCCTGTATCATACTGAAAACGTTGTCCCCAAACATTATCTACAATCTCATCGCGCTTGCAGACAGTGTCAGCATGTTGGAGAAGATACTCCAATAGCGCATACTCCAGTTGGGTAAGATGCACCACATCTCCACCGCGCGTCACGCAATGGAGATGTGTATCTAATTGAATATTACCCAATTGGTATTTCATAAGGGAGACTTCTACAAACGACTAGAAGAGGTAACCCATCTTGATGTAGAAGTTCGCCCACTTGGCGTTGTCTTGTTTGTCGAATGCCATCGCCCAGTCCACAGAGAGGACAAAGTTCTCGTTCATAGCAACTTTAATGCCAAGACCTGCTGCCATGTGAGGCATATAGACTTCTGATTGGTCAATATTTCCGTTTTCATCCAATACAAAATACTTGTCAAGAGGTAGTGTGTATTTTGGATTATCTTTCATATCTTCAGCATGCTTTGCTTTGATATCCTCTGTGTTTAACTCATAGGGTTGAGTGATAATTCCCAAGTCAAAGAATGGTGCCAAACCGATATAGAAATGTTGGCGACCGATGTCGAATCGAGCCACTTTAGCACGCAACTCCACATTGGCGTATGCAAAGCCATTTGCCAAGATACGATTACGCATAATACCACGCAATGAGTTGGCACCACCCAATCCCTCGTACATCACGCGCTGGATAAACAAGGTGTTGAGGTAAGTATTCATATAGAATGGCGACTTACCCGCGATATTGTTTTGTGTACCAATGCGATATGCAAAAGTCACGCGGTCGCGATAGATAGGCACGTAGTGGCGAAAGTTGAAGTTGAATTGCAAGTGGTTGTACCCCTTAGTCGCCTGCTTGCCAAATGCTGCTGTATAGGTAAAGAATGCATCGGCATAGATACCTTTGGTTGGACAGGTTCGTTGGTCGCGGCTGTCGTAAGTCAAACCAGCACGCAAATAGGGATGCCAACCGCCTTTGGCTTCGACTTGGTCGATAAGTCCCCAATTGACGTATTTTTCGTATAGTCCTTCTATGTTCTCATCCATCGCTTTTTGTTCCGTGTGCGGAATGTTTGGATCAAACTCATTCTTACCATTGAGCATGTTGATGTTACATTCGTCAATCATATAGCCGAGTACACCTACACCAACGTTCCATTTAATATTTTTCCAGATTGTACCCTCTATATCTGCGGCAAAGCGGAAGAGGTCACGTTTGTACTTGTAGAACGCGCGTGACTGGTAATCCTGATTGATTTTACTAGAATCACTGCTCCAATTGTGCATATCTGGATTGTATAAAGATTGATAGCCATTGAAACCATAGAAATCACACATGGCATCAGGTTGGTAGGTGGCATCTAAAGTTAATCGGTGTTTAGGAATCAAATATTTGCTGTCGTAATTAACACGGAAAATGCCATATCTCTTGGTTGTGTATGCTGCTTCTGCATACAACGAGTGAATGTATTCGGGATATTGTGAACCATCGCCATAATAATAGATATTGGCTAGTGCTCCGCCCTGAAATCCAAGATCAGCATCAAATGCAACAGAAGGGAGAGCGCCAAAGTTCCATCCTGTTTTGATTTTACGACCGAGGGAGTCCACTTGTTGTACTTTTTGCTTTTTTGCAGCTGTGAGCGATAGCGTAAATAATACGCTGAATATTAATATAATAGAACGTTTCATAATTCTTTTTAATTTCTAGTTATTCCCTAAAAATATTAAATGTTAACTATTAACTACCCAAGCACCCATGCTAGTAGTGCACCGAGGTAGGTACCAGCGGCATAGCCGACCAGTCCGACTACAATACCTGAAATAAGGACTTTCTTATTCTTCATTGCGCCTACAATAGGTGGCACGAATGGAGGTGAGCAGAGCAATCCTACTTGGCTCACGCAGAAGAGGTCGCCACTGACTTTAGCAATACGGCAGAAAATCAAGTGCAATATCATTGACATGAACATAATCCACAGTACGAAGCCACCGATATAGAGCGAACCACCATTTACACTATTGATGTCGAACATAGACGCTACTATCACGCTGAAAACCAAAATGAAGAACATTCCCAGTTCGAAGGTCTTAGGCAACTCGCGCACTTTCTTGAAGAAAGAGGCGATAATAGCCAAAGTGGTGATAGTGAGGATAACTACAAGTTCGTTGAGTGTGCCTGTGATGAGCAATGCCAGACCTGCACCAATAGCAAGGAAGACAATGCTCAAGCCCAAACCTTTGAGCATGCCCCAGAAGTTTTTCTTCTCCAACATGCCTTGATAGTTCTCCACATCAGCAGTCTCTACTTCCTCCTCATCGGTACGACCTTTGTGGGTTATATCCTTGAAAGGCAGAAGTTTGCGGAAGATCTTGTAGCCACCGCCGAGTAGGAAGAATATATAAGGTGTAGTGATTACCATCTCAAAGGCAAGCACGATAGCCATAACGGACTTGTCCACGCCGAGCGATGCACCAAGTGCGTTGAAGTTCATTGTACCACCCGTATAGATACCTATCATCATACCTGACACTTTGGCTGGCTCAGGAATATGGTTGCGGAAGATGAAATAGCCCGACACTACAGACACGAGCACCGCAAGAATACCACCTACGAGTGCCCACGCTGTTTTAGGCAGGGCTTTGGTCCACAACTTAAAGTCGCAGTTGAAAAGCATCAATGGAATAGCCAAAGGCACTGCCACATTCATCATCATAGATTGCATCTTGCTGAAAGATACAGCTACTTCAGGATCTTGAAAATGGAATACGCCACAGAGCGAAGCAATGATACCGACTGCATATGCAAGTACTACAGTACCTAGGGTTTGTACCCATTTCCAACGCTTAAAGCCCTCTATAATCAACAGAGGTACAAGCACATAACATGCTAAAATAATGTAAACTTTTGTCATGATTATTTTGTTTCTTCAGGTTTATTCAATTTGCGAGCAAGATACATATACTCTTGCAAGAACATCCAGAAAGGCATCGTGATGAAGCCCGTGAGAGGGATGATGATCAGTTGCCAAACGAACTGCACGGAGTTGTGGAAGGCGGGGTCTTTGATTGCCCAACGGATAATGAGCCAAGCTAACCAAAGGGGCAATGTGATAACGCCAGCCACCAATGCGAGAGGCGACATGAGAATTAACATTAAGAGCAACAGCCACTTAGGCATTCGGTGTTTAGGAAACCAGTTCTTGTGCGCAGGGCGATTCTTACTGAGCTCAGCCCAATTCTTCTCGTAGTTCTCATCATCGGGCACCCAAAGGATTTGTTCACGCATACGGTTGGTGAGTTCCTCGCGCATAGCAAGGATGAGTTTAGGGCGCTCTAAATCAGCATGTTCCGCAATGAACTGCGTCATGTTGATAGGCTTGCCGATATTGATAACGAGTGTGTCCCACAGGTGGTACCAGTCGCTATACTCCAGTCCGACAGGCACGATATAGATAGGTTTCTCGTGTCCGAACTTCTCGTTGGCGCGCAGAGTGATGCGGAAGATACCTTTGCCCAATGGCAGAAGTGAGTGTTTGGTGCGGTGCGTACCTTCTGGGAGAATACAGAATGGCACACCCTCATGAAGGGTATCAATAGCGCGTTCGACCGTTTCGTCGTTTTTGAGTACTTCGCTTGCTCCATCGCGCATACGACGGATAGGCATAATCTTCATAAACCCGAGTATTTTAGCGAATAGGGGTTTACGAAAGATGTCGGCACGCGCCACAAAAACCTTGCGTTCAGAATTGATTGACAGCACCGCCAGCGCATCTTGCAGCGCGTTGGTGTGATTAGGGGCAAAGATTACAGCCCCGTCTTGTGGTATATTCTCCTCGCCCACATATTTAATGTGGCGATATGAATGTCTAAACATCCAACTCACAAAAGGGAGAAGGATTCGATAGCCACGATTCTCATCATGTATCTGCTTCATGGTCACTTCTATAAATTCTATTTATAGTAAATTTGAGGTTTTTATTGAGTAGATTGCTGTGCGAAAAGAGGGAACAATGCGGGCATTGTGACTGATTGACAAACAGCAAGATACCTATAAAAAGCCAAAAGTATATAAAAATGTCCAACTATAACTATTAATGGTCAATCTTCTTAAATGGTGAATTTATAGAAGTGACCTAATATCTTCTCAGATTTTGATTCAGTGCTGCAAAGGTACAACATTTTTCTGGAATGAGCAAATAATTCCATTGAAAAAGACATTTATGATAAGCAGAACGGCATAATTTTTGCCTATAGTATGAAAAATTAAGTTAGTTTTAAGTTTGTTATAGGGAGAAAGCTATACCTTTGCAGCAGATTTAAGAAAACAATACATTTGCTGCGTTATGGAAGGAAAGCAACCCCAAGAAAGAAGCAAAAAGCAAAAGACAGTACGCTTTTTCGTGATTGTATTTATCTGCCACATCATCGGCTTCGCGCTGATATGGTTGGTACAACATTTTAT
>JAZNPR010000032.1:0-7863 GCA_045589755.1 Paludibacteraceae bacterium
CAAATGGATACATTAAGTTACAAGACTGTATCAGCTAACAAGGCAACCGTTCAAAAGGAATGGGTTGTTATTGATGCTGAGGGCCAAGTACTTGGCCGTATGTGCTCGAAGGTAGCTAAACTCCTCCGTGGCAAGTACAAACCAAACTTCACTCCTAACGTGGATTGTGGTGACAATGTGATTATCATCAATGCTGACAAAGTGCAATTGACTGGTAACAAGTGGAATGACCGCGTATATGTACGCTACACTGGCTTCCCAGGTGGTCAACGCGAGATGACTCCTGCTCAAATGCTTGAGAAGGGCGCAGATCGTTTGATCCAAAAGGTGGTTAAAGGTATGCTTCCAAAGAATCGTCTTGGTCGCAAGATCATCGGTAACCTCCACGTATTTGCAGGTGCAGAGCACAACATGCAAGCTCAACAACCAAAACAATTAGACATCAACACACTTAAATAATTGAAGATATGGAAATGATTAATGCATTAGGTCGTCGTAAAGCAGCAGTTGCTCGCGTTTATGTACAAGAAGGTACCGGCAAGATCACAATCAATGGCCGTGATTTGGATGTGTACTTCCCAAGCCCAATTCTTCAATACGTTGTTAAGCAACCTCTTAACAAGCTTGAAGTGGCTGAGAAATATGATATCAAGGTAAACCTCGATGGTGGTGGCTACAAGGGTCAAGCAGAGGCATTGCGTCTTGCAATCGCTCGCGCACTTGTAAAGACCAACCCAGAGGACAAACCAGCGTTGAAGGCTGAGGGCTTCATGACTCGCGATGCTCGTGAGGTAGAGCGTAAGAAGCCAGGTCAACCAAAAGCACGCAAACACTTCCAATTTAGTAAGCGTTAATATCCAAATAGCAGTGACTCCGTGGTGGCAACATGTTGCTCACCGCGGATTACTCTGTTATTCCTCCTATGCGCGCTTCTCTGCGTAGCGGAGGCAACGGATAAATTATGTAATAAATAATTCAAAACTAATCAAACAAAATGAGAACAAATTTTGATCAACTTCTCGAGGCTGGCTGCCACTTTGGCCACCTCAAACGCAAATGGAATCCAGCTATGGCTCCTTACATCTACATGGAGCGTAATGGCATCCACATTATCGACCTCAACAAGACTGCTGTAAAAATCGACGAGGCAGCTGAGGCATTGAAAGCTATCGCTAAATCTGGTCGCAAGATCCTCTTCGTTTCTACCAAGAAACAAGGTCAAGAGGTAGTAGCTCAAAAGGCACAAGAAATAGCAATGCCTTATATCACAGAGCGTTGGGCTGGTGGTATGCTCACCAACTTCCCTACTATCCGTAAGGCAGTGAAGAAGATGGGTACTATTGACAAGATGATGGCTGACGGTACTTTTGACAACATCTCTAAGCGCGAGAAACTCCAAATCACTCGTCAACGCGAGAAACTCGAGAAGAACCTCGGTTCAATCTCTGACCTTACCCGTCTTCCTAGCGCAGTATTCGTAGTGGACGTAATGAAAGAGCATATCGCAGTAGCAGAGGCTAACCGCTTGGGTATCCCTGTATTCGGTATCGTTGATACCAACTCTAACCCTAACAACATTGACTTCGTTATCCCAGCGAATGACGATGCTACCAAATCTATTGAGGTAATCTTGGGCGCTGTATGCGAGGCAATCAAAGAAGGTCTTGAGGAGCGCAAGGTAGAGAAAGCTGATGAAGAGGCTGCTGCAGCACAAGCTGCTGGCGAGGCTCCAGCTCCAAAGGAGCGTCGTCAACGCGTTCGCAAAGCTGCTCCAAAAGCAGAGGCTGAGAAAGTAGCAACTGCAGAGGCTCCAGCTGAGGCAGCTGAATAATTAAAATTCTTAATTCTTAAATTAAAATTACGACAATGGCTGTTACATTAGCAGATATTAAGAAACTGCGCGACATCACTGGCGCAGGTATGATGGACGTTAAGAAGGCTCTCGAGGAGGCTAATGGCGACTTCGATGTAGCTAAAGACTTGCTCCGCAAACGTGGTCAAGCTATCGCTGCAAAACGTAGCGAGCGTGAGGCTTCTGAGGGTTGCGTATTGGCTAAAGCTGAGAACGGCTTCGGCGCAATCGTAGCTGTGAAGTGCGAGACCGACTTCGTTGCTAAGAACGAGGACTATGTAAATATGGTTAAGGCTATCCTAGAGGTGGCTATGACCGAGAAACCAGCTGACATTGAGGCTCTCAAGGCATGCAAGTTGGGTGATTTCACCGTAGCAGATGCTGTGACTGAGCGTTCTGGTGTTACAGGTGAGAAGATGGAACTCAGCGACTACGCTTTCCTCGTAGCTCCAAAGGTAGATGCTTACAACCACCTTGGTAACAAACTCAGCGCACTCGTAGCTGCTGATACCGAGGATGCTAACGCAGAGATCCTTCATGGCGTATCTATGCAAGTGGCTTCTATGTCACCTATTGCTTTGGATGCTGATCACGTAGCTCAAGAGGTAAAGGACAAAGAGCTTTCTGTAGCTATCGAGAAAACCAAACAAGACGAGGTGAACCGTGCTGTAGAGCAAGCTGTTCGTAAAGCAGGTATCAACCCAGCTCACGTAGACAGCGATGATCACATCGCGTCTAACATGGCTAAGGGTTGGTTGACCCCAGAGCAAGCAGAGACTGCACGCCAAATCCGTGCTACTGTTCCTGCTGAGGCTGAGGCTAATCTCAACATGAAGAAAGTAGAGATGATTGCTCAAGGTCGTCTTGGCAAGTTCTTGAAAGAGAACACATTGGTAGAGCAACAATACATCATGAGCGAGAGCAAAGAGCTCGTGAAGGACGTTTTGAAGAAGAACAACGTAAACGTAATCGACTTCAAGCGCGTAACCCTCAACCAAGAGTAATAAAACTGACCAAACAGCCCTCCGCGCAAACGGGGGGCTGTTTTCTTTTTTAATCCCTGAAAAACGATGACACAAACACTCACCCCTCCAACCCAGAGAAAACGTCTTCTTTCGCTGGATATTCTGCGCGGTATTACTGTGGCAGGAATGATTATGGTCAATAACCCTGGCTCGTGGTCGCATATCTATGCGCCGCTCCGCCATGCCGCATGGAATGGTTGCACACCTACTGACTTGGTGTTTCCGTTCTTTGTCTTTTGTATGGGTGTGGCGATGTATATCAGCCACAACAAATCCAATTTCGATTTCAATTGGGCTACAGCGCGCAAGATTGTGGTGCGCGGTTTGCTGATTGTATTCATCGGTTGGGCATTGAGTTGGTATGGCATGGCGCTTCGCCAGTTTGTCAAAGGGGCTGACTTTATGACAGCCATGTGGACGTATCCTATTGAACACCTACGTTACCTGGGTGTCTTCCCACGTTTGGGTATTGTCAGTATATTAGGTGGCTTGCTGCTCTTGGCGTTCAAACCCAAACGTATCTTGTGGGTGTCGGGCGCTTTGATGCTGATTTACTGTATCTTACAGAGTGTGACCAATAGTTTTGAACTCAACGCTCAGAATATGGAATCCATTGTGGATCTCAAACTTTTGGGCGATAATCATATCTATCACATGACCAATGCCGCAGGCGAACGCATTGGTTTTGATCCAGAGGGTGTGCTATCGACTATCCCATGCGTTGCGCATGTGCTGATTGGTGCTTGGATGGGTAAGTTAATCATGACGGAGAAAGACCTTTGGGGTAAAGTCAATCGCGCTTTGTTGGCGGGTGCTATCATGATGATTCTGGGCTTCTGTCTGGATTACGCGTATCCTATCAACAAGGCGATGTGGTCTGCCAGCTATGTGTTGGTAACTTGTGGTTTGGCAAGTTGCCTTTTGGGCATATTGACTTGGGTACTGGATATCCGTTTGCCACAATTGAACGAAGAGAAACCCGCAACCGCTTGCCAAAAAGTACATCATGCGGTGGCTAAGAACTGGTACAAGTTCTTCGAGACTTTTGGCGTTAATCCATTGTTTATCTATTGCTTGAGCACATGGTTTGTGATCACGATTGGTCAGATTCGCTTTACTGTTCAAGATACCGCTTATAGTGTTTGGAGTTTCTGGTATCGTGGTTGCATGCAACCGCTGTTGGGCGACAAAGGCGGTTCGCTGGCATGTGCGTTGAGTCTTGTCCTGTTGATGTGGTCTATTGGCTATATCCTTTATCGCAAGAAGATTTACATTAAGTTGTAGCATTTGGTTGAGATAGTTTAGATTTCTCGAGCGTAGCGAGTAGGAGATATAATGCCCAAGATTGCAACTATAGGATTTTTCGACGGTGTCCATCGCGGACACCGTTTCCTGTTTGCTCAACTCAATGAGTTGGCGCATGAGCGTCATTTGGAACCTTTGATTTTCACTTTTGACCGTCATCCGAAAGAGGTATTGACGGGTGTGTGCCCGCCTATGCTTACGACCTATGGGGAGCGGCAACAGTTGTTGGCGCACCATGCTCAGGTGCGTGTGTTGCCTTTTGCTGATGTGCAAGGTCTTACAGCTGAGCAGTTTATGCGCTATTTGAAAGAACAGGAACAGGTGGAGGTGTTGCTCATGGGCTATGACCATTGTTTTGGTTCGGATCAACTGAAAGGTTTTTCTGAATACGAAAAAGTGGCGCGTAGGGTAGGGCTGCATGTCGAGCGTGCGCATGAGTGTCTAGTAGATAGTTTGCCAGTCAGTTCTACTCGGATACGCAAGTTGCTCCGCGAGGGGCAAGTCAAACAAGTAAACCGATTGTTGGGATATGATTATTCGTTGTCGGGCATTGTTGAGCATGGCAACGGCATAGGTGCGCAATTGGGCTTCCCGACAGCTAATATTTGTATTCAGTCAGATAAGTTACTTCCGATGTCTGGTGTGTATATGGCTAAAGCGCAGGTGGTAAATGATGGAGAAACTGATGCTATCTTGTATGCCGCTGTGGTAAATATTGGCAATAATCCTACGGTCGGTAATGATTATGTGACCGTAGAGGCACATTTGATTGACTATCAAGGCGATCTATATGAAAAAACGCTCATGATTGCTTTTTGCGATTTTCTTCGTAAAGAGAAAAAGTTTGCTTCGCTCGCTGATCTGAGAGAGCAGATTGCAGAGGATGTTCAATCGTTAAGTTTGATAGATTGAACAAACGTTGTTGTTTTATAGGATTATGAAAAAAATAAAATACATATTTTGTTTTACTCTTCTATTATTGACTTTCGTGAGCAATCATGTGAAAGCTGATGGACTCACAGTCAAGCGCTTTGAGGATGTATCCACAACTAAGCAATATGCACGTACACAACCAAAATACGATGCAAATCGTGATGTGGCTGCATTGGTGTTGGTACAAGTGTTGATAGATGAAGACATTGATTTTACAGGTGCTTATCTTTTGGGTGATGTGGAAAAGAAGGCAAGTGAGTATTGGGTGTATATGGCAACAGGTGCAAAAACGTTAGAGGTACATTGTATGGGGTACGAGAAGTTGAATGTATCGTTTAATGACATATCCCATGGGCAGATACCTTCGTTGAAGTCGAAATGTACATATGAATTGGTGATTACTGTGCCAGGTCGAGAAAATATAACGAAAATACATAGCCAATTCTTCAAATTTCGTGTTTCTCCCTCTGATGCCATTGTGCGTGTCGTAGAAAATGGTAGAGAAGAATTGTGGGATATGGTAGATGGAATGGCAGTCAAAGAATTACGTTATGGTACCTATCGTTATAGCGTAGAAGCAGATCGCCATCATAAAGAAGAAGGCGAGTTTACCGTATCAAATAATGCGGCTACAAATGAACGATATATTATTCTCAAACCGCAGTTTGGCTGGCTATCCTTAGAGGGAGATTCTACTTCTAAAGATGCCTATGCATATGCTCTAAACCAAACAACCAATAAAATGACTTCATTGGGAAAGATTCCATTCTCCAAAAAGGAACTTAGTTCAGGTGTATATACATTGTTGATAAAGCGAAGAATGTATCAGAATTTGGAAATGGAGATAACCATTTCTGATGCAGAAGAACTTACACTGCAACCCCATTTGATGGCTAACTATGTGAATTTAACTTTGCTTGCAGATTCAGATGCTGAAGTGTATAACGGTTTAACAAAATTAGGAGTAGGTAACTGGACTGGTAATTTGGAATGTGGTGATTATTCTATAGAGGTGCGCAAACCAAATCATTATTCATCCTATACTAGTCTGCAAGTAACTCCACAAACGGCAGGTACCAGTATATCGTTGAATGTACCAATTCCTATCGTAGGTTCTTTGCGCGTGAATGGTAGTCCTTATGATGCCGCAGTGTATGTTGATGATAAATTGTGTGGCGCAACTCCATTGGTTGTCAATGAATTGTTAGTAGGCGAACATACTGTAAAAGTACAAAAGGATGGTTTTACTTCATTTGAGAAACAAGTGACCATTACTGAAAATGAGGAATATGATGTGGCTTATGCATTGTCAAAAACAACTTCGTCTAATAATCGAAATACGAAATCAAGTGATGGCTCTTTAATGATAACGAGCGTTCCTGACAATGCGATTGTATATATAGATGGTGAGAAGAAAGGTGAAACGCCTATTATGCTTAACCTTTTGCCCGTTGGTTTACATACGATACGTTTGGAAAAAGAAGGTTATGAACCCAAAGAAGTGGTTGAAAATGTTATCGGGAATAAACAACATACGGTATCCTATGAATTATCATTTAAGCATGAAAAAGCACCTCAAAGCCTTGCAGCTGAACTGGAAACGATTTCTGTGAATGGCGTGTCTTTTACAATGGTTAAAGTGTATGGAGGAACGTTTACGATGGGAGCAACTGAAGAACAAGGAGTGATGGATCCATATCGTGATGAATATCCTACCCATCAAGTTACATTAGCCGATTATTATATTGGCGAAACGGAAGTGACACAAGAATTGTGGGAAGCCGTAATGGGAAATAATCCGAGTTCATTTTTAGATCCTCATAACCCTGTAGATAGGGTCAGCTGGAATGATTGTCAAACATTTATAAAAAGATTGAATCGTTTGACAGGACAACATTTCCGTTTACCTACGGAAGAAGAGTGGGAATATGCGGCTCGCGGTGGCAATAAGAGCAAAAATTATAAGTATGCAGGTAGTAATGTCCTTAGTGACGTAGCATGGTATAGGGATAATAGCACTAGTAGTACCCATCCAGTGGGTCAAAAGGTCCCTAATGAATTAGGCTTGTATGATATGAGCGGTAATGTATTCGAATGGTGTCAAGATTGGTATCTGAAATATGCTTCTAAAGTGGCGAATAATTCATTGGGTACCGTGTCTAGTCCTAATCGAATATTTCGTGGTGGTAGTTGGTATTATGATGCAAGGGGGTGTCGTATTTCATTTAGATATTATAGTGCACCTACAAAAAGTATTAGTGATTTAGGATTGCGTCTTGCCTTGTAAGTATTGCATCTCTGTTGTTGCAGGCGGGCTAGCGAGCAGAATGTGGAGTTTACAAACTAAAAATCGCTTTTTCGACGATTTTTTTTGTGCAATTCAAAAAAAAGTAGTACCCTAGATTGTCGCTTGATATTCAAACAAGCCAAAATGGCATTGGTTTGGCATTGAAATTCTAAAGGAGCAAGATAGTTATCTAATATCTAGCAATCCGCATAATCGAAAGAGAAATCGATTGTGCGGATTTTTTTCATGGGGGTGCCAGGAAAGTCCTAGTGGTAACCGAGTGGTATGCGAAGGTTTCGCATGCCTGAAATCCAATAAATTTTCGTTAGAAAATAAATTTTCACTCATTTTTCTTGCGTGTATGCGGACTTCGTCCTCGCATTGAACGACACCTGTGTACCTTTGAGGACACCGACCTCGTTCGTCAAAACTCACTCGCCCACCTCGAAGCTACGGTCGCT
>JAZNPR010000033.1:0-34145 GCA_045589755.1 Paludibacteraceae bacterium
AATCATGGTGCTAACGCCATCGCAAGTGATAGTTGCACCAGAGAGGGCATCTACTTGCTCTTGACCATCAGCCACTTTGCCTGCTTTCAACACAGCCACTGAAACTACTTCGCCAGCAGCATTGCGGATATGCTTGCCAGGGAACTGACTGCGGAATTTCTCTGTTACGATCTCAGCACCCAAACCTGGAGTCTCAGACTCATGGTTGAAGTTGATACCGTAGATAGTGTTCTTATCAGCATCCAAAGCCAGATAACCACCGATACCGCCCCAAAGACCAGCACCGTGGAGCTTGAGTACGTACTTGGTATTACCCTCGATGTTAGCCACAAATACAGGAGCACCGTTTACATCGATTGTATCGTTTACCAAAGAAAGATACAATGCAGCAGGGTCGGTGTTGTCGTAGTTTTGGTTGAGGGCTACGAGGATTTGCTTTTGTTGGTCGAGCAAGCGGTTAGCCTCTTGGCGAGGGCTGAGCACTTGGCTTACCAAAGCGAGCATCACAGCCACGATAACTACGATGATAGTAGCATAGATAATGGTGTATACGTTGCTGTTGGTATCCAGACCTTTTTTCTTCTCTTCTACAAAGACGCCAGATTGCTTGCATTGTGGACAAACATCAGGTGCCTTATCGCCGTTGTGAACATAGCCACAAACGGAACATACAAATTTCTTCTGTGCCATATTCATTAAATTTTAGCGCGTTTCATACGTTTCTTAATATTCACTTGCACTACGCACCAGTCGATGAGTGGAGCAAACGCGTTCATGAGCAGGATTGCGAGCATCATACCCTCTGGATAACCAGGGTTGAGTACGCGAATCACTACAGCCATGAAACCGATCAATGCACCATAAATCCACTTACCGCACTCAGTACGAGCAGAGGTAACAGGGTCAGTAGCCATGAAGACAGCACCGAACATGAAACCACCTGTAACGAGGTGCATGTACCATGGGTAGTTTGCCGCCGCAGTCTCTGCACCAAACTCATTGAAGAGCCAAGCGGTGAGTGCACCACCTGCGAAGATGCTGAGCATGGTCTTCCAGCTTGCAACGCCAGTTACGATGAGCAATGCAGCACCGAGCAAGATAGCCCAGCAGCAAGTCTCACCAATAGAACCAGGAATCAAACCGTTGAAGGCAGTCCAGAAGTCCACTGGCATGAGGTTAGCCTCAGCAGAAGTAGCGATTTGGGTGAGTGGGGTAGCACCAGAGAAACCGTCCACGAGGGTTTGTCCGTTGTCCCAGCCCCAAGTACCCTCGGTACGAACAAAGCACTTGTCACCCGTCATGTGGGTAGGATAAGCAAAGAAGAGGAACGCGCGCGCGATGAGAGCGACGTTGAAGATGTTGTAACCTGTACCGCCGAATACCTCTTTAGCAAAGATCACCGCAAAAGCAGTAGCCACAGCCACCATCCAGAGAGGAGTGTTGATTGGCACGATAAGAGGAATAATCATACCTGATACGAGGAAACCTTCTTGGATTTCTTCTTTCTTCCATTGTGCTACGGTGAACTCGATACCGAGACCTACACCATAGCTAACGATGATATATGGCAACACAGCCAACGCACCAAAGCCAAAGCTCTTCCAGAACAATGCCCAAGTCATAGCACCACGCACCAACTCGCCAGTAGCGAGGAAGTGTTGGTAACCTACGTTGAACATACCGAAGAGCAGTGCTGGAACGAGTGCCATTACCACAAGGATCATGGTTCGCTTGCTATCCGAACCATCGTGGATCTGCGAACCGATGCGCTTAGCGGTGGTGTTTGGGGTGAAGAGGAAAGTCTCGAAACCGTCAAACAACGAGTGCAGCGCGGACAACTTGCCACCTTCTGAGAAGGTAGGGCGAAGTTTCTCTACTATATTATGTAATTTCTTTAGCATCACTCAATCTCCTTTTTTAAGTTATCCAATGCGGCACGAACGATAGCTTGCAATGGCATCTTACTTGTACATACGTACTCGCAGAGCGCAAAGTCCTCTGGTGCTACTTCGTATGCACCGAGTTGCTCCATGCTATCGAGGTTGCCAGCAATCATTGCCTTAATCAAATACTCAGGATAGATATCCATTGGGAATACCTTGTCGTACTCATTGCTTACGATGATAGCACGGCGACCACCTTTAAGGCGAGCGTCCCAGTTGTATTTCTTCTTGCCGAAGAGCCACTCCATGAGTCCGCAGTTCACCATCTTAGCAGGGTCGGTCTTGCCCGCATTGAAGCTATTGAAGCGAGGCATGATCCATCCCATGAACTCGTGTGTCTCGTCACCCTCAGCGAGTACGGTGTATTGGTTGTCGTAGATGCTAACCATCTCATCAGCGCATACTTGGTGGCCAGAGAGCACGTTACCTGCTACGAGGCGAGCGTTGCAGCCCTTGTAGATGTTGCTGGTGAAGATTGCACTGAGTGGCATGCCTGGCAATACGTTGTAGTATTGTGCACCGCTGGCGAGAGGGCCTGTGAGAGCCACTTTCTTTTGCATGTCCACGATACCTTTGGTAAAGAGGCGACCGATGAGCGCGAGGTCTTGGATGTTGATGGTCCAAACGGTCTCGCCCTTAGCGATAGGAGCCACGTGGTTGATTTGTACACCTACGTTGCCTGCTGGGTGAGGACCTTTAACCTCGTATTTCTCGCAGTTGGTCAAGCCACGGAAAATAGGTGCGCTTGCGCAACATTTGATACCTACGTACACAGGTGCGATAGTAGCGAGTGCATTGACTGCTGCTTGCAGCACTGCACCTTGTCCATTGAGAACCCACTCGTAGTTTGGTGCTACAGGAGCAGTGTCGAAGGTAGAGATGAAGATGGCCTTAGGTTGCTTGCTTGGGAGAGCGATGCAATCGTAAGGACGTTGCTTAATGAGTGCCCAAAGACCCGATTGCAGCAAGAGGGTTTTAGCGTCTTGCTTGAGGTCGAAGGTCTCATACTCAATCGTAGCATCGGCTTCGATGTCGATGGACATCACCTTGCGGCGCTCGCCACGTACAATGGCTACCACCTTACCGCTTACAGGCGATGTGAAGAGCATCTCAGCAAATGCCTTGTCGTGGAAGAGGGGAGAACCTGCTTTCACGCTGTCGCCTTCGCGGACCAAGAGTTTTGGGGTCACGCCAGCGAAATGGTCTGGGACGATGTGGAAGATAGCAGGACGATTCACACTACCGAGTGTGAGGGCTGCCGCTCCATCAAATGGGATGTCCAAACCACGTTTCAGTTGGATTTTTTGCATGATGTTAATTGTTTTTATTGTTTTATTTTATGTCTTTTTTTAAGATTTCTATCGTTTGCGATGCTTATCATCTTCCGCTTATCCTCAGGGTAACATCAGGGTAACATCAGGATAAATGATTATTGAAGAAAAAGTGTCAATAATTAAGAATCCATAAAAAGCGCGCAAAATTACAACTTTTTTTTGATATATACAAATTTATTTGTACCTTTGCAGAAAATTTGTTAAAAATGATACTTGGACTTATCTTTTCAATACTGAGCGTGACATATACCGTAGCCTCGTCGAATAGCGTGAATGTTACGGGAGAAGCACCTGTGAGTAGTGACGTTGTCTATATGCGTAGTAGTACGACAGGACAAAAAGGGCAGATGACAGCGGGCAATTCTACAACTTTGCAATTGTCGGGTTGGGATGGGTGTATAATACACTCAATAGTATTGTCCATGCATTCTAATACTTCGCAGGGAGCGGGTAGTTTGCGAATGCGTATTGGCAAAAATGTTGTATGGAATATTGAAGATACAGATTTTGCCGATGTGGCATGGAATGGTAGTTTTAGTACTGGTTGGGTGGATATAGGTTATAGATTGGATAATAGTCTGGGACTAGTGGGGAAAAGGGATAATATAGAAATATATATAGAAGCGAGCGAAAATAGTTTGTATATTGGTAGTTACACTATTTTTTATACTCTGCCAGATCCTGTTGCTTACGAGGTTAAACTTGTGTCGGGTATGACAGAAAATCCTGATAAATTGGTGGAGGATGCAGTAGCTTCGGGGGTGGTTTTGCCGATGGGAATAGATACTTTAGATTGGCATTTTTTAGGATGGAGCGAAGAGGAAGTGATGGATCCTATAGTGTGTCCTCCGCTCTTGCGGGCTGGTGAGCGTTATTTCCCGAAAAGTGATTGTACGCTATGGGCTGTCTATTCTGATTTGGATAAATTGATTTCGAAAAGCGATTGTCAATCTGGGGATTATATATTGGCTAACCATTGCGCATATTGGAGTGTGGCGCTTCGGGGAGCAGTTTTGGATGATCACCAAATTTCTACTACCAATATATCGGTACTATTAAACGATGATGGAAATTACGAACTGAAAACAGGAGTACAAGATAATCTGGTGTATCATATTGAGTTCTTGGAAGATAGTATGTTGACTATTGAACATTTAGAAAGCCAAAAAACGATTGGTTTTAATGGTACGAAACTATATGATAAAGAGTCAGTTTGGAATTATCGTCTGTTGAGTGATGGTACGCTATGTATATATTACAAAGATGATAAGCAACATCGTATGTTGTCTTGTGGATATGGGATAGTAGGCATAAATGAAAATGTAATGGCATATGCCGTGAATGTGACATTGGACCTGATGCAGAAAAATGGCATGATTTTATTTCCTGCAATCAAGGCGAAATATACCTCATGGCCATTTGGTAAATTTGATGCAGTAGAAGATGTAATTTCTTTCGAATCCAACGGGATAATCGGCGAATATGTACTGTACTTTGGAATGTATGAATTACATATTCAAAATGGTCAAAAAAGACTCGTGATTTCCCGTTGATAAAAAAGAAGGATGTGGAGCCTATTGTGCAAATAAGTGTGAAAATATTTGCATATTTTCTTTTTTTTTATTACCTTTGCACGTTTTTTAGTATAAGCAATGAAATATCGATTTTTATTTTTAATAGTTCTGCTGTTGGTCAGCGTATTTGGATACGCCGATCGAATGATGGATATTATGCAAGGGTATAATGCCAAGACGATGTCTCAGGCAGAGATGGATAGCGTGTTGGAAGGTGAAAACGAAAAGGTGAAAAGTGAAAGGTTCCGTTTGGAATATACCAACGAAGTGAAGCTTTTTCGCCATTCGTTCTTTGCGGATTACTATCTGTATGATACCCAAAAGCACGACACTATTTGGCTGACTGATGTGCCAGTACGCGATGCGGTGATGTCGCCCAATGGCAAGTATGTGGTATATGCCAAGGCGGATAATAACTTATACATATATAAGGTGGATTTCAAGACCGAAGTGGCGGTGACTACGGATGAGAATACAGAAATCTTCAATGGTATCTCCGATTGGTTGTATGAGGAAGAATTTGGTATAACTTGTCTGTTTGCTTTCTCGCCAGATAATAAGCAGTTGGCTTTTGTGCGTTTGGACGAGACAGAGGTGCCTACGTTTAGTTGGCAAACATTTTTAGGCGAAGAGGCGAAAGGCATGTTATTATACCCCGAGCTGCATAGTCTGCGCTATCCGAAGGCAGGTGCAGCCAATGCGAAGGCGAGCGTGCACGTGTATGATATACACTACAAGACGATTCGCCAAATGCAGTTGCCAGAGCATATGGACGGCTATTTGCCACGCATCGCATGGACACCGCTTAGCAAGCCAACCAAGAAAGATGAGCAACCTACCAGTGATTTGGTGGTACTACACCTCAATCGTGACCAGAACCGCATGGATGTACTGAAAGGTAATCCAAAATCCACGGTCTGCCATCCATTCTACAAAGAGGAGAGCAAAAAGTATTTTGTGAACTACGAACTCTTTGACGAGTGGCAATGGTTGAGCGATGGTCGTGTGGTGGTAGTGAGTGAGAAAGGTGGCTATACGCAAGCGTATATGTATTCTTCGCAGGGCATAGAGCAGCGTGTTCTTACCACAGAAGAGCGCGATATAACCAAGGTTTATGGCTATGATGAGAAAGCGCAAGTGCTTTACTATCAGGCAGCCAATACTCCTATGACACGTCAGGCGTATGCTGTGAATGTCAAGAAAAACACTACCACACAACTCACGCAAGGCGATGGAACGCACGACTTGTACTTTGCGAAGGATTTAACACGCTATATCCATTGTTATCATAGCATAGAAAAGCCACATACCTATACGTTGTGTGAGGTTAAAGGCGAGAAGGTAGAGGTTAAAGGCACGGTACTTAGTAATGACTCTGTGCTACATGCATGGCAGGCATTGGGCGTAAATGAGAAAGAGTTTTTCACCATCACCACTGAGCGCGGTGACGTGCTGAATGCATGGCGTATATTACCCAAAGATTTCGATGCTACCAAGAAGTATCCTGTTGTGATGCTGCAATATAGTGGTCCTACCAGCCAGCGTGTGCTTAACAACTGGCGCAAGCGCTTTGGTTATGCATTGGCAGATGCGGGTTATCTGGTAGTGAATGTGGACGGTCGCGGTACAGGTGCACGCGGCAGGGCATGGCGCAATGCTACCTATATGCAGTTAGGTGTGAAGGAGGCAGAAGACCAGATCAGTACGGCTCAATACCTGCAATCATTGCCCTACGTGGACGGCGATCGTATCGCTATCTGCGGCTGGAGTTATGGTGGCTACCAGACGCTGATGTGCCTGAGCAAGCAGAACAACCAATCGCCTCTGTTCCAATGCGGCATTGCTATTGCTCCTGTGACCAACTGGCGATTGTATGACTCTGCATATACCGAGCGTTTCATGCGCCGTCCGCAGGTGAATGAGTTTGGCTATGAGGGTACAGACCTCATGCAGATGGCAGGCGACCTCACTGGCAAACTGCTCATTGTACACGGTCTGGCGGATGACAACGTGCACGCGCAAAATACATTATTATACACCGATGCGCTGGTGAAAGCGGGCAAGCAGTTTGAGATGCAATTGTATGTGGATGATAATCACTCCATTCGCAAACCGCATAACAATGAGCACCTGCACCATCGTATTATGCTATTTCTGCAAAGCAATTTATAAACAATAAAATCTATTTATTATGACAAACAACAAATCAAACATTTTGCCCATCGTGGTGATGTTTCTCTTGTTCTTTATGATTGCCTTTGTGACCAACTTCGCAGGTTCGATGGGTGTGATCGTGAAGACGCAGTTTGGTGCCTCCAACGCGATGGCACAGTTAGGTACATTGGCTAACTTCATCGCTTATGCCGTGATGGGTGTGCCAGCAGGTATTATCCTCAAGCGCAAGGGCTATAAGTTCACTTCGCTCTTGGCAGTATCCGTAGGTTTTGTAGGCGTAGGCGTACAATGGTTGAGTGGCTATGCAGAGAGTTTCGGCGTGTACGTTTTGGGTGCTTTCATCGCAGGTTTCTCCATGTGCTTGCTCAATATCGTGGTGAACCCAATGCTCAACACCCTTGGCGGTGGTGGCAAACGCGGTAACCAATTGATTCAGTTTGGTGGATCATGCAACTCCATTGGTGGCACCCTCGCTCCTATCATCTTGGGTTATTTGATTGGTGGTAGCGCGGCTGCTGCACAAGTAGGCGATGCTGCTCCTGCTATGTTGGCTGCAATGCTCATCTTCTTGTTGGCATTCGTGATTATCTCGCTGACTAAGATTCCTGAGCCACATATCGAGACTGCTGAACAACGCGCTGCGGCTAAGGCAAATAAAGACCAATATAGCCCACTCAGCTTCCGCCACTTCGTGTTGGGTGCTATCGCTATCTTCTTCTACGTGGGCGTTGAGGTAGGTATTCCTAACACAGCTAACCTATATATGTCCAACAACCCTGCTGTAGGTCCTGCTATTGCGGGTACCGTAGTGGGCTTGTATTGGTTGATGATGATGTTTGGTCGTCTATTGGGCGGTGCTATCGGTGGTAAGGTGAGCAGCAAGGCAATGTTGGTAGCGGTATCTTCATTGGCAATTGTGATGTTGCTTTGCGTGATGTTCTTCCCAGAGACATGGGTAGTAACTTTCAAGGGTATCGAGTTGCCAGTGAGCATGATTCTGATGTTCCTCTGCGGATTGATGACCAGTGTGATGTGGGGTGCAATCTTCAACCTCGCAGCCGAAGGATTGGGCAAATATACTCCAGCTGCCAGCGGTATCTTTATGGCATTGGTTTGCGGTGGCGGTATCTTGCCATTTTTCCAAAACCTCTTGGCTGACCATACCAACTACCTCATTTCGTATATCGTACCTATCGCAGGATTGCTCTATATCCTCTTCTATGCCCTCGTGGGTAGCAAGAATGTGAATAAGGATATTCCTACTGAATAAAAAGTTTAACTGATTAATAATAAAACAATTATGCAAAAGAAACCTTATGTATTGGGTCTTGATATGGGAGGTACAAACTCCGTATTGGGCATAGTAGATGCGCGTGGTCATGTGTTGGCGCGCACTTCCATTAAAACACAAGCTTATCCAGATATCAACGATTATGTCAATGCGTTGTATGTAGAGGCAGAGAAAATCGTTGAGCCATTGGGTGGCTTCGAACAAGTGCGCGGTATTGGTGCGGGTGTGCCAAACGGCAACTACTATACGGGTATGATTGAAGGAGCTATGAACTTGCCTTGGCAATCTGTACCATTTGCTCAACTCATGACCGACCGCTTCGGTGTACCATGTAAGATTACCAACGACGCCAACGCTGCGGCTATGGGTGAGATGACCTACGGTGCTGCTCGTGGTATGAAGAACTTCATTATGATTACTTTGGGTACAGGTGTAGGTTCGGGTATCGTTGTAGATGGCAAAGTGGTGTATGGCCACGACGGTTTTGCGGGCGAGTTAGGTCACACATGCGCTGTGCGTGGTGAGGAGGGTCGTCCTTGCAATTGCGGCAAGAAGGGTTGCCTTGAAGCGTATGCTTCGGCTACTGGAGTAGCGCGTACAGCCAAAGAGATTATCTCTTCTACTACTAAGGAGACATTGCTCCGCAATTTGGACATCGATGCTATTACCTCAAAAGACGTATATGATGCTGCTGAACAAGGTGACGAAGTAGCCAAAGAGATTTTTGACTACACAGGCACTATTCTGGGTCAGCAATTGGCAGATTTCATCGCTTTCAGTGCACCAGAGGCAATTGTGATGTTTGGTGGCTTGACCAAGTCTGGTCATTGGATTAAAGACCCAGTGGAGAAGGCTATGAATGACAACGTGCTTCCTTTGTGGCGCGGTAAGGTGCAAGTGCTCTTCTCTGATTTGAAAGAGGCAGATGCTGCTGTATTAGGTGCGTCAGCATTGGCTTGGGGAGACTAAGAATTAGTAAAAATAGCAGGGTTAGTAGAACTATTCAAACTAGCCAGACTAGAAAAGATGAGGCTGTTATATCAGTTTCCTACATGGTTGCAACGCCTCTACCGTGGCGTTGTATGGCGAATGGATCCATCGTCGAAGGTTGTGTATCTGACCTTCGACGATGGTCCTATACCTGAGTGTACGCCGCAGGTACTGGATATACTGACACAGTATGGCGTGAAGGCCACATTCTTTATGGTAGGTGAGAACGTGGAGCGCTATCCCGAACTGCTAACGCGTGTGCGCGAGGAGGGACATGCTGTAGGCAATCATACCTACCACCATCTGAAAGGGTTTAAGACCTGTACCCATACCTATTTGCAGGACGCTCAGCAGGCGAATGTTATCCTGCAAACCCACTTGTTTCGTCCACCTCACGGACGCATGAAGTATTCGCAAAAGAAAGCGCTCCATGAGGCAGGGCAAACGATTTATCTGTGGGATGTACTCACACATGATTACAATCCATGTTATAGTGTGGAAAAAATGCTGTCTGTTGTTAAGCGTTATACGCGCAATGGCAGTATCATTGTGATGCACGACTCGCTGAAATCTAAAGATAGAATGTTACAACTACTACCCCTGCTGATACAATGGCTTCATGCCGAGGGGTACAAATGTGAAACCTTACCTTAATATTATTTGCAATGAATATGTCTATTCGTCATTACACTATATATATACTATTAGTTGCCTTATTGGTTTGTTCTGCCTGTGCCAATCGCGGTACTGGCCCGCAGGGTGGTCCCCGAGATACTATACCACCTGCACTCGTCAAGGAAACACCCCTTAATGGTACGCTGCATTTTGATGCCAAGCGTATTGAAGTGCAGTTTGATGAGTATATCCAGTTGGCTGATATTCAGAAGAATGTGATGATTTCGCCTCCGCAATTGAATCCGCCCGAAGTGAAGGCTATCGGTAAAACACTATCGGTGGTGTTCAACGAGGAGTTGCTGGATTCTACTACTTATACCATCGATTTTGGGGCTGCTATTTGCGATTATAATGAGAAGACTCCGCTTGAAAGTTATGTCTATTCTTTCTCAACGGGCGATTTTATTGACACATTGGCGGTGTCGGGTAGGGTATATAATGCCGCGAATCTCAATCCTATGCCCGAGGTGCTTGTGGGTATTCATAGTAATCATAGTGATACGGCGCTCAATACAGTGCCTTTTGCGCGTATCACCCGCTCGGATGCAGAAGGATATTTTACGATTCATAATATTCATGAGGGGACATATCGCCTATATGCGCTCAATGATATCAGTCGTGATTATATGTACCAACCTGGTGAAGCGCTGGCGTTTGCAGATTCTATCATTACGCCCTACTTTGAGCGACGCGAAGTGCAAGACACGCTTTGGCGAGATACCATTGGCATTGATCCTGAAACCAAGGATACTTTGTTTACTGAGGATATAGATACTATCATGACCGTCACCAGAACGTTCTTCCTGCCTGATACATTGGTTCTATGGTATTTCGAGGAAGATAAGCAGCGCCATTATTTCCAAGGGGTGTATCGCGAAGAGCAACATGCGTTTACATTGCTGTTCTCTGCCCCTCAAGACTCGCTGCCTGTGATACGTTCGTTGAAGCGAAGCGAGGTGGATAGCTTGGCTTCTGACTCTGCTTGGATAGATTGGCATGCATATACCTTATTGCAAACCAATGCCACGCACGATACCATCACCTATTGGCTCACCGACTCGTTGGCAATAGCGCAAGATAGTATTTATTTGGAAATGACCTATCTCATGTCCGATTCATTGTACAACCTTGTTCCTCAAACGGATACGGTCTTGGCGGTCTATCGCCGTCCACGTATGTCGGAGAAGGCGTGGGAAGCACAGCAACGCAAAAAGCGTGAGCGTAAGTTGGAAATCAAGTCGAATGCTTCTTCCAAATTCGAAATCTACGACACGCTTCGCCTCTATTCGCCATTCCCCATAGATTCGGTGTGTGTGGATAAGATACATCTGGCGCATCGTGTGGATACTACTTTTCAATCCATGACGTTCCAACTATTGCCTCATGATTCTTTGCGCCAAACGCTATTACTCATCGCTGCGTTGGAACCTGCGGAATCCTACCAACTGATTGTGGATTCGGCGGCAATGGTGGATATATATGGCATATGCAATGATTCTACGGCATATACACTGAAACTCAAATCATTGGAGGACTATTCCTCTCTGCTGATAAAGATGGCACATTATGATGCTCGTGCCCGCATACAGGTGCTCAATGATAAGGATGATGTGGTGCGCGAACTACCTGCTTTGGAAGAGGGAACAAAGTTCGAATACTTGACTCCGACTACCTATTATTTGCGCCTCTATATGGATTACAATGGCGATCAACAATGGACTACGGGTGACTGGCTCACTAAGCGCCAACCTGAGCCAGTGTATTATTTCCCTTCCAAACTCAAGCTTCGCGCCAATTGGGATTTTGAGGAGCGCTTTGACCACTTGGCTATTCCGCAAGTGCAGTCTAAGCCAAAGGCATTACAAGGAAAAAGCAAGAAGAAATAATGTCCTCCATCAATCGTACTACATGGATTTTTCTGATACTGGGCTTGTTGGTGCAAGTCTTGACTTTTGTGCTCATGCCCGACAATCCCATCTCGCTGGTGAGTGGTATGTTGGGTATTTGCTCTGTGGTGCTGGGCGCGCAGGGTAATATATTGACCTTTGTTTTTGGCTTTGCACAAGTTGCTACTTACACCTACCTCTGTTGTGTTGAGCGGTTTTATGCAGAGATAGCCATCAATATCTATTATTTCATTACCATGATTTATGGCGTATATTGTTGGCGTAATCGTTTGTCTAATAATTCGTTGCAAGTGCAGACACGTCGTTTGTCTATCAAACTGCTTGCGTGGGGCATGCTGCTTATTGCGCTCTTTTCTTGGCTGACAGGTTGGTTGTTGGAGTGCTTTACCGATGACCCACAACCCTATATGGATGCTTTTACCACGGTGCCTGCTATTGCGGCTCAATTACTGATGGTCTTGGCGTACCGCGAGCAATGGTATCTGTGGTTGGTCGTGGACGTGTTGGCTGTGGTGATGTGGCTTCGTGCAGAGAACTACTGCATGGCGGCGCAATACGTTTTCTGGTGCGTTAATTGCATCTATGGCTATATACAATGGACACGTCAATTGGATAATCCTACCCATTGACGTGTCGCATTGTTTATTCTGTTGATTGCTTACAATCCCAATTTCTTACGAATATTTTTTGGAATAGCATTCTTGTGTACCAATACATCATTGGTCTTGTATTGCATATATGCTTCCGATACGTACCAAATGCCTTTGTACTCGCTCTTTTTTGTACCCCATGAGTTTTTCACCATGTAGTAGCGTTTGCCGTTTTGGTCTTTAGCGGTACCAAAGATTTGCATACCGTGGTCGTCGGTGTTCTCCCAACTGTCGTAAGCAGCTTGGCGCATCTCTTGGGTAATGGTCTTCTCAGGCAATGGCTTTTTGGTGAGCTCTTCGCGTTTGTCTGTTGCTGATAGTCCCAACCAGCGTGCCGCATCGCTGCCCGTGAGGTCTGCTGCTTTCTCTTCCTCTGGCACTACGCCCAAGCCCTTGCGGGTAAAGCACATCTCGCTCACGTCAGCGCCCCAAGCCAGCGTGTAGCCGTTGGCAAGTGCGTTGTCAATGATGGCCATCATCTCCTCCATTGGCACATTATACATCTGGTCCATACGCCAGTTGTCTGGTACTTCAAGGGCGAAGGTGGTATAGTATGGGTGGTGGGTGTAGCTGGTGATGCTCACGTAGTCATCGGCGTTCAATCCCAGTTCCTCTGCAAAGGTTTTTGGCGTATATTCTTTGCCATTGTAGGTAAAGGTCTTTGGGCACTCGCCAAGATAGGTGTCATATACAGCGGTGAGGGCTTTTTTCCATACGGGTGTCAGTTTCTTGAGTCCGCTATTGGTCACAGCTTTCACTACGCCCCCTGCCACAGCGTCCAATTCTGCGTGAACAGGCAATGTGTCAGCAGGTGTGCTACCATATTGAATACCGGGCATAGCATCTTGTGGTACCATACCGTAGTTCTTCAAACAATAAATCACATCGTATGCCGAACCACCAGGGGCAAACTCTGCGGTACCATACATACGCACGGAGTACTCTGCGCGATCGAGCATGGTGTGGTGTACGACAAACATCTCGCTCAGATCATACTCACCCTTGCCCATACGAAGGAGTTCGCTCTCCAAGAAACCAATGGTAGAGTAACTCCAGCATGTGCTACTGCGGTTTTGATCTTTCACAGGAGTGATAGCGATGCTATCTATTGTGGTAAAACGAAATCCCTCTGTGGAATCGTTGGCAGTTGGTGCCACCTCTTGTGCTATACTGCTGAGTGCAAATGCACTGAGCAATACTGATAAAAATACTTTTTTCATATATTCTTTCCTTTAAACCTTAAACTTTAAACATTAAACATTAATCAGGAAACTCCATGAGATATGCCTTGATGAACTCATCAATGTCGCCGTCCATCACGGCATTCACATTGCTGGTCTGGTAGTTCGTGCGGTGGTCTTTCACGCGGCGGTCATCGAAGACATAACTGCGTATTTGGCTACCCCATTCGATTTTCTTCTTGCCCGCTTCTACTTTCGCTGCGGCTTGGCGGCGTTTCTCGAGTTCGAGTTCGTAGAGTTGACTGCGCAAGTGGCGGAGGGCATTCTCGCGGTTCTTTGGCTGGTCGCGGGTCTCGGTGTTCTCAATCACAATCTCATCGGGTTGGTTGGTGAGTGGGTTGATGAACTTATAGTGCAAGCGCACACCCGATTCCACTTTGTTCACATTCTGTCCACCTGCACCCGATGAGCGGAAAGTATCCCATGATATGCCTGCAGGATCCACATGTATGTCAATCGTATCGTCAATGAGTGGCACCACGAATACGGAGGCGAAGGAGGTCATACGCTTGCCTTGTGCGTTGTATGGACTCACACGCACGAGGCGGTGTACGCCGTTTTCGGATTTGAGGTAGCCGTATGCCATGTCGCCTTCGATGTTGAAAGTCACGGTTTTGATACCTGCCTCGTCGCCTTCTTGCAGGTTGGCGATGGTCACTTTGTAATCGTGCTTCTCGCAGTAGCGTTGGTAGAGGCGCATTAGTTGTTCCGCCCAGTCTTGTGCCTCGGTACCGCCTGCTCCAGAAACGATTTTCAGCACGGCTGGCATCTGGTCTTCTTCATGCGAGAGCATGTTTTTCATTTCGAGGGCTTCTACCTCTTTGACAGCGTGGGCGTATGCGGTATCTACTTCGTCTTCGGTCACGAGTTCTTCTTTGCAGTATTCGAAGGCGAGTTGCAGTTCTTCGGTGGCAGCGCGCACACCTTCGTATCCCTCAATCCATGCTTTGATGCCTTTCACTTTGCGCATTTGCACTTCAGCAGCTTTGGCATCTTCCCAGAATCCAGGGTCTTGTGTGCGGAGTTCTTCTTCTTCGAGTTGCACGCGTTTTTCGTCGATAGCCAAGTATTGTCTGAGCTTATCGGCGCGTTGTTGAATTTCTTTTAGTTGTTCTATTGTTATCATATGTTTTCAGTTTTCACCTTTCGTTTTCCGTTTCCCAAAAAGTGGCTGCAAAGGTACTAAAAATATTGCACATATGCAAATCTTTTGTGTAATTCCTCATCCGCTACGCGACCATTTCGCAATCATTTCGCGACCACTATATCCTATCAATGTCTTATCCGTATCCTATGTATATCTTTTTTTGGGGCGAAAACAGGCGTGCGAAACCTTCGCATACCACTCGGTTACCACTCTGATGTTCACGGATGCCCCCATAAAAAATCCGCACAAACGATTTTTCTTTCGATTGTGCGGATATTTTGTGATTGCAACTAAGACTTTTTATTCTTGATAATAAGACATGGTTATATACACAACATTTTCATTTATTAATTGAAAAGTTTGGGAGTTCTTAGGTCGTTCCTTGGTTCGTCCTTGGTCTTTTACAAGGAAGAGAAGAGGAAGGTACTAAGAACCGCAATCTTAATAATCGTACTTTTTTACCGCTTTCTCGTAGTTCAATACAGGGTAATTATACATCTCATACAGGCGGTCGCGGAGGAAGTCCGTGTCCTTGTTGGAGAGATGGATAAGTTGCAAGCGGCTATCAATATATTCGTCAAACTCTTTGCCCCGTGGGTAAATCTCATACGCCGCATGGATATGTTGGTCAATGATTTGGCATACAAACTGAATCTGCTCGTTGCGGCTCAGTTCACGCAACTCTGGGTTCTTTGCCAGCGCAGCATCAATATCATGGTTAATCGATGGCGTGAGGCGATAGACAATACGCCCCTTCTGTCCCTTGATACCCACCGACATGGACACCAAGTCGTCCTTGCGCGATTTTTTCCACTTTGGATTATCGCGTTTGAGTTGCATCTCACGCGCTTTGAGATAATCGCAAGGGTCATACTCATACGATATGCTGACAGGGCAGATATTCAGTTCCTTCACACTCTCAAAGAAGTCTTCTGCATCAATCGTGAGCATCTTCAGCACACCCGGTTGGGTGAGATCGTTGCCGTCCTTGGCGCGTCCCTCTCGTTGCGCTAACCATATGGATTTATGGCGTTTACGCAAATGTCGGATATACTGCGAAAGCGTGGTGGCGTTGTTAACTTGATCGCGGAAGCCACCATTTCGAATAACCACAAAGGCACGCATAAAACGTACTACATGCTCAATCCACCATTTGCCAAAGAGGTTATTTCCAATACCCACATAAGGGCGAATGAAATAGCGTATACGCAAGAGAAAAGTGAGCCATATAGCATCCATACAAATGTCGCGATGATTGGTCATAAAGAATGCGCCATGGCGAATGTCTTGCTCAATGA
The DNA here is from genome assembly GCA_045589755.1 of Paludibacteraceae bacterium. GTDB lineage: Bacteria > Bacteroidota > Bacteroidia > Bacteroidales > Paludibacteraceae > Colicola. Next base: position 16,226 of record JAZNPR010000033.1, read on the forward strand.
GTTTCTTATCGCCGTGGTATTGCAACAGGATACCCTTCGTAGTTTTTCGGCGCATAATCAGAAGGGTAGGATATAGGATGAGGAAATCGACCAGCGGCAGAATCCACCCCGAGTAGTATGCGCGTATGTGTTTAAATTTCTTCATTGTATTTTGTATAGTTGTCACTAAATTATTGCTTATGTGTCATAATGTCGAGGATGAGGTCATCGGTCACTTTCATACCATCGTGACCAATGCGTGTGAGGTTGCGGATAGTGCGATCAATATCGTCCTCTACAATACCTTCGGTAGAGTCTGCAAATGAGTGTTGCATCGCCAAATACGCACTGAAAATAGCCGTAGCCACACCGCTGGTGACTTTTAATGCACAGCCAGGCTTGGCACCGTCACAGATCATACCAGAGATATTGGCAATCATGTTTTTGATAGCATAGGTAATCTCTTCGTAGTTTCCGCCCATGAGATAGGTGATACCTGCCGCCGAACCCGTGGCTGCTACCACGCACCCGCACAAGGCAGATAGACGACCAAGTGACTGCTTGATATAAATAACAGTGAGATTACTCAGTGCCAATGCGCGGAGTGTCTGCTCCTCATTGCAATTATTCTCTTTTGCGTACAAATACACAGGAATAGAGCACGAGATACCCTGATTACCAGAACCTGAATTACTCATCACTTGCACCATCGCGCCCGACATACGCGCATCGCATGCGCCGCAAGTGTAACTGATGATTTTGGTGAACAAGGTGTTGCCAAAGAGCTTTTCCATTTCGGGCGTTGCAGTCAGCGTATTTGCTTGCAATAGTCGTCCTAATCCATGACCATATTGGTCTGCAAAAGATGTCTCCGCAGCAGCGGTATTCATCTCTGCACCATCTGTCAAGAAGGTAATATCATGGATATCCACCTCCATGGCAAAGTCATACACACGACGGAGATTTAAGCCTATCCCCATCCCTTCCCTTGAGGGAAGGGGGGGGGGCGCGGTACTGAAGTCCTTCCCTTTAGGGGAGGATTTAGGAGAGGCTTCCTCCACAAAATTCGTATGCCCATCCATAATCGTGGCTTGTGCCGTTTTGTCACCTTTTCGCACTTCGGCATGGATATAGAGGATACTTGGTGCCTCGTAGTTGATATGAATTTGTGCAGGCACGCGCAGCATATATTCTTTGGCATATGCCACTGCCTCTGGCGTTGCATCGCGCAGCACCTCCAACAGATACTTAGACTTACCGACCGTAGCGCCCAGCGCAATCGCGATTGGCAATCCCGTCATACCCGTATTGGGAATACCCACAGCAAGGGCGTTCTTATAGACATTCTTTGAGAGGTAAACCGTTATCTCATCGGGTTCGCAACCAAGGAGTTCTTTGGCGCGAGCCACACACAATGCCACTGCAATTGGCTCTGTACAACCAATGGCAGGAATAACCTCGCGGCGGAGTAGTTGAAGAAGTTCTGGATTAGTCATATTGTTACGATGATTATTGGATGACATATGTTTTAATTTCTCCAGCTCCACTTAAAACCTGAAAAGTGTCTAGTGGTTGGACATAGGTTGAACATAAACTTTTGGTAGAATCTACAATCTCAACGATATCAGCTAGGTGAAGCAGTGTGTGAAATATAGTACTTGAGTTTTGTGTTATATGTTTATTTTGTTCTAATGTGTTGATTTTTTGTGGGTGTTGTTGTTGAAACTCGTTAGAATACCATATAAAACAAGGGACATGATATTCTGCTTCGCTAAGTTCGTATGAGCCATGTAGTGATAACTTTCTTTCATCATCCCAGAAACTCTCACCATGATCAGAGATATAGATCAAGACAGCCGCATTGTCCAATGCATCCATCCAAGATATAAGTTCGTGTAGCACGTAATCTGTGTATCGAATACTATTATCGTAGCTGTTGATCAATAGTGATTTATTTTCTTCCTTGAGAATATCATAACCATCCGTAGGCTTTGAGGCAGGTAAGAAGTATGAAAAATCAGCTGGATAGCGTATGCTATATTTGAAATGACTGCCTAAAGAATGTAGTAATATTATTTGGCCGTTGCTGTTGTAGTGCTCTATGGCTTTGTTCACCAGATTTATATCATAATTATTTACAGCATCCATGCCCCGATTAAAAATATAATGATAGTCACAATTATGCATAATACGCATGGTGAATGGAAAATAAGAACTATTAGAAATATATGCAGTATGATATCCAGCTTCTTGAAATGCTTCTAATAAAGATTTTTCTTTATGTAGTATATCAGAATTGCTAACTGAAGCCCTTGTGAGCATGTATGGAATGGAATAGTTTGTGAGGTTAGCTTGGGTGTATATTGATGTAAATGAAATGATATTATTTTCTTTCAAAAGGTGTGGTGTAGTGTTGCGTTCGTAGCCATTAATACTAAGGTGGTCGTATCTTGTAGCTTCGCCGATATATAAAAGGTATAGAGTGTTGTCGATAGAATCGCGTTTGTTGATGCCAAAAGAGAAGGTTGATAAATCCTCTTGTGCCTCATTCCATGCTTTGTTGTCTTGCCAAAGTAGGTGCGTGTTAATATACAAATTATATGGATATATTTTTAGAAATTTCAACCCAAACTTTTCCGTTGATTGGCTTATTACTTCCTGAAAAGTGAAAGTGGGATTGATTTTTCTAATCAACAAGGTTTGCCCTCCATATATTGCCATTGTCGTAGTGATTATTGCTAAAACTCCCCAATAGCGTAATTTGGAGTTAAATAAGGGCAGATTTGGAATAGTTATGCAAAGGTAGATGTATATTCCCCATACTAAAAAAACGGCTAAGCATATTGGCCACATAGTATGCAATAGTTCGAATGCTTCTAATACATCTGTATTGAGAATGGAATTTAAAAATAATTTAGAAGCCGATTGCTTGTTTAGATACAAACTAGCAATATCAATAGGCATGAAGAGAAAGCTTAAGAATCCTTCAAAGATAAAATATGTACGTATTTTGAGAATGAGTGCTGGCAATAGCAAGCCAACCATGACCATTCCTAAATAACCAATTTTCATAATCAAGGAGCCTTCCAGATCTATAGCCATAACCAAAGCGCAGAGATTAGGGATGAGCAATAGAATGAATAGCAATGTTATGTGTATAATATTTTTTCTGGAGAAAGACATTGATTAGCTATTAATTAGTCATATCGTTTAAAATGGAATTTAAGTCGGATGATGGTATAGAGAATGAGCAAGCGGTGAGCGATGTTTTTGCTCTTTTGGCGCTTTTCCTTGAGTGTGGCAAATAGCAATTCTTTGGCTACGAGATTGCGTGTGGCAGTCGTGGAATTGGTGTTTGCAAGGTAGTTGTAGCCAGTGTATGGCAGCATTTTGTAGGTGGGCTTAGCTGCCCAAAAATCCAATGAAAATATGACATCCTCATAGATCATACCCATAGGGAAACTCAAATGGTGCAGGGTAAAAAACTCGTGTCGATACAGGCGCATACATGGTGAGGTAAATTGGTAGAAATGCCTAGGCAGTTTCTGAATTAATACTTTCCCTTGCTTGGTGACACGTCTATAACCTATTTGTACACAATCTAAATTGCCTATATGGTGCAATATATACACATAGAAATCGTTATCCACATAGTCATCGGCATCAACGAATGAGATGAACTCGCCTGTGGCATGTTGCAGTCCAAGATTACGTGCAGCGGATTGCCCTTGGTTAGTGGGATGTGAATACAATTGGATACGTGCATCTTGTTGAGCATATTGCTCAGCGATAGTCAAACTTTGGTCGGTGGAACCATCGTTGACAAGGATGATTTGCAATGCTGTATGTGACTGTTGTATCAGGGATTCGATACACTTTGCCAAATATTTTTCAGCATTGTATATGGGTACTATGACGGATATGGTGGTCAATGTTTTCAACGTTTTAGGATTTCAATGTTTGAATGAATAGTTGTTCGAACTGCTCAGCCTCATGTTGACGAGTAAATTGCTCCTTGTTGATTACTGCTTGGCGCGTAAAGCCATTTTGTTGCCATTCGTTATACTTCTCAAGGATAAATGCCTTGACCTCATTTACGTTGGTCGCAGCCAAGCCCGCATGGGTTTGCTGAATGGCATTTGCAAGACATTCCTCATCAGAAGTGAGGCATAGACAAGGTTTCTCGATACCTAATATCTCATAGAATTTCGTGCCCATAATTCCGTGGGTATCATGTTGTTTGGCAGAAGTAGTAAGCACCATCATGATGGATGATTGGTGCATGATAGGCGCGATGTGTTCGCGAGGGATATAACTCGATACTTGTACAATCTCAGAGATAGAATACTGTGCAGCTAACTCAGCAAATGCCTTTTGCCCTATTACGTTTGTGTAGAATTGTACATTAATGTGGCTCTTGTTGATGCTTTTCTCTTCAATGAGAGCCTTCAATGCTGCAAATAACAGGGTAGGGCATTCGGCGTAATGCGCATAGTATTTGCCAATGAATGTAATGTCGAAAGTGTGGGAGGGTATATCTTGTGGATAGAAGGTGGTGGCATCGTAGCCATTGTAGATAAGGTGGGTATTGCTATTCCACTGGGAAAGCAATTGTTGATGCCAAGGCGAAACCGTAGTGACCGCATTAGCCGCATGCAAGACACGATTGCGCTGCTTGCGATTGATGAAGGTATAGAGGCGCTTGACAATAGTGTCTATCGTTACTTGACCTGTAAAGGTGCGTGTGTAGAAATCCAAAGTACCCCATTGCTCGCTAATATCTCGTAGATCTACAATGAGAGGGAGATGGTATCTCTTAGCTAATCGCGCTGCTGTTTGGAGAGGAAAATAATAGTAACTGGCACATAGGATGAGGTCGAATGAGGCGACATCTATGTGCTGACAAATATAATTAAAGAATGCCCGCTCTTTAGCACCGAATAATTTGTCGGCTACCAAATTGTGGTACGTGGGCATTTGATGAAGTGTACAGTTGTTGGATTGAAAAGTAGTGTCGTTGTCCATCTCTGTGGCTATTTCGCAATGCCAACCTTGTGATTGCAAGTATTCGACCAACGTAATGATACGTGGCGAATAGGCAGGTGGGGCAATAGCTTCACAGAGTATGAGGATACGTTTGTTCATGGTTACTTCTCAATAAGCAAATTCAATAATTTAGGATACAACGAACGATGATAACCATTATCCGCAATGATGGTGTTATGCCAAAGAATCACCACTTCGCCTGCGTTCTGATGTACCTTGTCAAACAATCGCTGACACTCAAAATATGCCTCATCCTCGCTGAGATTCATATAGTTACTGTTGCTCAGTGTGCAGTCCATGACTGTTAGAGGATGCAGCACCAAGTAGGTGAGTGTCATTGTCTTAGGATTGATCCAACGCACCGCACGAGTGGTCTGCAAACGGAAACCCACTTGATCAGGGAACATCATCGTGAAGTCATCGGTCACACCCACTTCTGCCAATCGCTGCATTTGGTCTATCGAGCAACGCAAATAGTGACTACGATGTAATCCAGCCTTATCGCCTAATAGTCTATTCGCCTTATCGCCTCCATAATAACTTCCATGCCATCCAATCTTGGCACTACTGTTTTCTATCAACATTTCTGCGGTCTCAAAGTCTTTTCCATCGAGTTTGTATTGCGGATAATCATATCCTTTTCCCATGGTGTCTTTGACAAAGTAGATACATTCTGCTCCTTCCACCTTCTTATCTTGCGCAATCAGCCACGAGAAGGTGAAGGCAGGGTCATTGTGAATATCCTTCAGCGACGCCATCACTTTGCGCCATTGACCGCGCAATATACCTCCTATAGCCCCGCGCCAATGGCGGTAATGGGCAACTGTATCTATATCGTGCGTCAAATAGATTTGACTAAACGATGGGGTAGGCAAAGGCAGATCCAACAGTTTCATCAGCATGCGCGCATACTCATCCACCGTAGGAATCATCAAGCGGTTATTTTTACCCAAAATAGAATACTTAGCCAAGAATCGCCCGTGCTCATCTCGCTGTGTATTAATCAATTCCTCTGCCCGCGAGATAAAGAAGAAAGTATTATAGACAATATCCGTGCGAATAATCCAGGTTGGCTGTTCTGTGCCTTTCGCCTCTAATCTCTCGCCTTTCGCCTCACTAAAATCAGGCATTACAATCTCTTTACCCAACTGTCCACTAGGCACAATCACCACGCGGTAATTCTGCCACTCTGCCTCATCAGCCGTATAACCTACTTGCTTGGCAGCTTGTTCGTTGCCATAGAGCAGGAATTGGATAATGTAATCAATAATCTCTTTCATATTTATTCTTCTTCACTCAATATCTCCCATTCGTATAGGCGTTGTTCCATCTCGCGTTTGATATGCTCATAGCGTTGGAAGTTCTCCGCTGTTTGTTGTGCTACATCTGTTAGCAGTGCTTCTATCTCTTGTTGCTCTTGTTCCAACTTCGCAATAGCTGCTTCCACATCGGCAATCTGTTTCTCTTTCTTGCGACGCGCTGCTGCGGCTGCCTTCTGTGCTGCATAATCCAACTTCGCAGAAGAGCTCTCGCCTTTCGCCTCATCGCCTTTTCGCCTCATCGCCTCATCGGTCTTCCTCTCCAATTCTTGGAGGTTATCAATTCTCTTGCTACGCAAGAAATCATAAATACCGCCAAGGTGTTCTTTCACTTTTCCTCCACCAAACTCATACACCTTGTCCACCAGTCCGTCCAAGAAATCTCGGTCGTGGCTCACGCATATCACGGTACCATTAAACTCCTTCAATGCGGCTTTCAGCACATCCTTCGACTGCATATCAAGGTGGTTCGTGGGCTCGTCAAGTATCAATAAGTTGCATGGCTCCAGCAGCAAACGAATCATCGCCAAACGACTTCTCTCGCCACCCGACAGCACTTTCACTTTCTTCTCCGATGCCTCTCCTCCAAACATAAATGCACCCAATATATTGCGTATCTGCGTGCGAATATCGCCCACCGCTACATTGTCAATCGTCTGGAAGACAGTCAGTTCACCGTCCAACAATGCCGCTTGGTTCTGCGCAAAGTACCCAATCTTCACGTTGTGTCCAATCTTCAGCATACCCATATAATCCAACTGCCCCATGATACAACGCACCAGTGTCGTCTTGCCTTCGCCGTTCTTACCTACAAATGCCACTTTCTCGCCTCTGCGAATAGTGAAGGTCGCATCTTGAAACACCGTATGTTCGCCAAAGTCTTTGCGCAAATCTTCCACTATCACTGGGAAGTCGCCGCTGCGTGGGGCAGGTGGAAAACGCAAACTCAGTCTTGAGTTGTCCTCCAGATCGACCTCTAATCGCTCCAACTTCTCCAGTTGCTTGATGCGCGATTGTACCTGCACCGCTTTGGTCGCCTTATAGCGGAAACGTTCGATAAAGTCCTCGGTCTCCTGAATCATCTTCTGTTGATTCTGATATGCGCGCACCTGTTGCTCGTGACGCTCCTGGCGGAGTACCTTGAACTGTGAGTAAGGCACATTGTAGTCGTATATGCGTCCAAGCGTAATCTCAATCGTTCGTGTCGTCACATTGTCCAAAAAAGCGCGGTCGTGGCTCACTAATACTAGCGCACTACCGTTGTTCTTGAGAAACTCCTCCAGCCATTGTATCGACTCTATGTCCAAGTGGTTAGTCGGCTCATCCAATAGCAGCAAATCAGGGTGTTGCAAGAGTATCTTCGCCAACTCTATACGCATACGCCAGCCACCAGAGAACTCCGAACAAGGACGGTCGAAATCCTTCCTTTCAAATCCCAAACCAATAATTGTGCGATCCATCTCCGCGATAAATCGTGCCTCCTCGCCTGATATTCCTGCCTCTAAACTGTAGGCGCTTGCGCCGTTCTGTAGCGAAGCGTTCTCTAAACTATCGCTCTGAGCGATGACCCCCATCACATCCTCCCTCAGCGTTTTCCCGTCCACGTGCATCATCACCTGTGGCAGGTAACCGATAGTCAGGTCGCCCATCTTGTTGATACGACCCGATGTGGGAGTCTCCACTCCAGCTAACAATCGGAGCAGAGTCGTCTTACCCGCACCGTTCTTTCCTACCAACGCCACTCTGTCGCGCGGGTTAATCAAAAAAGTAATATCGTCCAATATCGGACGCGACGAGTATTCTATGCTGAGATGTTCTACGCTAATCATATAAAACTATCTTTAAGTCCGTTAAGTGCTTTGCCTGTATAACTATCCTGACACTCCATAATCTGCTCTGGCGTACCTTCTGCCACTATTCTTCCTCCTTCATCGCCACCTTCAGGACCTAAGTCTATAATATGGTCGGCTGCCAATATCACCGATGGATTATGCTCAATCACCAATACTGAGTGCCCTCTGCTAATCAACGCATTCAAGGCTTTCAGCAGCACCGCCACGTCGTGGTGATGCAAGCCCGTTGTGGGCTCATCAAAGATAAAGAGGGTAGGGGTCGCATTCTCTTGTGCCAAGAACGATGCCAACTTCACGCGCTGACTCTCGCCACCTGACAAGGTACTACCTGCTTGACCCAACTTCACATACCCTATACCGACATCCTGCAACGGACGCAACCTGTTGACAATCTTCTTACATGCCGAATCTTCGGAGAAGAATTCAATCGCCTGATTAACTGTCATCTCCAGCACATCGTAAATGCTCTTGCCGCGATACAGCACATCTAGTACATCTTGCTTGAAGCGTTTACCCTTGCAGTGCTCGCACTCCAACACCACATCCGCCATAAACTGCATCTCAATCCGTATCGTTCCCTCGCCTTGGCAGGCTTCGCACCTACCACCTGGCGTGTTAAACGAGAAATGCGATGGCGTGAAGCCCATCTGTTTGCTCAATTGCTGCTCGGCATACAATTTGCGTATCTCGTCGTATGCCTTCAGATAGGTCACGGGGTTCGAACGTGATGATTTGGTCAATGGATTCTGATCCACAAACTCCACGTTATGAATCAGTTGCAGACTACCTCTTAGACTGCCAAAGTCGCCCGTTCGTTCGGCTATACCGCCATAATGTTTCTTCAGCGCAGGGTAAAGCACTTTCGTAATCAGCGATGATTTGCCGCTACCGCTCACACCCGTCACCACAGTCATCACATTCAGCGGGAAGCGAACATTGATATTCTTCAAGTTGTTTTCAGTTGCACCGATAACCTCGATGTAGTTATTCCATTGGCGTCTATAAGGCGGAATAGAGTAGGTGAATTTCTCTATCTTTGGTGCCCCTGCATATACCAGTTCGCCGCCATGGCGACCTGCTTTCGGACCAATCTCTATCGAATAATCCGCGGCTTTCTGTATCTCATCGTCGTGCTCTACGACGACGATCGTATTGCCCAAATCGCGCAACTGCTTCAGCACATGTATCAGCCGTTGTGTATCCCGTGGGTGCAGACCAATACTGGGTTCGTCCAATACGTACAACGAACCTACCAGACTACTGCCCAACGACTTAGCCAGATTGATTCGCTGTCCCTCGCCACCCGATAAAGTGTTAGACATACGGCTGAGTGTCAAATACCCCAAGCCAACATCCTGCATAAACTGAAGCCGCGAACGAATCTCCGTCAGCAATATACCAAACGCCTCATCCAACTGCCTATTGCCCATAGCCAATTGCCCAAACCATTCCGCTAATTGCGTAATCGGCATCTGATTCAGTTCGGTTATTGACTTTCCACCCACGAGCACATATTCTGCCTCCTTCCTCAATCGCTTGCCCAAGCAGTCAGGACAAATCGCCTTGCCGCGATAGCGACTGAGCATAACGCGATACTGAATCTTAGCGTACTGTTTGCTCTCTAGTTCGTGGAAGAAGTCGTTCAGTCCGTGGAAGTATTCATTGCCTATCCACAGCAACTGCTTCTGTTCATTCGTCAGTTCGTAGTAAGGGGTGTGTATAGGAAAGTCAAACTTATCCGCTGCATAGATCAGTGCTTCGTTCCATAGCCCCATCTTCTCACCTTTCCAGCATGCTATCGCCCCTTCGTATATTGATTTCGTTTTGTCTGGAACAACCAAGTCAGGGTCTATGCCAATCACATTGCCATATCCGCCGCACGTAGGGCATGCCCCCAAAGGACTATTGAAGTCAAACAAATGCTCTGTAGGCTCCATAAACGTCATTCCATCTGCCTCAAAGCGTTGCGAGAATGTAATAATCTTAAATTCTCTTCCATCTTCAGGCGAAGCCGATCTACAGCCCGTAGGGCGATCTTCAGCGCAGCAATCTATATTTGGTAACTCCATTACCAACCTACACTCGCCTTTTCCCTCAAAGAATGCTGTCTGTACCGAGTCCGCAAAGCGGTTCAGCGTACTCTCTTCACCATCGGCTATCACGCGGTCAACCAGCAGATAGGTCAAATCTTCCTTCTCGGCAAGCGCAATGTTGGCGCGCGCAGGTGTTGTTGAATGTTGTTGTTTATGTTGTTGGATTAAAGTATCTCCGTTGTTTGTCAGCACTTGATTCAGTCGCAGCACTTCCCCCGTTCCATCCTCCTTGAATCGGTACAAACGAGCAAAACCCTGTTGCTGCCAAATGCCCAATTGTTCCTCTATATTCTCCGCAACGATAGGCGCCAACAGCAGCACTTTTGTCCCTGTCGGTTGTTTTCTTAGACACTCCACCACATCATGCACGCTATGGCGCTTCACCTCCATGCCGCTCACAGGCGAAATGGTTTTTCCCGCGCGCGCAAACAGTAGTTTGAGGTATTCGTGTATCTCCGTCACCGTCCCCACCGTACTGCGTGGGTTGCGGTTTGTCACTTTCTGTTCAATAGCTATTGCAGGTGGAATACCGTCAATGAAGTCCACATCGGGTTTCTGCATACGCCCAAGGAACTGCCGTGCATACGAACTCAGACTCTCTACATAACGCCGTTGACCTTCGGCAAACAATGTGTCGAAGGCCAATGATGACTTACCGCTACCGCTGACACCCGAGATAACGACCAACTTGTTGCGTGGAATATCTACGGTTATGTCCTTCAGGTTATGCGTCCGTGCCCTGTGAATATGTATTACATCTTCGTTCAAATCCCCTTGCCTCTAAACTCTAAACACTAAACACTAAACTACTTCCTAAGGTATTCCACCGCTAAACTATCCACCAGTTGCTTCAGTTCTGGGTTGTACAGATTCCTATACTCCTCGCTCAGTTCTGGGATACGAATCACCTGACCTTCACGCACATGTGCGGGGTACTTAATGATGTCTCTATTCGCTTCGTAGATAAACACCCACAAGTCTTTTTGTGCGTAATACTTGTACGCTATCCATGCCAATCGACTATCTTTCCCAACTCGCTCAATGCCAATGAAATTCACATACTCGCGTGGTTTCTCTGCCAATGTCAGTTCTTTCACCTCTTCAATTTCTTCAACTGCTAAAACTTCTTCCACTTCCTCCGTAATTGGCTGACAGTCTTGCATGCATTGCCACCATTGTATCAATGTCGCACGGAAATACACGCCCGCTCCTACTATACCCAACAGCAACAATGCACCAATCACCCAGCACACCCATTTGTGGCACTTGCATGTTGGTTTTGCGATAGGTTCTGCGATAGGTTTTGCTTCTTCTGTAAGCTCCTCTGTAACTGCTTCCACAGGTTCCTCTGTTGGCTCTTCTTCAGGTGCAGGCGCAGGTTCTATAGTTGGCTCTTCAATAGCTTCTTCTGCCTTCACCTCTGAAATCCCTGCAACCTCTGAAACCTCTGAAACTTCTGAAACCTCTGGAACTTCTTCAACCTCCAAACTTGGTTTGGATACCGCTTGTCCCAGTTCTGCCAATATATCCACGATTTCATCAGCTTGTTCGCCCAATTTCTTGATAGGATCGTTATTGATTTCTGCCATCACGGCCTCTGTTTTGGGCTGTTCCAAACGTTTCTCTACGCTCTCCTTGAGCATGGATTCTGCACTGAAGGTCAGTTTGTTGTACCCTTCAATCGTAAAGGTTTCGCCTGTGGCAATGTTTACACTTTTACGAGGTGCTACTGATTTGAGTGAAAAAGTTCCAATCCCTTTGATTTTCACTTGCTTATCTTCTTTCAAACCCTCTACTAATGCATCCAAAAGGGCATTAAGAAACTGTCCTGTTTCTTGTTCTGTCAGGTTGGCGGCTTGAGCTACTGCTTTGCGTAGTTCTACCCATGTCAGTTTATCGTTAGCCATACTTTAGATGTTTTTGAGTTGTTCTTTAATACTTTGATTGGGCTTGAAAGTCAATTGCATTTTCTCTGGGATAGTTGTGCGTTCTTTTGTTTGTGGGTGTACCACTACACGAGCGTTTTTGCGTTTCATCTCCAGCGTACCAAAGTTTTGCAATTGTACACTCTTCCCTGCAAGTAATTCTTTTTGCAACACGGCCACAGTCGCATTCAGCAACTCTTCCGTGTGTGTCTTAGTCATGGAAGTGCTTGTCGCAATGTGTTGGATTAGTTCTTTTGTTTTCATAATTGTGCATAGAGGTCAAAGTCCTCTGATTTTATGATAGTTACATTGTAATAATTTCCTGCCTCTAACCTTTCGCCTTTCGCCTCCTTCTCTATCAGCACCTCGCAATCCACTTCGGGCGAGTCATACTGCGTGCGCCCAACGTAATATTCCTCTTCCTCTCTGTCTATCACCACGCGTTGTCTCGTGCCCACCATTTGGCTCAATATCTCCGATGAAATCGACTGTTGTATCGCCATTAGTATGTCCACGCGTCGTTCTTTTTCCTCTTGCGGAATATCATCTTTGTAGTGTTTTGCCGCAAATGTCCCTTCTTCTTCGCTGTACGCAAAGGCTCCCAACCGCTCAAAACGCATTGTTTTCACCCACTCGCACAACTCGTTGAAGTCTTCCTCCGTCTCTCCTGGGTGTCCCACCAGCAGGGTTGTGCGAATACATATCCCTGGCACTTCGCGGCGTATGCGCGTAATTACCGCATCTTGTTCTTCGCGGGTGATATGGCGGTGCATTTTCTTCAGCATGTTGTCCGAACAATGTTGAAGCGCAATATCCATGTACTTGCACACATTCTTGTGTTTTGCCATTACGGGCAGCAGGTCGTATGGGAAATCCGTAGGGTAGGTATAGTGCAATCGTATCCACTCCACGCCTTCAATTTGCGCCATTTCATCGACTAATTCTGCCAATCGGTGCTCGCCATAGAGGTCCAATCCGTAACTGGACAAGTCTTGTGCAATCACATTAAACTCTTTCACGCCTTCGCCAACCAACCACTTCACTTCGTCCAGTATCTCTTCTTTTGGGCGTGATGTAAATTTCCCCGTAATCAACGGTATCGCGCAGTATGAGCAGTATCGATTGCACCCCTCCGCAATCTTCAGATACGCATAGTGCTTCGGCGTCGTAATCGTCCGCTCAAACTTCTCGCCTTTAAACTCTAAACTGTAGCCCTCAGGGCGTTCTCTAAACTGTGCGCTTGCGCACTCTTCCACAATCCCCATGTAATCAAACTTTCCAAACCACTTATCCACTTCGGGAATCTCCGCAGGCAGTTCTTCTCTGTAGCGTTGCGACAGGCAGCCCATGACGTACAACTTACGCAGTTTGCCTTTGGTTTTGCGCTCCGCAAATTGCAGAATAATGTCTATGCTTTCTTCTTTGGCATCGCCGATGAATCCGCAGGTATTGATGATAGCTATCTCGCCTTTGGGTGTAGCCGAATCATGTACGCAGCGATACCCCGCCAATTCCAATTGGCGCATCAATCGCTCTGCATCCACCAAGTTCTTTGAGCAACCCAATGTGATTATATCTATCTCACCCTTTCTCACTAAACACTAAACACTAAACACTAAACTAATTCCCCAACTCGCTATGGAACTTGATTCTCACCAGTCGCACATTGATCTCATCGTAGTCATCTTCGCCCAACTCTTCCATCGCCAACTTGATGCTGTCATTGTCGGCATGACGGAAGTAGTTGTAGATGTCAAACTCCTCATCAGGATCCACTACTTCGTCGATAAAGTATTTGATATTCAGTCGTGTACCCGAATATACGATAGCTTCTATCTCCTCCAGCATCTCTTCCATCGACATACCCAATCGCTCTGCCAAGTCATCCAATGCCACGCGTCTATCAATCGCCTGAATGATGGCAATCTTGCGTGCCGAATTCTTGGCTACGGTGCGAACGCGCAGGTCTTCAGGGCGGATAATATCGTTTTCTTCCACATAACCCTTGATCAGTTTGATAAACTCATCGCCATAGCGTTTGGCTTTACCTGCACCCACACCAGGAATGTTTTGCAACTCTTCCATGGTGATAGGATAACTGGTCGCCATGGCTTCCAAACTTCCGTCTTGGAATATCACGAATGGTGGCACATTCATGCGCTTACTCAGTTTCTTGCGCAGGTCTTTCAGTATGGAGAAGAGCACATCATCGGCTGCGGCGCATGCGCCTATTCCTGCTTCCATGTCGGCATCTTCGTCATCGCTATGTACCTCGATAGGCACCTCAAATTTTGATGGACGCTTCATAAATTTCTTGCCGTCAGGGGTCAATTTCAAGTCGCCGTAGGACTCTATATCCTTCTTTATATATCCAGCTATCAACGCTTGGCGAATGATAGCATGCAATACTGCCTCATCTTCATCTTCGCCCGAACCAAAGTTCTCTAATTCGTTGTGTTTATACGAGATTACGGTTGATGTTTCATTTCCGCGAATAATATCCACGATGTGTCGTGAACGGAACTTCTCGTTCAGTTGGTGAATAGTCTCCAGTATCAATCCCAAGAGTTCGGTCGCGTCCATCATACGATAGGTCTTCTTGCAGTTATCGCAGTTGCCGCATTTCTCTTGGTTGTATTCCTCACCAAAATAGTGCAATAGCAGTTTTCTGCGACATATAGGCGACTCAGCATACGATTGTGTTTCGAATAGTAATTGATTGCTAATTTCTTGCTCTGCAATAGGTTTACCTTGTTGGAACTTTCGCAAACGCTCTATGTCTTTGGGTGAATAGAAGCATATACATTGTCCTTCGCCGCCATCGCGACCTGAACGACCAGTCTCTTGGTAGTAGCCTTCCAGTGATTTGGGTATATCATAGTGTATCACGAAGCGCACATCGGGCTTGTCGATACCCATACCGAAGGCGATAGTTGCTACTATCACTTGCACTTTCTCCATCAAGAATGCATCTTGGTTTGCGCTACGTGTGGGAGCGTCCATACCAGCGTGGTAGGGCAGGGCAGAGATATTGTTCACGTTGAGTGTCGCAGCCAATTCTTCCACCGTTTTGCGGCTTAGACAGTAGATGATACCCGATTTTCCGCTCATAGTGCGAACATACTTCACAATGTCTTTATCCACCTCATCGGTCTTCTCGCGTACCTCATAATATAGGTTCGGACGGTTGAACGACGATTTGAATACCGTTGCGTGCAACATATCCAGGTTCTTTTGTATGTCATTCTGCACTTTAGGTGTTGCAGTTGCAGTCAGTGCAATGATGGGGGCTTTACCGATGCGTTCTACAATAGGGTGAATACGGCGATATTCGGGACGGAAATCGTGTCCCCATTCTGAGATACAGTGTGCTTCGTCCACGGCGTAGAAGGATATTTTTACGCCTTTCAAAAAGTCCACGTTCTCATCTTTGTTCAGCGATTCTGGGGCAAGGTATAGCAGTTTGGTCTTGCCAGCCAAGATGTCGGCTTTCACTGCTTGTATTTCTGGACGTGATAGAGATGAATTGATAAAGTGTGCCACGCCGTCTTCTTCTGAGAAATTGCGCATAGCATCCACTTGATTTTTCATTAGGGCTATCAGTGGTGAGATGACAATGGCTACGCCTTCCATCAGCAATGATGGTAGCTGATAGCATAGGCTTTTTCCTCCACCGGTTGGCATCAATACGAAGGTATCTTTGCCATCCATGAGATTGTTGATGATTGCTTCTTGGTTTCCTTTGAACGAGTCAAAACCAAAATTGTGTTGTAGTGCTTCAATCAGTTGTTCATGTCGTGTCATACGAACTATATATAATTATTATAGTGTGCGTTATTTTTTAATTTGTTTTTTAATAAACTGCGAATCTGGTAGTTAAGTCAATCTTCTTTTGCAAGCGCATGTTGGCGCGCGCAGATGTTGTTGATTGGTGTTGTTTATGTTGTTGTAAAATATACTCCTTCTTCGCCTCTCGCCTTACCGCCTAATTCAACTGCAAAATTACAACAAAAATTTCACATGTGCAAATCTTTTGCTTAAAAAAATACTTATTTTTTCTCTTTCTTCCTTTAATGCCTTGATATTCACTTTGTAACAAGGGTATTGCTGTTGTGATTTTTATTGTTTGAGTTGTTGATTTTATAATTCATGTTGCTTTTGGTTTAGATAGTTTGGCTTTCTGCGCGCCAGTGCAAGGATGTTTATTGTTTTCTTTGTTGATAAATATTCCCATTTTTTACCTGTTTTTTCGCACCCTCTCGCTGCCCATATGTTCCGATACATACCCGATACATACCCGATACATACCCGACACATATGAATACCCCATGAATATCCCACGAATACTCCATGAATATTCCACTTAAATCACTACTATGGAGAAAGGGAATAAACGTTTATTTCTTTAGACAAAACATCTTGCTTGTTCTCTTTGCTCGAAAACGTTTGCGGAGAAAAAAATGCACTTTTTTGCAGCACTCTCTTGCGCGTGTAAAAAAAAAGTAGTACCTTTGTGCCCGATTTTGAAAAATACATGTCATGACAGAAAAACGCAACTTGTCCTTCGGGCAGCTATTTAACCTCAGTTTTGGATTCTTTGGAGTCCAAATCGCTTATGCACTTCAAAGTGCTAATATCTCTCGTATTTTCGCCACGTTAGGCGCTGATCCTCACCAACTTTCATTCTTCTGGGTACTCCCTCCATTGATGGGTATGATCGTGCAACCTCTCGTGGGTAAGTATTCTGATAAGACTTGGAATCGCCTCGGTCGTCGCAAACCTTACCTTATCGTTGGTGCGCTCATCGCGGTGGCTGTGATGTTGCTTCTCCCTAATGCGGGTAACTTTACTTTTACACAATCCCTCTTCCTTGGTCTCAATGCCGCTATGTGGTTTGGACTCTTCTCGCTCATGTTCTTGGATACTTCTATCAATATTGCTATGCAACCATTCAAGATGATGGTCGGCGATATGGTGAACGAGGAGCAAAAAGGTCTCGCTTATTCTATCCAATCTTTCCTCTGCAACGCAGGTTCACTCGCTGGTTACATCTTCCCAATTCTCTTTACTTGGGTAGGTATTGCTAATACCGCTCCAGAAGGTGTTATTCCAGACTCAGTGAAATGGAGCTTCTATATTGGTGCTGCTATTCTCATGCTTTGTGTTCTCTATACTTTCGTGACTGTCAAGGAGTTAAATCCAGAGGAATATGCTAAGTTCCACGGACTTGATACCAAGAAAGACGAAAAGAAACAGGATGCAAGTTTCATCAAACTGCTTATTGATGCTCCTTCTACCTTCTGGACGGTAGGTCTGGTGCAATTCTTCTGCTGGGCTGCTTTCCTCTTTATGTGGACTTATTCTAATGGTGCTATTGCTACCCAATGTTTCGGTTGGGATGGCGCTTCTACTGCTGCTGAGCCATTCCAAAACGCAGGTAACTGGGTAGGTGTATGTTTTGCTATTCAGGCATTTGGTTCTATGCTTTGGGCATTGGTTATGCCTGCTTTGGAAAAGAAATTCCACAATAAGGGTGCTTATGCTATCTCATTGATTGTTGGTGCATTAGGATTTATTTCTACATTGTTTGTGACTAACCAATATGTGTTGCTTGTTTCGTATGCGTTTATTGGTGCAGCATGGGCTGCAATGTTGGCAGTGCCATTCACTATTTTGACCAACTCGCTCAAGGGTGACAACATGGG
>JAZNPR010000034.1:0-31644 GCA_045589755.1 Paludibacteraceae bacterium
TAACCTCCAAACAGAAATTAACAACTAAACAGAATACAACAATGAAACGAATGTACACAACTCTTGTGACAGCCATACTGATGGCGTCACCTATCTTCGCAAACCAACTGGCATCAACCGACTGCACAGGTTGGAAAGAAGGCTACCCTTCCTACTACTGCGATTGCCAAGAACAAACCAGTGGAGCTAAAGCCAACCGTTTGAATGAAATACCCTTTGATATCACAGTCACCGATACGATTTGGTATAGAGCCGATATCAGCCTGTTCCTAGAGGGTTTTGTTGCTAACCTCTATTCGGATTGCAATATCACTATGACTATCATGGATAAGTGCAATACCGATTCTACAAAAAAAATGTTCCGCCAGATAGAGGTATCTAGCAACCAATCACGCGAGGTGAATATAGATGATATCAAGAAAATGATGGCAGAGTTTGGCTTGGAAGTTTCGCATTATATTCTGCGTATCGGTATCGCTCCTTCTGTGCCAGGCAAGACCAGCCGCTTCATCTGCACCCCCTATGGTGTAGGTCCTAACTCTACCTGCGAGGACTGTCTGCCTATCTTGCCTAACAAAGAGTCCCTGACCTCCGATAGCGGCTACGATGTCTATGTATATGATCCATCAAATACCGATGAATATACCTCGCTGAAAATGGAGTGGTTAGAGCCCGAGTACTTTGCCATTCTGAAGGTCACTTTGGGCACATGCGACAGCGACCCCGTAGCAGAGGTGGATCTTGTTCCTGGTGAGACTACAGTGTATGAATTGTCCAAACAGATCTTGGATGCCGCACGCGAGAACAACGAGAACCTGTATTTCCACTTTGAGTACTATACCGATGAGCAAGTAGGTCTTCGTCACCGTCTGTCAGTGACTTCTACCAAGCCATCCGATCCTTCCAATCCTACCGACACAGAGTCTGTCACCACCCCTACGGTGGATGCACGCCTCGTCTTGGGCTCCGATGGCATGATCTATATCCTCCGCGGTAACCAACGTTACACCCTGATGGGCAATAGGCTATAAGCTATTGCCCATTACGGGTAAACACGACAAAAGGGGCTACCGTTTGGTAGCCCCACATTTTTATGCTGTTAGGTGGGATTGCTTAGAGAGCGTTGGTGTGCAAAGCTAAACTTGACTTCAAGTTAGCAGCTTTGTTACGGTGGATAATATTGCGCTTAGCCAATTTATCCAACATAGAACTTACTTTAGGAAGCAGTTGCTCAGCAGCAGCCTTGTCTGTAGTAGCACGCAAAACGCGAACAGCGTTGCGAGTTGTCTTTGCATAATAATGGTTGTGGGCCTTACGAGTAGCCGTTTGACGAATACGCTTCAAAGATGATTTGTGGTTTGCCATCTTGGTTTGTAATAATTAAAGTTGTTATAGTTTATTGTTATCTGTAGTGCCACGGGGAATCGAACCCCGCTTTAGAGAATGAAAATCTCTTGTCCTAACCGATAGACGATGGCACCAAGCCGAAATCGGGTGCAAAGGTACTACAAAAAATGCAAATACGCAAATATTTTTGTAAAAAAAGCGTATTTTTCGTAAAAAAATTGCATATTTGATAAGAAAGTAGTACCTTTGTAGGCGAAATACATACGAATTTGATAAAAAAAGACATTTGCTAAGATGAAAAAGATATATGCTATATTAGTCTTCGTACTATGCTGCTGGGCTGCCCCTTCTGCCCTATCGGCTCAGGAAACCCTGCGCGGAACAACGCAATTGCAAACCACAGAGTTCTTTGACCCGACACGCAAAAAAGAAGAAGCACCCTACCAGTTTTCCACCGATTGGCGATTCGAGGTGGGATACGTACAGTACGACGAACGACAGAATAATTCACCCATCTATTACCAACATGGTGCACGCATCGGTGCTACCGTGGACTTCAACCTGCCACATCACTTTAGTATTCAGACAGGCGCCTTGGCTACCCTCACCTATGGCATCAATCAGCAGCATTGGGCTTCTCTGACCGAAGAGAGCACACAGGTGGAGAGGGTGGAGCACAACATCGTGCAATTGCAGCTCACCATACCCGTGCGCGCGTACTATACTATCAACTTGTGGAAGAAACTCAATATGTTCTTCTATGCAGGACCACAGTTGCAAATTGGATTAACCAACTACGATTTACTGGAGAACTACACCTCCGACCTTTGCGCTACCTACCTACAAGATTTGGGCTACATCCTGAATCCACATGATAGATATATCGAAAACCACTTGCATCGAGTGAATATCCAATTCGGCTTGGGCGGTGGATTCGAATGGGATTGCTATCGCCTGCAAGCTGGATATGATTTTGGACTCAACAATCTCATCAAAAAGCCTCTCGTGGCGAACCAACGTATGAATGAATGGGGCTGGATGCTGACATTCTGCTATCGATTCTAAATAAAAACGGGCAATTTATAGAATTGCCCTAAACATAATTATTAACCAACAGGGGTGCCTCACGTTGTCAATTGACAGTTGAAAATTGACAATTGATAATTCGGCTGAGAATATACCCTTAGAACCTGGGCAGGTAATGCTGCAGAGGGAGTATGAAACATTTCACTATCCTTTCGTCCGCCTTGTTGGCGGCGGGTGTTGCTGCGTATGCGCAGACCAACACCGACACACTCGTCCTCACCCGACAACTGGATGAGGTAGTCGTTAACGCGCCTGTAGCGCAAGTCACTAACAACAAAATTGTTCTCGATCGCACAGAACTCAACCAAGACAACACGGGGCAGAACCTACCCTACCTGCTCTCGCGTGTACCCGCCTTGGTCGCTACCAGCGATGATGGACTGGGTGTCGGATACACCTATTTTCGTATTCGAGGTACCGACCACACACGCATCAACATGACCGTCAATGATGTGCCACTCAACGACAGCGAGAGCCAAACCGTCTTCTGGGTCAATATGACCGACATGGCCAGCAGCATGTCCTCAATCAATGTCCAACGCGGCGTAGGTACCTCCACCAACGGTAGCGCATCCTTCGGCGCCAGCATCAACATGTCCACCTCATCACCTCATCACCTCATCACCTCATCGCCTGATAGCCTCATCGCCTCTTCGTCCGTAGGCTTGACTTTCAACGGCGGCATGTACAACACCTTCCGCGAGATGGTCGATGCCCATATCGTACTGCCCAACCAGTGGCGTGCCAATGCCCGCTTCTCCAAGGTCAACTCCGATGGCTTCCTCTATCGCACCGCCTCCGACCTCTATTCCTACTACGGCGACCTCGGATGGTATGGTGCTAACACGCAAGTCGTTGCCCGCTTCTTTGGCGGTAGCGAAACAACAGGCATGGGCTGGGATGGTGTAGACTACAATACCGCCTATGGCATCAACGGCGCCGACCGACGCTATAACCCCGCAGGCGAATATACCACCACCGCCGCAGACGGCTCCGACTCTACTGCCTACTACCCCAATCAAACCGACAACTATGCCCAACAGCATGCCCAATTATCCATCAGCCACCGCTTCACACCCCAATGGTCACTCTCCGCTACTGCCCACTACACCCACGGCGCAGGCTACTATGAGCAGTACAAACGCAAAAAACTTTCCTACTGGGGCCTCCCCCTCGCCTCTAACCTCTCGCCCGATACTAAGGCCTACGGCATGTACCGCAAGCAACTCGACAACCATTTCTTCGGCGGCGTACTTTCTGCCAAATACATCTCCGAGCCCGTAGATTTGCAGTTCGGCGGCGCAGCCAACTACTACCTAGGCGACCACTTTGGCACACTCCACTACCTCGCCAATATCCCATTGCCAATATCCAATAGCCCATACCCTTACGAATACTACCGCAACAATGCCCGCAAGACCGACGCCAATATCTACGCCAAAGCCAACTGGCGCATCATCAACCGCGCACAGGAGAAACTCTCGCTCTATGCCGACCTGCAATACCGCTATGTCCGCTACGAGCGCAATGGCCTCAACGATGAAGATATGACCGACCTCCCGCTTTCGGTGGACTTCCATTTCTTCAACCCCAAAGCAGGCTTGACCTACCAGAATCGTGGTCACTTGCTCTCTGCTTCCTTCGCTATCGCCAACCGCGAACCCAGCCGCAACAACTACAAGGAGAATGTCCTCTACGACGCCTCAACGGGCGAATACACAGGACTTCCTCATGCCGAACGCCTCTATGACTACGAACTGGGATATACCTATGCACACCCCCGTTTTACTGTCGGTGCCAACCTCTACTTCATGGATTATGACAACCAGCTTGTCCTCACGGGCGAGTACAACGATGTGGGAGCCTACAAGACCAAGAACGTCAAAGACTCCTACCGCATGGGAGCCGAACTCACAGCGGGCGTGAAGATCACCAATTGGCTGCGTTGGGATGCCAACGTGGTGGTATCGCGCAACAAGATACTCAACTACCACCAGTATATCGACCTCTACGACGATCAAGACAACTGGAATTGGGTCGGACAAGACTCGGTCGTAGGCACCACTACCATTGCTTTCTCGCCTACACTCACCGCCATGTCCTTCTTCACCTTTGATATAGCTGGCTTCACAGCTACCGTACAAACCAATGTCGTGAGCAAGCAGTATCTCGACAACACCCAGGATGAGAATGCCATGCTCCGTGCCTATTCAACGACGAACGTGAATCTGCAATACCGATTACCGATATCCGATACCCGATTCCCCGATATTCGCCTCTTATGCCAAATCAACAATATCTTCAACGCCAAGTATGCGAATAACGGCGGTGCAGAGGCGAGCCGATTCATGGACGGTAGTCGCTGTTGTTGGTACTACGCGCAAGCTGGAATCAATGTCCATGCTGGATTCTCAATACAATTTTAGTCCGCATAGATAGACCATAGTCGTAATAAACAAAGAAGCCACCCTTGGGGCGGCTTCCTTGTTTATCATAGATAATCCCTTATTGGAGCAAATAGGTTTGACCGTTTTGGATAACAATACCGCGGTAGGTCCTATCCACCTGACGACCCAGCACATCGTACATTGGAGCCTGAATATCCAATGGAACAACGATATTCTCTACAGCATCTGGAGTATCCTTCTTCCATATTGCATATACGGTACCCACATAGCCCTTAGGCAGTACGGTGAGTGGCGTACCTGTACCCTCTGGGTTGTCATACCAGCCCACAAATATATATCCTGCGCGTACAGGTGTAGGAATGGTGTATGGCGTCGTGATGGTGGTTGGCAGTTCACCTGTGATACCGTGGGCAACTTGATAAGCCAAGCCCCACGCCTCTGGTTTACCTGCTTGGGTGAAATCAATCGTAGAACCTACAGTGCTACCATCCGCCTTCTTCGATACATTGGTACAATTGAAGAACGCATAGAATTGCTGACGCCATTCCGAATCGGTGGTCAGCACTATGCCTTGAGCATTGGCCACAGACAAGATATAGTCGCCCAACCATTTCCATGGCGAATTGCTGTCGGTCATAAAAGCCAATCCCAAGGCACCGATATTAGTCCAAGTGAACTCCAGAACTTCAGTAATAGGACGCGCGGTACGTGTTTTGAAAGTGCCGCTTTCGTTGCTATAGCCTGTATAGTAAGCATTAAATCCATCCATAAAGGCTGTCCACAGCTCCTCGTTGCTTGGCACATCGCCACCTGGCACAATACCGCCGTTCAATACCCATGTGACAATATTTATTTCCTTATCTGAATCAGGATTGTCGTATTGCCATATAGCGTAGATAGTACCCTTGTAGCCCGCAGGGATAGAGGTAATAGGTGTGCCTTGTCCTCGTGGGTTGTTATACCAGCCCACAAATACATCGCCATCCTTCTTTGGAGTAGGAATTACATATGTTTCTTTGACAGACGATGGCAATGTGGCGCTCGTTCCCATAGCCATTTGGTATGCCTCGCCCCATGCCGCAGGCTTGCCCGCCTCGGAGAAATTGGCTGCAGCTACACTACCCAACTTATAATCGGCTGCGCAGTTGAAGAACGCATGCAGATTAGCACGCCACCACAATTCGCCATTAGGCGCACCTGCTACAGATTGGATATAATCGCCCAACCATTTGTAAGCAGAGTTGGCATTGGTCAATATATTATCATCATCCGAATCAATACCCGATGGCCAGAATACAGCCACATTGGTAATCGCTTGATCCGAACGATTGATGCCATAATAATTATTAAAGTCGGTCTTGAAAGTCTCCCACAAGTCGGCGTTGCTAGGCACATCGCCGCCAGGGATAATACCACCATTCAGCACCCACTTGATATCAGCATTGATATTTGGGTCAGTGCCTTGACCTTTCTCCAAGAAGATTTCTGGATAAGTGGTCTTGTCGGCTGTAACTGTGATAGTGCCCGTATAATCCTTATAGCCACTAGCATGTACCGAAACGGTATATTTGCCAGGAGCCAAGTTCTCGAACATAAATATACCGTTGTAGTTGTGGTCGGTGGTATAGTAGTCTTGGTTCTTGAGCATGCGCTTCACGTATGGATAGCAATTGCACTTGATCACCTCACCTTGGTCGTTGCGCAACACCACCTTAGCGCCGTTGATAGGCTTATACACATCGTTGGACGAAGAATGAGGTATGTAGTGCGTATGGGAGAACTTCTCAGTCTTAGAGCGGACATAGCCCAAGATGTATCCTACATTCTCTTTGGCTTTGCCGTAATAGTCCATAATACCGCGGTAGTAGCGGATACCCTCTTCGCGACACCAGTCTGGATTCAGCGCACGGTGGCGAGCAGGGCTATAGGTGTGGAAATATCCCTCGGACAAGAAACCCGGAATCTCGTGCTTCAATGCGCCCAAGTAGCCGTATGTGGAAGAAGTGTTATAGAACGACAAGTCGCCTAAAATATCAGGATTGCTGGGCGAATAATAGGTGGTAAACTCAGGTCCGCCACCGCCGTTTTTGTTCTTAGGTGTAGCGTAAAAAATATCATACAAACGCGCCATACACTTCTTGGCCATGACATCGCTTTTCGCCACTTTGGGTTGCCCTGTATAGCCACGATAGAGGATGACAGGGTAGTTGGCAAATGAACCATCGCTACCATCAGGTCCTGCATTGGAGTGGATAGAGATGAAATAGTCTGCACCGTAGTTCTCGGCTTCGGAGCAGATCGTACTCAATGCTTTGTTGTATTCATTGGTTCCGCTACCACCCGATGCGCGGCGTGACATCTTGACATCAAAACCTGCGGCTTTGAGTTTGGTCTCCAGCATGAATGCTTTCCACAGGTTGGTGTTTGATTCGAAGAAACCCAAGGTGTCGCCTGCGGGATAATTGATAGTAGCCATAGGGCGGCAGTTCGGGCCCCAACTACCGTGACCTGGATTGACATATACTTTGATAGCACTGGCAGACAATACCATACCCAGCGCACAGAGGGATAAAAATAATCGTTTCATAATCGTATTGTTTATAGATTATTTTACATGCATTAGATATATCTCTCCATTGGCGGTAGAGAAAGCGATTTTTCCATTCGCAGTATAGGGATAAATAGCCATATGCTCTTTATTGACTAGTATCTGCTTATCTCCTTGCATATTGTATGCTACAATAGCCGATGCAGTCAGCCATTTGCCATTATCCTCATCGTGCATACCAATGATAATATCATTGCCATACCATTGTGGTGCACGGCAATCAAGAGCTATATAGTGAACATTGTTTCCGTGGAGGTCGCAGGTGTAGCAACCCTTGCCAGAAACATAATACAAAATCTTCGTTCCATCGGGTGAAAGACTTG
The DNA here is from genome assembly GCA_045589755.1 of Paludibacteraceae bacterium. Classification (GTDB taxonomy): domain Bacteria; phylum Bacteroidota; class Bacteroidia; order Bacteroidales; family Paludibacteraceae; genus Colicola. The sequence continues at coordinate 7,773 of JAZNPR010000034.1, forward strand.
CCCAATTGTATGCCTCATCTACTCCGTTAGGCGTGAGAATAGTTGTCTTACTACCCTGTGTTAGCACCATGTGCAGCTCTCCGTTGATGGCTACGTTGCTGCTCTGATTAGTCGATACCAGTTTGCGCAAATCGCGTTGCCCCTTAGCTATCATCGCTCTTTTGTGCGTGTCGCGTGTAAACTTTACAATGTTATTACGTAATGTTTGGTCCTCATGCATATATCGTTCACGATATACAATCTCTTGACCGTCTGGACTAATCCTCGCTGCCCAACCTGCACCATCGGCATCGCTGATGCTGGTCATATGACCAGTGGAAAGATCGTACTGCATCAACCCTCTGTTCACATCATTGGTTAGCAGAAGGTAGTCCCCCAGAGGACTAAGAGCAGCTACTTTGAGCCCCTCGTCAGAAGGAATGGATAGTTGCTGCGTCGAAACTATTTCTAATAGTTGAGCATTGGCGAGTATGCTACATGCGCATACTGCCCAAAGAAGAATGATTTTTCTCATGATATAGATGTATAAATAGGATAATTATGTGTTACCAATTCGGCGACAAAATTACAACAATTTTTGTATATATACAAATTTTCATCAAGAAATAGTTGGTTTTTCAATCAAAACTACAAAAAAAAGTGCCTAACCGAAGTTAGGCACTTGGATTGAAAATCTAGTCAGGCTAGTGTGACTAGTCAGGCTAATTCTACTAGTCAGGCTAGTTCCACTAGTTTACTCGACAATTTTATCTAGCAATAAGGAACGCTTGACCGTTTTGGATAACAATACCGCGGTAGGTCTTATCCACTTGACGACCCAATACATCGTACATAGGAGCATTGAGGTCAAGTTCTACAGTCACATTCTCCACACCTGTTGGATCGTACTCTGGAGCATCTGCCAACGCTGTCTTAGCTGGGATAACGATGGTGTTATCAGCGGTTGGCATGGTGTAGCGAGTGATATGACCAGCAGCAGAAGCAATCAAGTTACCTGCGTAGTCGAAGCTCAATTGGTAAACAGGGCCCAGGTTGTGAACGAATGACTCTACATACTTCACGCTGAGTTTACCCTCTTCGTCCCATGCGCACTCGAAGATAACGAATTGGTTGTTATCGTCTGGCAATACGAGGTACTTTTGGTCGTTGCTGAGTGCCAAAGCACCGTCGTTGCTACCATTTACATAACCCACGAACTCATCGTAGTGAGTAGAGAACTCGCACTCCTCTGCAAAGTTATAGTAGCGGCAAGATGTAGCATAACTATTGTTACCACCAGCATAACGGAGAGTAGAAACGAAGAATCCATGATCTGTTAAGATTGGTTGACCGTTCTTGTTAACAAGACCTGCCAAGTTGCTGCCCTTACCATATACCTCAGATGGAGCTGCATCCCAAGTCTTCAGGATAGAGCCGTCTGCTTGACCGATATTGTAGATCAAGATGTTACCGAGTGATGTACCGAAGTCCTCGTTGTAAACAACCAACTTAGACTCAGCACCCTCTTTGTAGATAGAGATACCAGCGGTAGAAGCACCTACGTTAACGCCACCATTAGAGATAACACCCGCGCCATCACGCTCACCCACAAAGAATTGGGTAATATTCTCTGGTTGAGCAGGATCCATTACATATACACCACTGTGATCGTCGCTGTACTCAGCGATGAACAATGTACCATCAGAAGCTACAGCCAAACGCTTAGGAGCATTCCAAGCAGCATCGGTAGATACATATGGAGTGGTATTGAGCTTGTTCATATCAATATCATAGATAGAAACGCCCTTGTTATCGCCTGAACCTTCCATCACATAGAGTTGACCGAATTGGTCGGTGAGAGGATGGCTATTAACAATAGCGTAAGGTTTAACCATAGTAGAATCTACGTGGTCAGCTACCATACCGATACCTGGAACAGGAGTACCTGTGAGGGTAATACCCCATGTCTTAGCCTCCGCTGGCAGCATATCGATAGCCACGCGTACTTGGTTCTTGCCCTTAGTAGCCTCGATGTCGATTTGCTCAACTACCTCTTTGTTCTCATCGTAGAAGAGGATAGCAGCGTATGGAGCATCTTGGTTAGCCACGAATGAGAAGATGTAGTCAAATTCGGTCTTAGCCACTTGGAGGTCGAGGGCGTTCATGCGCTCAACGATAGGTTGTTGTACACCTACGGTGGTGAATGACCATACCAAACCATCTACATAGAGGTAGAGGTTGAGCACTGCGCCATCTACATATGCGCCTGCACTTGCGTGAGCAGTAGGAGCACCGTAAGGCTCAAAGAAACCGTAATCCAATTTCACCTCTACAGCTTTGTCCATACCGTCGGTGATGTCAAACAATTTTAGACCAGCCACAAAGCCTTCTTCGTTCTCGAAAGGAGTGACCATCATGTCACGACCTGCATACTTGAAGTAAGAAGCACCTTGGAACTTCACACCGATGAGTTCTGCTGGGAACTCACCCAACACGATTGGCTCTTCATTTGAACCAGCAGTCTTGAACTCTACTGGAGCCATCTTCTCCGCATCCATGATAAAGTCTTTCTTCTCGCCGCGTGGAGAGAGTGTGAGACGGAAGTCAACACCATCCTCAGCCTCGTCGAAGATAGCCAACTCCTCTGCGCCCAAACCAGAGCCCAATTGGTAGCCGAAGAATGCCTCGCTTGCCAACATGTCGTTCACTACGTTGTAGATGCTGAAGCGAGCACCATTGCCATAGCGGTGAACACCTGTAGCAAGGATTGTACAGTTGCTGGACATACCATTGAGTGCCATGGTGTAGCCTTGGTCAGACTTGTTGGAGTTGCTGGAGAATTGGCTGGTGAACCATTCTACTGGATCAGCAAAGAAGTCATCCCAGATATAGAAGCGAGTAGTACCACGTTTGTAGCCAGACTCTACTACGTCATCGCTATAGTTGCAACGAGTATAGTTGACACCTACGAGTTTGTTATCGCAAGTGATAGCAATATCAGAGAGTGCAAGGAAGTCACCTGGGTTCTCTGTGTCAACTGGCACGATACCTACGGTAGAGATAGTATCCAATGCACCAGTAGTGTTGTTGAGTACGTAGATATGCGCTGTACCATCCTCTTCGTGAGTGAGGTAGAATACAGAGTCAGCGTGTTGGATAGTACGTTTGATAGTACCTTTAATCTTAGCAGTATTGTCTTTCAACTCATTTTGCTTCATGTTGAATTGCTCTGGCAATGCTGCATAAGATGGTTGCTCTGGATTTGGATAATCTTCATAGAGACCAGTGAGATCAATATGAGCAGTATCCTCCAAGAAGAGGAATGGATAGCTGGTAGCATTTGCTACAACCTCTACGGTTTGGTATTTGCGGTGCAATGGTTTGTAGCCATCAGCCACAGCGTCCAATTTGTATGTACCTGGCTCAAGGTCAGGGAAGTAGAACAAACCGTTGTAGTTGTTATCTACTGTATAAGTACCAACTACTTCGCCATTCTCCTTGCTCAATGTAACTACAGCACCGTTCAAAGGTTTGTATTGGTCATTGGTGTTAGCAGCATATTTGTAGAGTTCATGTACGAATGCATTATGCTCATCCTTTACAGTACCCAAGATATAACCCTTGGTGTCTGGCTCTGCGCCGTAGAAATCCACGATACCGCGATAGTAGCGGATACCCTCTTGCTTGCAATAGTCTGGGTTGAGCGCACGGTGGCGTGCTGGTTGATAGGTGTGGAAATAACCCTCTACCAAGAAACCAGGAACACCATGGTGCAATACGCCGAGGTAACCTGTATAGGTCTTACCACTTGATGGCAAAGTAGCATCGTAACTGCTGTGATAGAAATCGATATCAGCCAAGATGTGCTTAGATGTCTCAGGGTCACGGGTGTCGTAGTTGGTTGGCTCCAATCCGTCCATTGAACGGCACTCGAATGCGTGATACCAACTGCGTTTGCAACGGTCGATAGCACCTGGTACAACGTGCTCACCAGCGTTATTACCACGATAGAAGTATGCCAAGTAGTTCACGGTATTACCATCGGTAGCAGCGTTTGAGTGAACAGAAATAAAGTAGTCCATGTTGTTTGCCTCTGCCTCATCAGCAATGTCAAGCAATGGACGGTTGTATTTCTCATAATCTGGCAAACTCTTATAGTGCTCATAGGTGTAATCTGGATACTCGCCATCTACTTTTTCGTATGGCCAAGGACCTGCTTGTGTGTGTGACATCATCACGAATGCACCTGCTGCCTCAAGGCGGTCGCGGAGCTCAAGACACTTCCAGAGGTTGGTATTGCTCTCATAGAAACCGCACGTATCAGGCATACCAGTAGATGCCAAGTTTGGATAAGGAATAGTAGCATTAGGACGGTCATTTGGACCCCAGCTACCGTGACCTGGGTTGATATAAATACGTTTGCCTGTCAAGTCTGTAGCAAACATGGCGATGCTAACTACGCATGCTGCCATAATCAATAATGTCTTTTTCATAGTAGTATGCATCATTTAATGTTCATAACATAGATTTCACCTTCTGAGGTAGAGTAAGCAATCTTACCATCAGCTGCTTTTGGGAACACAGCAATTTGCTCGCCATTGGTCAATACTTGTTTCTTGCCATCCAAGCTATAAGCTACGATAACAGACTCAAGAACCACTTCGCCATTATCCTTGGTATCACAACCAACGAGGATATTGTCGTTGTACCATACTGGAGCGAGGATGTTGTGACCGATAAACTGGATATTACTACCATCAATGTCGCATACGAAGCAACCTACTGCGCTGATGTAGTAAGACACTTTCTTGCCATTAGGAGAAAGAGATGCCCAGTGGTAGCTGTATTGTTGACCATTAGGAGAGAAAACTTTAGTCTCACCGTTAACGGTCATCATCAGTTGGCGATCCTTTACAGAGAAAGAAGGACGCTCCATCTCTACTGCCATAGCCTCCAAACTGCGTTGGTTCTTAGCCACCATCTGACGTTGTTTGCCTGCCAAGTTCATGCGAACGATGTTGTTGTGGCGAACTTGATTCGCGTCAGTTACTACTTCGCGGTAAACGATTTGCTTGCCGTCTTGTGCTATTTGCACATTGTAGCCTGCACCATCAGCTGTGGTAATAGGGGTGATTTGTTTACTAGCCAAATCAAAGCTTTGCAAACCTTGATGACTGGTGTTGGTTAACAAGAGGTAATCGCCGTTAGGGCTGAACGCTGCTACCTTAGCATCGGCTTTAGATGCTACCAATTGGGTAGAGCTAACCTCCATCAACTGTGCGGAAGCCATCATTGGGATAGCCAACGCAAGAAAAAGATAGACTTTTTTCATGATAGTTGTGTTTTATGGTTAATAATTGATTGTTAATTGCCAATTTTATTTAAGGCGCACAAAGTTACTGCTTTTTTTTTATATATGCAAACAATACGCATTTTTTTTGTTGTTTTTGTTCTGTATCTGTTTTGCTTCTTCCTTATTAAATACGGTAGATACACGGTAGATATACGGTAGATATACGGTAGATACACGATAGATTATTATAGGAATACCTTGTAATGCTCTGAAGTGTACCCTGAAATAAAAACAAAAAAAGAGGTACCCAACCTAAATTGAGTACCTCCAATTCATTTAATCCAAAGGATTATTTCAGCAAGAACGCTTGGCCGTTTTGGATAACGATACCGCGGTAGGTCTTATCCACTTGACGACCCAATACGTCGTACATAGGAGCGTTGAGGTCGAGGGTTGCCTCGGTAGCAATGTTCTCTACACTTGTACCTTGGTTGCCAACAACTACGGTCAACGCCTTCTTAGCAGGAACGACAGTTACGTTCTCCTCCTTTGGCAAGCTTACGATATGAATACCAGCATCACCAGAGCATACGATGTTGCCTGCGTAATCCCAGTTCATTTGACGGATAGTAGCGATACCGTGCTTGATGGTATAGCGGAGTGCCATAACTGGTTTGTCGCCTTCCCATGTGATGTCAAATACAAGGAATTGTTGATCACCATCGTTGAATATCATAACTGACTCGTCAGCTGATACTACATAACCACCTGCGTCAGAACCAGTGATGATCTCTTTGTACTCATCAGATGCAGATGACATTTGCTCTGTACCGTCGTTAGAGTAGAACTTCAAAGAAGTTGCACCGCTATTGTTGTTACCAGAACCACGTACTTGACTTACGAAGAAGCCGTGGCTTGTACCCCATGGGTTACCCTCGGTGTTGGCTTGACCAGTCAATGTGTAAACTGCACTTGGAGCAGTCTCCCAAGAGTGGAGGATAGTGCCATCCTCTTGACCGATATTGTAAACAGCCATACCGTTTGCAGGCAATGTACCCTTAGCGTCCTCGTTGTAAACGAAGAGTTTTACTTCCTCGCCGTTGTCATATACATAGCAACCAGGAGTAGAAGAACCAGTGTAAACGCCACCATTGTTGAATGCACCATCGCCCTCGCGTGTACCAGCGAAGAATTGGGTGAATGGTTGGGTCATGTCAGCAGTATTAGCCATGAAGATACCAGAGTGACCATCTGCCCAGTCTGCAATGTAGAGATAACCCTCGCGGTCCATAGACATACGAGTTGGGTTACCGAATTTCTCTTCGCCGCCCTTGTAAGCCTCAGTATTTTGTTTAGCGAGGTTGTGGTCATACTCCCAGATACCGCTCTTAGGAGCGTTAGCAGAAGTAGAAGAACCTGCACGGTGCATGATATAAATCTTTCCGAAGTTATCCAACTCTGGGTTGGTGCTTACAGCATTGAACAAACGAGAAGTGCTGCTCTCAATGAGTGAACCCTCAGAAGCGATGATACCGAAGTTGGCGATAGCGCCACCATCCAACTTAACAGCCCATGTCAATTCTTGACCCTCTGTACCAGGCAATTCGCTTGCAGCTACGGTGATAGCGTTAGCACCCTTAACTACCTCTACAGGCAATGTGCCCACCTCTTCGCCAGCAGCGTAGAACACGAGGTCAGCAACTACAGCGTCTGCATTTGCATCGAAACTAAATACATAGTTTGCACCATCAGCTACAACATTCAAGTTGTAAGCCACGATAGAAGGAACTACTGGTTGAGCTACGCCAACGGTAGTAAAGCTATACATCTTGTTGTCAACGAGCAAGTAGAGATAGAGGTCAGTACCTTTAACCTTAGCACTTGCAGAAGCGTAAGTGGCTTCTACTGCCTCAGCCAAGGTGGTGTTGGTAGTCTTGATAACCTTAGCTTGATCCAAACCGTCAGTAATATCGAGTACTTGAACACCAGTTACTTTGCCATCAGCGTCAGTGGTAGGAGCCGCCATGAGGGCTTTGCCAGCATACTTGAAGTAGGTAGCACCGTTGAACTTCACGTGCATCAAGTCAGCAGAAACTTGACCAAGTGAAGTTGGGTTTACGTTTTGAGCATCTGGCAAACGGAACTCGTGAGGAGTGACCTTGTCAGCATCCAAGATGAAGTCTGTCTTCTCACCGCGTGGAGACAATGTGAATTGGACATTCTCACCATCGCGTGTACCGTCGAGAAGAGGATCCTCGCCCAATGTGATTGCGTTACCGTAGAAGATATAACTTGGAACGCCGTCGGTTACGGTGTAGCAAGAGTAGCGGAATGTACCACCACCACTGGTAGCGTTGTAGTGACGAGCAGATACCAATACTTGGCAATCTTTACTCTCACCCTTCACAGCCAAGGTATAACCTACATCGCTGCGGTAAGAGTTAGCACCGTCTTGTGCGGTGAACCAAATACGTGCATCGCCTGCGAGCTTATCCCAAATATAGAAGTACTTGGTACCACGTTTGTAACCAGCATCTACTTGGTCATCACCATATTGGCAACGAACATAGTTCACACCTACTAGTTTGCCGTCGCAAGTCAATGCGATATCAGAAAGTGCGAGGTAGTCACCTACGTTGTCAGGATCGCGTGGAAGAATGCTATCGGTAGAAATAGTCTCGATAGTATTCAAGCTGCTCTTAATCAAATAGATGTGAGGTGTACCGTCTTCCTCGTGTGAGAGAAGGATGGTAGAGTCGCCACTTTGGAGAGTGCGCTTAACAGTACCCTTGATAACCTCGCTGAAGTCGCGATCTGCTTGTTGGGTCATCTCAAATACACTTGGCAAACCAAGATAAGCAGGTTGATCTGGATTTGGATAATCCTCATAAACGACTACAGGAGGAGTCCATGCAGTGTCTGCCAAGTAAATCATAGGATAGGTAGTCGCGTTGGCCTTAACCTCGAATGGAACCTTGTATTGGTCAGCGAGTGGGAAGTAACCATCGCAACTTGCATCAAGAGAGTAGTCGTCGCCTGGCTCCAAACCTTTAAATACGAAGATACCGTTGTACAAGGTATCTACATTGTAGCGAGCTACTTCTACACCACCTTTCTTCAAGATAACCTCAGCACCGTTACATGGTACCCATTGGTCGTTGGTCTTAGGAGTGTAGGTGAAGAGCTTGTTGCTCATCTTGTTGTTGAGGTCCTTTACGGTACCCAAGATATAACCAACATTCTCTTTGTCTGCGCCATAGTAATCTACGATACCGCGGTAGTATGCCAAACCTTCCATATGGCAATAGTCTGGGTTCAATGCACGGTGACGAGCTGGTTGGTAGGTGTGGAAGTAACCTTCTACCAAATAACCAGAAACACTGTGTTTCAATACACCAAGGGTATAGCCGTAGAAGTTGTCGCAACCACGAAGGTTGGTGCTAGTCTTATATGCAGAAGATGGGTCGATACCGCTGGTCATGATCTCGTTGCGATAGTTCCAGCAAGCGTTACATTTCTCCCAGTTGCCCTCGATATAGTTGGCAGAACTACGAGCATCATCACCCTTGTACAAGAACAATGGGTAGTTGGTAGTAGTACCCTCGGTAGCTGCATTTGAGTGCACAGAGATGAAGTAGTCGATATTGTTAGCCTCAACCTCCTCGCAAATCTCAGAGAGTGCGCGGTTGTACTTCTCGTAATCTGGCAAATTCTTGTATTCTTCCCATGTGTAATCAGGATAGTCACCATCTACCATAGTATATGGCCAAGGACCACATTGGGTACGAGAGTACAATACGGTTGCACCTGCAGCCTCAAGTTTCTCACCGAGGTACATACATTTCCAGAGGTTGGTGTTAGACTCGTAGAAACCGAGTGTATCAGGCATACCAGTAGTAGGCAGTTCAGGATAAGGAATAGTAGCCATAGGGCGGTCGTTTGGACCGAAGCTACCGTGACCTGGGTTCACATAAATACGTTTGCCAGTCAAATCAGCAGCTGACATCGAAACGGTAAGCAGCGCTGCTGCGAGAATCATAAATATCTTTTTCATAGTTGCTTACTTATTTTACGTTCAACATATAAGTTTCGCCCTTCAAGGTAGAGAATACAATCATATTCTCTGCTGTGTAAGGATACATAGCAATCATCTTGTTGCTGGTCAGCACTTGTTTTTGACCATTCAGGCTATATGCTACAATAGCAGAAGCGGTGGTAAAATGACCATCATCCTCATCAGCCATAGCCACGATGGTGTTGTTGTTATACCACTTAGCTGCGCGGCAGTCGCGAGCGATAAATTGTGGGTTAGAACCATCGGTGTTAGCAACGAAGCAGCCCTTGCCAGCTACGTAGTAGCAAATTTTCTTGCCGTCTGGAGATACAGAAGGCCAGAGATAACTCTCGTTCATACCGTTTGGAGCCAATGTGGTGCTAAGACCATTGTGCTTGAGCACAATCTTGCGGTCTGCGATAGCTACGGTAGTGAGGTTGTCCGATGTAGCCATCAACTTCATGTCGCGTTGACCACGTGCTACCACGTTTTGACGTTGGTTGGACATGTTCATGCGGATAATCTTGTTTTGACGCAAGTTGTTGCGATCAAAACTAGTCTCACGGTACACTACTTCCTTACCGTCTTGACCCACTTGTACATTGTAACCTGCACCGTCTGCTTCGGTGATGGTGGTCAATGTTTGGCTTGCCATGTCATAGCATTGCAAACCCTTGTTGCTACCACTGGTAAGCAACACATAGTCGCCTGCAGGACTCACACCTGCTACCTTCATGTCTGCTTGAGCAGCGATAGGTAGTTGTTGCATAGATACTACTTCCAGTACCTGTGCACTAGCAGCTAAACTCATCAAGCAAGCTGCCACAAAAAGCATTGTTTTTTTCATGCGTTTTGATTTAAAAGTTAATAATAAAGATTAATTGGTTTGTTGTTATCGAATAGTTTTTATTCGTTGTCCATTTTGCTCTATAATAAACACACCCTTTCCTACAGTATGTATATCCGTTCCGACCATACGACCCATAATATCATAGATACGCATGGTGTTGTCGGTTGGGATATTTTCTATAGAGGTGCTTATGCCGTCCCATTTGGCATATAGCGTTCCCACCCAGCCAGCAGGAATAGCCCATACAGCTTCGCCTTCAAAGCTAGCAGTGGTGTACCAACCCAAGAACGCATGCCCCATAGGGTGGGTAGGCGTAGGCAGGATATAGGTCTCTGTGACATGCGAAGGCAATTGCACATCGGTCTCGCCAATACTGCCATAGTATTCTCCCCATGCTTCGGGTTTGCCCGCCTCTCTAAAGTCCACGGTGTAAGCTGCGCGATAGCCGTCCACACGGTAGGCTGCATCGGCGCAGTTGAAGAAGGAGTAGAGGTTGTAGCGCCAATCGTTGTCACTACTGATAGTCTCCTCTTGTGCTGCGGCTTCTTGGAGCATATAGTCTCGTAGCCATTGCCAGTCAGCGGATTGGGTCATGAAGTCGGCGGCTATGCCTTTGCCCAAAGAGTTGATCCATGTAAAGCCTAAGACATCGTTGATAGGACGATCTTCGGATGGAATGAACTTATCGCCATACATATTCTGGTAGAAGGTTACATAGTCGGGTTTCCATTCCTCCCACAATTGCTCGTTGGTGGTAAAGACTTCCTCTTTTATCTCGCCGCCATTCAGCACCCATGTGATTTCTGTAGCGTTAGGGTCGGATTCGGGGAACTCGCCTTCGTTGATGATGGCAGCTTGGTGCTCCACGCCATAGCGGTCATAGCTGCATACGGCAATGGTGAGGGCTTGCCAGTTAGGTATATGGCTGAGAGCGTACTCCTTGCCATATACAATGTCTTGCAGGTAGGTACCTGTCTGTTGTGCGGTAGCCCAATCGAGTCCAATCGGGTAGGCATATACGGTAAAACGTTCTGCCATGGCGTGTTCCCATTGGAGTGTGTTGTTCTCCACGCGCAGGTTTTCGGGTGCAGATAATTGCTCTTTCACTTTCCAGTCCATAGCAGGTGGCAGGGCTTTGTGCATAAAGTGTGAGTCGCGAAGTTCGAGGTGCATCTTGTTGTAGGCGGTAGTGTTGTAGAAGACGGAACCTGTGTAACCTGATGATAGGTTGGCGCGATTAACATCTATTTGCTTTTGAATCTCCCCTACACCTGCATCGTATCCTGCATAGCCATCGTAGGCGTGGTAGGCAGCTTGCGAAATGAAGAAATGCACTTTCTTGCCATCAGGCAATTGATTAGAGAAGTGTTCGCACACATCTTTTGCCCACCATTTGCAGAGTACTTTGTAGTCTTGTGCTGCCACATTGGTGGACCAATAGAGTTGTGGGTTGATATAGTCCACATAGCCATGCTTGACCCATTCCACGGGGTTGCATGCCTGTACGTCGTAGTCATCCAAACCGCGAATACCGCTTGGCAAGGTGATGCCGTATGCCTCAGCCGCTTTTTGCTGGGTACTCCAAATGCCGAAAGTACCCATGCCGAAGCGTACCCAAGGTTTGACTGCTTGAATGGTGTCGTAGAGTTGCTTTAAGCATATGTCCACATTGCTGCGGCGCCAGTCGTCATCGGTGTCGCCGTCTTGATTGACGTCCACCACGTTGTTGGGTTTGTATAATGATTTAGATTTTGCATCTTCTGTTGTTGTGCCACCATAAGGATAGAAATAGTCGTCCATGACGATACCATCTACATCGTAGTTGTTGATAATCTCCATCAACACCTTAATTACATACGCGCGCGCCTGCGGGTAGCCAGGGTCGATGATTTGACCTTTGAAGGAGCCATTGTTATATTTGATGATCCACTCGCCCGCATGTTGCAGGAGTTGGTCATTACTATCGAGCGTGCCACTGGTGGTCACACGGAAGGGATTGACCCAGATATGGAGTTCGAGTCCGCGTTTGTGTGCTTCCTCGATGGCAAACGCTAATGGGTCGTAGCCAGGGTCTTTGCCTCGAGTGTCTGTGAGCGCAGCCGACCAAGGTTCGTAGGATGACTGATACATAGCATCGCAGAGCGAACGCACTTGCATACAGCATGCGTTCATGTTGCCGGCTTTCATTTTGTCGAATATATCGATAAGTTCCTGCTGTTGTTTGAGACGCGAAGCTTCGTCTTTGGCTTTCGTCTTGGGCCAGTCGATACTAGTCACAGTAGCCAGCCAAGTAGCACGAAGTTCGTGCTTGGGTTCGTTGGCGAAGAGTGTGAGGGCGATTGCCAGTAGGATAAGAGTAGAAAAAAGTCTAAGTTTTTTCATAGAAATATAGATTCAATAGGATAATGATATAATATACAGCCATGCCATAGTAGGTTAGCCATGGCAAGAACAACAATGGTTATCAGATAGAATATGCCACTACCTACTGAGGAGCGTTGCAGAGGTAGGTACGCGGATAGGAAGCCAAGGAGAAATACTACATCGCAGAGCAACCATTGCAGTCCTGATAGATGAGGTATGTTCTCCATCCATATCATCTCCAACCATCCCATATAATGCAACATGGCCATCAATACGATACGTACGGCAATAGCGATGAGTGATGCTGCCCATACGCGCCATGTCATTTGTCGTTTGGCGATGAGATAACCCCATAGCATCATAACACCTGTGAAGAGGATGGAGGGAACCACTGCCACTATGCAGCATATCAGTGTAGCCAAAAAGGCTTCTTCTGTTGCTTCGTGTTGATAGTCCATATTCAGTAATACCAGCAATGCCAAACATATACCCATGATTACAAACTGCGCTTGCCAGCAGGTATGTAGTACGGGGATAGCCGATGCTGCAAACCATATGGTGGCAGCCACAAAGGGCGACGGCAAACTGGTGATACCAGCTCGGTAGAAATAGTGGGTTGTGAGCAGTGTGTTAACAATCGTCAACACCAATGTTACAATGACCAATGCACTATTCTCTTGCCTCAAGAATGATGGCACCCACATAGCCACGCCAAGAACGATCAGAATAACCGTTCTCAGCATGCTATCTTGGGCTATATTCTTGAGGAAGTATCTCATGGTTTTAATTAAAATGGGGTCCCCACGAAGCTCGTGGCTGAGTGGGGAAAGCGGAGGCAGCCGTCGCCTAATGACGTGAGCGTCATTCTTTGCGACCGGCTTGCCGAACGCGTTAGAATCCGCAGCGTTTCATATGGTGCTTAGGATCGGCATCCTTGCCGCGGAACTCTTGGTAGAGCAATGCCGCGTCGCGTGTGCCACCTTGCTCCAAGAGGCGTTGGAACTTCTTAGCCATCTCTGGATTGAAAATATCGCCAGTCTCCTCGAAAGCAGCAAACGCATCTGCATCCAACACGGCTGCCCATGTGTAGCTATAGTAACCAGCAGCATAACCTGTGGTGAAGATGTGGTTGTAGAAGGTTGAGCGATAGCGAGTAATAATCTCAGGAATCATCTTCATATTCTTCATAGAAGCCTCCTCAAACGCATTCACATCAAATGCCTCGGTGGTGGTCATCTTGTGATAGTCCATATCGAGGATAGAAGCAGAGAGCAACTCGGTTTGTACGAAGCCTTGGTTGAAGGTGCCAGCCTTGTTGATCTTAGCCACTAACTCCTCTGGAATCAATTCGCCTGTTTGGTAGTGGAAAGCGTAGGTCTTCAGCACCTCTGGGTGGTAGCAGTAGTTCTCCATGAATTGTGAAGGAAGCTCTACGAAGTCGCGTGGGGTGTTGGTGCCTGCCAATGATTGGTAGGTGGCTTTTGACATCAATCCGTGCAATGCGTGACCAAACTCGTGGAAGAGGGTCTCTACATCGTCCATAGAGAGCAGCGATGGGTTGCCTGCGGTAGGTTTGTTGAAGTTACCCACATTGATGATTACAGGGCGATGGTCCACACCGTTGGCATCCACGTATTGGTTGCAGATATTGTTCATCCATGCACCTGGGCGTTTGCCAGCGCGTGGGAAGTAGTCTGTGTAGAGGATACCTACCAAGCCACCGTCAGCGTATGTAACTTTGAATACTTCTACTTCTGGGTTATATACTGGCATATTCTCCAGTTTCTCGAAGTTCAGTCCATATAGTTTGTTTGCCAATTGGAATGCACCGTTGCGCACGTTATTAAGCTCGAAGTATGGTTTGAGTTCTTCCTCGTTGAGGGCATATTTCTCTACGCGCAGTTTCTCAGCGTAATACCACCAGTCCCATGGTTGGAGTTTCTCGCCTGGTAGGTCTTTGTCCATCATCTTTTGCAGTTCAGCAGCTTCGCGTTTAGCAGCAGCCAAACTTGGCTCCCATACTGATTGAAGGAATGCGTCCACGGTCTTGGCATCATGTGCCATGCAGTCAGCCAGGATATAGTCCGCAGGATTGGTATAGCCAAACAGTTGTGCTTTCTCCACGCGCAGTTGCATGGTCTTCACAATAATATCCTTGTTGTCGTTCTCGTTGTCGTGGTTACCACGGGTGGTGTAAGCCATCAGCAGTTCTTTGCGCAAGTCGCGGTTCTCGCAGTATTGGAGTACTGGGGTGAAGCTGGTGCGCTTAGGGGTAAAGAGCCACGCATCAGGACGACCTGCAGCAGTTGCCTCTTCTTTGGCTGCAGTTTTAGCGCTCTCAGGCAAACCTTTGAGCTCTGCCTCGTCGGTGATGAAGAGTTGGTAGGCATTGGTCTCTGCTACGACGTTATTGCCAAATTGCAGGGAGAGCAAGCCCAACTCTTGGTTAATCTCTTTGAGGCGTGCTTTCTTGTCCTCTGGGAGGTTTGCGCCGTTGTTGGCAAACGACTTGAAGGTCTCGGTGAGTAGGCGCATTTGCTCGTCATTGAGACCCAAACTTTCGCGTTGTTCATATACAGCTTTCACGCGTTGGAACAAAGCATCGTTCAAGATAATACCGTCGCTCAATGCAGATAATTTTGGTGATACCTCCTCAGCGATAGCGTTCATCTCGTCGTTGCCGTCTGCCTCAATGACGTTGAAGAACACACCTACCACCTTGTTCAGTAACTCACCACTGCGGTCAAGTGCCTCGATGGTGTTGGCGAAGGTAGGTGCTTCGGGGTTATTAGCGATAGCAGCAATCTCTGCTTCGTTCTCTGCGATAGCTTTCTCAAAAGCAGGCAGATAGTGTTCGATTTTCACTTGGTCGAAAGCAGGTACGCCAAATGGAGTGTTCTGCTCTACGAGCAATGGGTTCTCGTTTTTAGTACATGCCATAAGCGATACGAGCGCAAGGCTCAAGAATAAGATTTTTTTCATATTGTTTAATAATTGGTTTAATTTGTATATCTTCTCTAAACACTAAACAGTAGCCGCTGTGCGGCGTTCACTAAACTACAACTTCACGTTCTTCCGCATGGACTCGCGTATTGTACTACGCAGTTGGGCGGATTGGGTATCCACTTTACGGTGGAAGAGTGGTTTGAAGTCTTTGGCGAATCGGCAAGGGGCAAGTTTGATTTTCAAATCATCGAGATTACCTGATACGTTCACGCCCAAATATATAGGCGAAAGGACATTCACATCGTAGTTGAAGGTCATATCCAGGTTATGTCGTCCTCCTAATGCTACCATATAATTGTCCAACGATACGCAGAATGGATAGACATCAATCTCTTTCTTGTAGATGGTCATTTCTGCCGAGATGCTGTCCACTTTGTTTTCTGTCTTCTTGCTAAACATCAGCATTTTGGATATGGTGTTGAAAGTCTCGTTGTCCATTACTACGAGGTCTTTGCCGAATATGCTGGCGGCACCGCGAATGGTGGAAGGTTTGATTTGGTATTGGGCATTGGTGTATGTCTCTGCCGCAAGGTGGAACTCGGCTTCGCCCTTGAAGGAGCGGAGCATAGGCATCATGGAGTCTATTTGTGGAATCATGTTCACCAGTTCTTGGATATTCACATCCAGCATATGGTAGTCAAAGCCCACATAGATGTGATTGCGTCGTGGCGTGCGGTACATGGCAGTGAGTTGGAGCTTAGCTGCGTTGCAGATAAAGCCCATCTCTTCCAGCACGAGTGTGCCGTCCTTGACATAGATTTTTCCGCCTAAGTTGGTGGCTGCTTGATTGAAGAGATTGGCTTTCTTGATTTGGGTGTTGAGTATCAAGTCCACGTTGGTCGGCACAAGGAATGGTTCTGTCTCTTCTCCTTTCGCCTCCTCGCCTTCTTGCCTTGTTGCCTCATCAGCTGGTGCTTTTTCTTCGGACCCTTGGTCGGCAGAGAGGAGGGCCAGTAGTTCGTTGGCATCGGTTTGTTCGCTGACAAAGTTCATCTCGCCCTCTAACACGCCATTCTCACGCAACCAGCGACCGATATTGCGCAGTTCGCCTGTGAGTGCGAAGTCAGAGTTACCGATGATAACTTTTGATTGCTCAATCTTACACTCGCGATTAGTATAGGCGAAATCTATTTGAGGTATCTGTATGTTTTGTTCCCAGTCTGCCAAGTCCACGAGGGCCTGTTGCATGTTTACTGACAGACGTGGATTCCACTTCAGCAACAGATTATCGCCACCCTCTGCGTTGTAACGCGCAGCAGCTTCTATGCTGATTTGTTGGGTATTGAAGTCCACTACGTTTGCCATTTGTGCTGCCACTTGGTTGGATTGCAGGGTAGCCTTGAGGCGTGGTGCTTGCAGTTGGGCTGTGAGAGTGGAAGCGTGTATGTCGGCTTGCATATTGGTATAATGACCCGTCAAACGGTCAAATGCTACGCGCGCATCCAGCACAGGCATGACGCTCTTGTCTGTGGTATGGTACGCTATGTAAGCACCTATATTGGGCTTCACAATAGTGACACCCATACTATCCATGCTGGCTTGCAGTTGCTCGGTTGATTGCAGGGATAGGGTGGCATGCCAATAAGGAGTGTCGCTTAGGATATTATTGACCTCAACAGCAATGCTGGTATTACCTAATTGGGCCTGTAGTTGTGGTGCCATGCTAATGTCTCCACCAGCGGTGTAGAGTGTAGCTTGCAACCAATCCACTTCTTGGCGTGATGGCTGGCGGTTAGGTAGTTGGAATGTCAGGCGGTTGTTAGGCAGTGTAGCCGCTATGTCTTGTGTGTTATAGGTGATACCCAACAACTGCATATCGCCACTGATATTACCCTTGTGCAGGTTCATTGCCATCAGGTCGTTTAGATACATGCGTGCGCTAGCCGTACCTTTTACCCGTCCACTCACGTGCATGTCTGTAGGCAAGAACGCCTTAATGTCTGCTATGCGCACATCCATGCTGGCAGATAAATCCATCCACAGATTGCCCAGTGGGTCTTTGACCTCGCCTTGTGCTTGCAGACTCGTCTGCTTGGTATGGGCAGCCAGGTTATGAATGGTTACGCTGGATGCGTTTCCGTTGGCCATATTGATGGTGGCAGTGGCGTCCAGCGATGCCGAACCGCCTCGGATAAGTTGTGCAATATCTTTGGGGAGTGTGATTGGCAATAGAGGCATGATGGAATCCACTTGCCAGTCATTGAGCGTCAGGCGCATGTCGGTTTGGAGTGTATCGCCTATTTCTGCCCACCCGTTGAGAGCGAAGTCCAATGTGTTCACTGCTAACTGTGCATTGTGCAGGGCAATACGCATTGTTGCCAAATCGATGCCCATAGGCAGCGTTGTCTGTAGGCGCAATCCTTGTGCGTAGGTGGTTGTGCCTAAAGTAGCATCTATGCTGCCGATGTTCAGCGTGAGAAGCATATCTTCCCAATTGTTTATTTCTGCTTGAAGAAGCATATTGTGCAATCTTGCCTGTATGGAGTCTGGTAGGCTAATATATTGCAGCGACTGGGCTGATACTGCCAATTCGCCTACCATAATCTTTTCAAAAGGCAATCCCGAGGCAGTCGTGTCTGTAGTAGCGGTGTCGGTGGGTAGTGCCAATATGTCGTAGTTAGCGGTGCCGTCGGCTGCTACGTAGATGTTTGCCTGTATGTCGGGCATGCAGAGAGTAGGGATGGATAAGGTTTTCTCATTGAGGAAAGCCAATACATCCACACTCACAACAGCGTGTGGAATATCTACGACCGTATCGCATGGAGCGCCCTCTACATGATTCACGATGGTTAGACTGTCAATGGCTAATCCCACATGTGGGAAGGTGGAGAAAAAGGTCAACTCCACCTTGCCGATATGATGTTCGCACGTCACATATTCCTTGGCTACATTACGCACGATAGGGGTCAAACGTTCAGGGGTAAACACTACCCAAAGAGCCGTGCTGATCACCAGTGTCACTAATAGGATGATACTGATTAGTACGATGCCGAATATTTTCAGTGCTTTTTTCATACTCTTACTTGCTTTATTATAACCTTACTTTCTTTCTCCACACTTGTAGTAATAGTGTGTTTTGCCAAAATTGTCTTTGTATGTCAATTCGTATTCTGTGAGTTTCTGTACGACATACACTTTTGGCTCTTCTGCGCCATCATTGTCCATCAGATGGATTTCCGTTAGGTCGCGTTTTACGAGTTTGTATTTGAACCAACCATTGCCATAAGGTAGGAGATCTTCTTCATAGACATCATCGTCCTCGTTCCACTCACGACCGTATTTGTATTCGCCTGTTGCATCTTGCTCCGCAGTAAAGCGTACAAAATGCACGGGGATGGTGTCGCTATAGTTTGCGGAACCTTCTCCCCACAAACCGAGTAGGTCTGCCTCTACAAAGGTGGGTTCATCTTGTAGTCCAAAGCAGGAGGTCATCGCTACAGCTATTAACAGGAGTGCACCAAAAATGATACCTTTTGTTTTCATAATTATTATGCTTTTGTGATGATACATTGTACATTGTAGCCGTCCATTTCAAGGGCTGCACCATTAGCTAGGTCATCCACCAATACCAATGAAGTCGCCAACACCTGCGAAGCGATATAGTCGTTGCAGTTCGTCACCGCAGCGGCAATCTCCTCGCGGTTCTCCAGTTGCACGGCAATGCGGTCGGTAATCTCCAAACCAGAGGACTTGCGCAGGTTTTGGATACGGTTGATGAGTTCGCGTGCGATACCTTCTTCGATGAGGGCAGGAGTGAGTTCAATATCAAGAGCGATAGTGATGGTACCATTGTTCGCCACGAGCCAGCCTGGCATATCTTCGGTGATAATGTCCACATCTTCTGCCACGAGCGCGTAGCCGCAGAGTTCAAAGGTTCCAGAGGTTTCAAAGGTGGCAATGTCGTCTTGGCTCATTTGTGCGATAGCAGCAGCCAGTTGTTTCATCATACCGCCGACTTTCTTACCCAGTACCTTGAAGTTTGGTTTGATCTTCTTGACGAGTTTGATTTCGGAATCCTCCGCACGCACGATAACTAGTTCCTTGACATTCACCTCGCTCTTGATGAGGTCTTCTACGCGGAGCAATGCCTCCAGAGTCTCTTGGTCAGGCGCAGGGATAACGGCTTTTTGGAGTGGTTGGCGCACGTTCTTCTCGGCGCGTTTGCGCAGCGAGAGAATCATAGAGGTGGCTTGTTGTGCGAGCGACATACTGCGCTCCAACTCCAAGTTAATCATCGCCTCATCGGCTACAGGCCATGTGCTCAAATGCACGGTTTCATCGGTCAAATCGCGGTAGAGGCGGTCACCATAGAATGGTGCGTTAGGTGCCATGAGTTGAGCCACGGTCTTGAGGCAGGTATAGAGGGTGTAGTATGCTGCTTGCTTATCGGCATCCATCTCGCCACCCCAGAAACGCTTGCGGTTCAATCGCACATACCAGTTGCTCAGGTCGTCTTGCACGAAGTCCGAGATAGCGCGACCTGCCTTTGTTGGCTCGTATGCCTCATATGCGGCAGTCACCTCTTTCACGAGCGAATTCAACTTGCTCAACACCCATTTATCAATCTCGGTGAGGCTTGCCTCCCAGCCTTTCGCCTCATTGCCTTTCGCCTCATCGCCTCCCCAATTATCCACATTGGCGTAGAGCGCAAAGAATCCGTAGGTATTATACAGTGTGCCGAAGAACTTACGGCGAATCTCGTCCACACCTTCTGGGTCGAACTTCAGGTTCTCCCATGGGCTGGAGTTGGTCAACATATACCAACGTACAGCGTCTGCGCCGTACTTATCCAACGCGCCGAATGGATCCACAGCATTGCCCAAACGCTTCGACATCTTGTTGCCGTTCTTATCGAGTACGAGTCCGTTGCTAATCACGTTCTTGTATGCTACGCTGCCCTCAATCATCGTATGGATAGCGTGGAGGGTGAAGAACCATCCGCGTGTTTGATCCACACCTTCGGAGATGAAGTCGGCGGTGCGTGGTGCATCTTGGTTCTCGAATGGGTAGTGGTTTTGTGCGTAAGGCATTGCGCCCGAATCAAACCATACGTCAATGAGGTCCAATTCGCGTTTCATTGGTTTGCCCGAAGGAGAGCAGAGGATGATATTATCCACGTATGGACGGTGGAGATCGATGACACTTGGGTCATAGTTCTCTTTCGAATAGTCGCCTACCACATGTTTTGGCCATGGGTTCTCGGTCATGAAGCCCGCAGCGATAGACTTGTCAATCTCCTGCATGAGCTCGGCGATAGAGCCGATGCAGAGTTCCTCTTGTCCGTCCTCGGTGCGCCAGATTGGGAGTGGTGTACCCCAGTAGCGTGAGCGAGAGAGGTTCCAGTCGTTGAGGTTCTCGAGCCACTTACCAAAGCGACCTGTACCAGTGGATTCAGGTTGCCAGTTGATGGTGTCGTTGAGTGCCATCATCTCCTCGCGCGCTTTGGTGGAACGGATAAACCACGAGTCGAGCGGATAGTAGAGGACTGGCTTGTCTGTACGCCAGCAGTGTGGGTAGTTGTGGACATGTTTCTCAATGCGGAACGCTTTGTTCTCACCCTTTAGCCAAATGCAAATGCTTACATCCAGTGTCTCATCTTTGTCGGTGAGAGTAGGGTCATAAGCGTTCTTCACAAAGCGACCAGCCCATGGCTCGTATGACTCTACGTGTACTTGGTTTTTCACAAACTCCTCATCAAGGTCTTCGAGGTTGAAGAACTTACCTGTCATGTCCACCATTGGGCGTTGCTCGCCTTTCTTGGTGATGAACACCATGCCTGGTACGCCTGCTTTCTTTGCCACAAAGGCATCATCTGCACCAAAAGTAGGTGCGATATGCACAATACCTGTACCATCTTCGGTGGTCACATAGTCGCCGAGGATGATTTTGAAGGCACCCTCTCCAGGATTAGCCCAAGGGATGAGTTGCTCGTATTGGATACCCTCGAGATCGGTACCTTTGCCGCGCCAAAGGACTTCTGGTGCTTCGCCGAGTTCTTTGGCATAAGCAGCAAGGCGCGCCTCAGCGAGGAGGTAGAGGGCTTCGATCTTGGTATATGGGTTTTCGCCTTTGACGATGACATAGTCAATCTTTGGTCCTACGCAGAGGGCAGTGTTGCTTGGAAGCGTCCAAGGGGTAGTTGTCCATGCAAGAGCGTATAGCGGAGTTTCCTCGCCTAATAACCTCATCGCCTTATCGCCTAATAGCCTAAACTGCGCCGTACACGTCGTATCTTTCACATCGCGGTAGCAGCCGGGTTGGTTCAATTCGTGCGAGGACAGACCCGTACCTGCTGCGGGCGAATAAGGTTGGATAGTGTAACCCTTGTACAAATATCCCTTCTTGTACAGCTCTTTGAGCAGCCACCAAAGTGTCTCGATAAACTTGTTATCGTAGGTGATATATGGATTATCGAGGTCCACCCAATAGCCCATTTGTTTGGTGAGGTTGGTCCATTCTTGGGTGTATTTCATCACCTCGCGGCGGCAGGCAGCGTTGTATTCGTCCACGCTGATTTTCTTGCCGATGTCCTCTTTGGTGATACCGAGCAGTTTCTCCACGCCCAACTCCACAGGCAAACCGTGGGTGTCCCAACCTGCTTTGCGCTTCACTTGATAACCTTGCATGGTCTTGAAGCGACAGAATGTATCTTTGATTGTACGAGCCATCACGTGGTGAATACCTGGCATACCGTTGGCTGAAGGAGGACCTTCAAAGAAGAGGAACGAAGGGCATCCTTCGCGTGTTTCGATACTCTGGTGGAACAAGTCTTCCTTCTCCCATTGCTCAAGGATCTGCTTGCTCAACTCTGCCAAGTTCAGTTGTTTGTACTCGTTAAAGTGTTTCATTTTGTTATTAACGTTTTATTTGTCAGTTGTTTATATTTCGCGTTCTAAATATGTTCGCACGCTCTACCTACGTATATGCGCACGAAATCCGCTGCAAAGGTACAAAAAAAAACGAATATACGCAAGCAAAACGGGGATTTTTTTCGAAAAACAGTTTTCTCTGAGCACAGTAGGGTGTTGATTGCCGCGCAAGTTTTTTATCTTGCTTGGCGTAAATTTGCGTATGTCGGAAAAAAGTAGTACCTTTGCAGCAAAAATACAATGAGACCTATGAAACGAGTACTTTTTTTGATGGTGCTATTTGCTGCTTGCTGTTGCGGCGCAGTGGCACAAAAAACATGGGCGCAACACGAGCGCTATGCTGCCCAAAATGATTCGATAAATGCCGATGAAATCGGAGAAAATCGCAAGAAAAAGAAACGTCCGACAGCTGTGCTGATGGGCAATTCTATTACCGACAATTGGGCGAAATTTGATCCTGACTTTTTTGCGAAAAACAACTTTGTTGGGCGTGGTATCAGCGGACAAGTGACGGCGCAAATGTTGAGTCGTTTTCAGGCTGATGTGGTAGCACTGAACCCCAAAATGGTCATCATCATGGCGGGCACGAACGATATAGCGATGAATAACGGTTATATTGCGCACGAACAGATATTGCAGAATATTCAGTCGATGTGCGAATTGGCGAAATACAATAAGATTAAACCTGTGCTCTGCTCGTGTCTGCCAGCGGCAGCCTTCAAATGGCGTCCGAACTTAACCCCTGCGGAGGATATTAAGCGCCTCAACCAGATGATTGAGGCGTATGCCAAAGCCAACAAAATCAAGTATATAGACTACTATTCGGCATTGGTGGATGAGCATGGCGGTTTGCCTAAGAAATACGCAGCGGATGGTGTGCATCCTAACCTAGAGGCATATCAGATTATGGAGGCGATTTTGCTGGAAAATTTGTAAAAAATGCAGAAAAATCAAAAAATATTTGGTCAATCCAAAAAAAAGCAGTACCTTTGCACGCTTTTTCGCGCGTTTGCGTACAACTTGCTGTGTGCGGGCGCTGTGAATAAAGCGATAAATAACTAATTATTAACAATTTAATTAACTAATCAAACATTATGTTAAATCATTACGAAGCCGCTTTCGTGTTGACTCCCGTTTTGTCTGAACCACAGATGAAGGAAGCGGTTGACAAATTCGAGAAACTTCTCGTGGAGAATGGCGGTTCCATTCTTAACCGTGAGGAGTGGGGTTTGAAGAAATTGGCTTACCCTATCCAAGGCAAAACAACGGGATTCTACGCCTTGCTGCAATTTGATGTAGAACCTGAGATGATTGCGAAGCTCGAGACAGCATTCCGTCGTGATGAGCGCGTATTGCGTTTCCTCACTACCCGTCTTGACAAGTACGCATTTGAGTACGCTCAAAAGCGTCGTAACGCAAATGTTAAACCACAAGAACAAGAGGAGGCATAATCATGG
>JAZNPR010000035.1:0-59445 GCA_045589755.1 Paludibacteraceae bacterium
GGTTTTCCGTCCGTTCAAGGCAGGCGACTTTATCAATGCGCAAGGCGTGAGCGGTACGGTGATGGAAGTAACCATAGTCACCACACGTATTCTCACCGTGGACAACCGCGTGATTATCTTGCCTAACGGAGCACTATTCAACGGCACGATTGAGAATGTGTCGGCACAAGTATTGCGTCGCGTGGATTGGACTGTGAGTGTGGACTATGGCGTGGATGCAGATGGTTGTATTGCATTGCTGAAAGAACTGATTCTATCCGACGAACGTATCCTAACCTCTCAACATGAGCGTCCAAAGAATGCTTCGCCTGTAGCAATTGATACCACCAAAATAGCTATTCCAGACCCCTTTGTTGCACTATCATCATTGAACGATAATAACATCTCGTTCGTTGTGCGCGCATGGGTGAAGTCTGCTGATTATTGGGATGTGTACTTCCATTTCAACAAACTCTTCTACACGGAGCTACCCAAACATGGATACACCTTTGCTTATCCACATATGGATGTAACCCTAACCACTAACAACGAAGCGATCTAGATATATGCTACTAATTTTCGACTTAGACGGAACACTAATCAATACGATTGATGACTTGGGGCAGGCATGCAACCATGCTTTGTCGGCATGTGGTTTTCCCACGCATAAGATTGAGGAATATCCTCGTTTAGTAGGCAATGGAATCAATAAACTGATTGAGCGTGCATTGCCCGAAGAGCATCGCAATGAAGCTACGGTGCTTCGCCTGCGCGAACACTTTGTGCCCTTCTACGACCAACATAACTGCGACCTCACGCGTCCGTATGATGGTATTCCCGAACTGCTGCAAACGTTGAAAGCAGCAGGACATACCTTGGCGGTAGCCAGCAATAAGTATCAAGCAGCCACAGAGAAGATTATCGCTCACTTCTTCCCAAACATGTTTGATATGGTGCTTGGCGAGCGCGTGGGTGTTGCGCGCAAACCCGATCCACAAATAGTCTGGGATATTATCCATCGCCTTTCGCCTTTAGCCTCTCACCTTTCGCCTATGTACTATATCGGCGATTCGCTGGTAGATGCAGAGACGGCTAAAGCCGCTAAGTTGCCCTTCGTGGCTTGCACATGGGGCTTCTGTACCCGCGAGCAGTTGCAAACAGCACAAGCTGACTATACAATCAATCATCCTTTAGAATTATTAAATATATCCAACATATTATGAAACGAATTACAATCATTGATTTTGTTGAAAAATACACACACGAATATAGTGAGCTAACTTTCCTTCGCGAGAAGGTAGATGGTGTATGGACAGAAACCAGTTTCCGTGAGACACGCGAAGAAGCATACCGCATTGGTGCGGGTCTCCACCAACTTGGGCTCAAGAAAGGCGATAAGGTATCGCTCCTCTCACAAGGTCGCAATCTGTGGATTACCAGCGAATTGGGTATCCTATACGCAGGTGGTGTGAATGTGCCTCTGAGTATCAAGCTCACCGAGAGTACCGACCTGCTCTTCCGCATACAGCATTCCGATTCGCGCTATGTGATTGTGAGCGAGCAGCAGTTGCCTAAGATTCGCAATATCATTGCCGACTGTCCCAAGGTGGAGAAGATTATCGTGCTTGACCCTATAGCCGATTATCAAGCCAACGAGATGCCTATCAGCGAAGTCATTGCTATGGGCGAGGAGTATCTCAAAGAACACGGTGCGGAGTTCAAGGCGCTGTATGAGTCGGTTGGACCTGACGACTATGCCAATATCAGTTACACTTCGGGTACGACAGCCGACCCCAAGGGTATTCTGCTCACCCACCGCAACTATACAGCCAATGTGGAGCAAGGCGCCAGCGTTATCTCTTGCGAGAAAGGCGATGTGATGCTCATCATCTTGCCTCTTGACCACTGCTTTGCGCATGTGGCAGGTTTCTATACTATGATGTCCTACGGCGGTAGCATAGCCACTGTGCCTGTAGGCAAGACGGCTATCGCTACGCTCAAGAACATCCCTATCGCAATCAAAGAAGTTCGCCCTATGCTGATGCTCTCTGTACCAGCTTTGGCACGCAACTTCCGCAAGAATATTGAGACAAGTATCAAGGCGAAAGGCAAAACCGTAGAACGCCTCTACGAGTTTGCGCTCAACAATGCTATCAAATACAACAAAGAGTATTGGAACCGTGGTGGTCTTCAAGCATGGCGCTGGCCACTGGTGAAACTCTTTGATAAGATTATCTTCAAAGCCGTTCGCGAAGGATTTGGTGGACGCATGAAGTTCTTTGTCGGCGGTGGTGCATTGCTCGACATTGAGTTGCAACGCTATTTCTGCGCGGTGGGCATGCCTATGTTCCAAGGCTACGGACTGAGCGAAGCTACACCGATCATCTGCGCCAATTCGATGGGACACGCTATTTTCGGCTCCAGCGGACGCATTGTTACCCCACTCGACTTGAAGATCTGCGATGACGAAGGCAATGAGGTGCCACATGGTCAAAAAGGCGAGATTGTCATCAAGGGCGAGAATGTGATGGCGGGTTATTGGAAGAACCCTGAGTCCACTGCGAAGACCATCATCGATGGCTGGTTGCATACAGGCGACATGGGTTATGTGACCGACAAACACCCTGGATTCTTGTGGGTGGTAGGACGCTTCAAGTCGCTGCTTATTAGTGCCGATGGCGAGAAATATAGTCCAGAGGGCTTTGAGGATAGCCTCACCGATGGTAGCAAGTATATTGAGCAAGTCATTCTGCACAACAACCAAGACCCATACACGATGGTGCTCATCGTACCTAACAAAGATGCGCTCAAAGAGTTTGTCAAAGGCAAGGGATTGAATCCTGCTACAGAAGAGGGCAAGAAAGCTATGTTGCAGAAGATTCAGGACGAGGTAAACGAATACCGCAATGGTAAGTTTGCAGGTATGTTCCCAGAGCAATGGTTGCCCAAAGCGATTGCCGTATTGCCAGAGGCCTTTACCGAGCAAAACCACATGGTCAACTCCACGATGAAGATTGTTCGTGGCAAAGTGGAGGAGTACTATGCCGACCGCATCGAATATGCCTACACGTTAGAGGGCAAAGAACTGATGAATGAGAAGAACCTAGCTGCGCTATAGGCGAAAGGCGAAAGGCGAAAGGCGGAAATCACTTTAGATAAGGCAACTCACTTATGCGTAGATTGAGTTGGCGAATCTCGGCAAGCAGTTCATCAAAAGCAACAGATTGACCATAGATCATAGTACGCTGCATCGTCTCATAATCCTTACGCCATAGTTCAAGGACATTGGTTGGTATCTCCAGTGAGAGATGCTTCGGATAGAGTGTATCGTAATCAAAATCACGCAGATTGATAAACTTACGTCGATGCTCCACCACCGCCCGATAGAGTGCCTCGTCATGCAATGCTCTGTCAACCACTCCTGCATGCTTCATACAATACAAATCGTATAAATGTCGTGTCATACGATTAACACGAATATCTGCGTTAGGCTTAGCAAATTCCTCGTGTAGCAAGAATATCTTTTCTAAACAGGTACGTTCTGGTGCAACCACATTAGGTAAACTAAACACTGGCTCTGCTACGATTGATTGTGGTATGTATTGATCAATGAGCGACTGCACTTGCTCTACTTTGACAGGTTCTTGCATGGATCGACCACTTACTTCAATCAGCACACAATGGCGAATATAACTGCTCTCTGGTAAGGCTGACTTATACTCTATTTCGATTGTTTCAGGGTCTGTAGTAGAAACAGAAGTTATTTGTACTCTTACCGAGAAACTATCCCCTTTAATTCCCTGTGCAATCATTGCTTCGCGCACATCATATTGCATCTTCTCGCGCACAAAACTGCATGCCGCACGGCGCAGTTTATCGCTTACCTGCGTACGGCTCAGTTCGCCAGGAAAACCAAGAAACTCCCTACTGATGGCAATATCCACATCCTCCGAGAAGCGCTCTATTAGATGCCAACATTTGCTAAGCGATGTTCCACCTTTGAACGATAGATGCTCTGCATAAGGCAACGAAAATATTGCTTTGAGCACTTGTGTCACCCACCAATCTTTTTCCACACTCTGCGCATCCAATTGAGATGCGTTAGCAACACTTTGAATGATTTGTTGCTGTTGTTTGGTTTGTAAATCTGAAAATTTCATAGCGCAAGTAGTATATTGCGCACCCACACAGGTGCTAAGGTAATATCATGTTCAAAATCCGCTGTAGTGACTTTCTCAACAAATGGCTTAATCTGCGATTTATACTCTTCTGAAAATCCTAGTTCGCCAATTTCTCGCATAGCAGATACAATCAGCATCATCAATCGCGATTTGAAAGAAAGCATTTTGTTGTCATTCGTATGAATAAATAGGATGCCCTTCCCTTCGCCGATGTGTATTCTGCGGGCTGTTCCATTGGTGTAATATACGGCATTGGTTGCGACTTGTGTAGATAGACCAAGCATATTAAGTGCATACGTACCAGAGGGTATAATCTTCACACGATCTCGTTTTGCGATTGCTTGTGCCACATCATCTAATGATGGTTTGATAACACCTAGTCCTAAGACCTTATCTATCTGAGGATAATAATAAATGCCGTTAGCGATTCGCAAAATAAAACCCTCATTTGCTAATCGTTGAAAAGCTTTCTTAACAGCATCTCTGCTACCATATACAGAAAAATCTTGCAGAAAGACAAACTTTCCGCGTCCTTTCTTTATAATACACTGTCTAATAGTATTTTGCGCGCTATTTTCCATTGCAAAATGTCCCCTTTTATTATTTAATCGGGGACAAAGGTACAACAAAAAGTGCACATACGCAAGAAAACGAGTAATTATTTTCAAAAAAGATAGAATTCTCTATTTCTTCATTGTTATTTTTTCCCATTTTTGTTACATATTTGGGAAATTTCGCTGCATAGGTACAACTTTTTTTAGAAATCCAAACAATTCATACAATAAAATCACAATCATTTAATTATCAGCAAATTACTACAACCACAAGCACTATCCCCAAAATAAAAAAGCTCAAAAACAACACTCTCCCCGAAATTTTTTATCAAATTATAATCAAAAATCGTGCCTCCCGCAGGGTTGGCACGATTTTTTGATGGGTTGTAATGCACTGTGCAATTCGTAATGCACTATGCTACTAGGTGTAGCGAGTACTACTGGTTGGTAGTGAGGTGCGAGTAGGAAGGGAAGATTAGCGTGGTGCGCCGCCTTCACCATCACCAAATAACATTTGATATCCAACAGGATTACTCACCGCCATAATGGCATTCTCTCCGAGCAATTTGATTGCCTCTGTCTGAGGCGCTAAATATATTTTTTTCATATCTTTCTGTTTTTTTGTTTTAGTGTATAGTGTAAGGTGTAAAGTGTAAAGGCTGGGGGTAAAGGCGAGGAGAATGCGGCTTTCGCCGCTATTCTTGCCTCTCGCCTTATAGCCTTATAACCTCATCGCTTTAGAGTTTTTGTCCTTGTACGTTATACTTCACGCCATCGCGGATGATGATGAGTTGTCCGTTCTCAATGACTTTTACTGGAGCGTCGGTAGTGATGATATCTTCCACGCCAGTCTCAACATTCTCGCCTGTAACTACGCGCATGCGTGGAGCGATACCCGATGGGGTTGAAATATTGAAATAGGTACGCAAGCCGAGTTTAGTGACATCATCGTTGTACAAATAACCACTATTACCTACCCAATATAAACCACCTGTAGTACCAGTACCATTAATCACACCTTGCATCGTTACTGACAAACCTTCGATTGATTTTGCGATTGATTCACCTGTAGTGTTTACAATAGTAACATTCTCTACCACAAACTTATTTACTGTAACACTTGGTTCAATCAAGTAAGGTTGACCAGCTTCGATAGTAGTCTTCGGTGCGAGGTTTACTTCTACATAATCAGCACCCTTTTGAACTAAGCCCGAAAGTTGGTATGCCGTACCAATCAATGATGCTGGCATATTGAATGGCACGCAGAGGGTGTACCATTCGTCACCTGCCTCAAATGCACGATCAACGATTACATTTACTGGTTGACCTTCGTTTTCATCTATCACTGTACTATTGTCACCACTACCAATTTCGATTGCTGTATCATATACAGGAGCGGTAACTTCCACTAATCCTGAATACTTAGCTCCTCCAATATTCTGATTTGCATAATTCCTAAAGCAATCATATTCTTGACTATAGAGGATAGTACGAGTTCCAATCGTATAAGACACTCCGTTGTATGTCCAAGCACAAGCATCATTACCTAGTGTTAAATTGGTATTACCAGCAGCACCTGTCAAGTATTTATCTTTATTTTGGAATGTCACATCACTGCCTTCTACAGCTCGTTGCCATTCTATGAGAGTTTTGTCTTCATCTGCAACATTATAGAGTGTACCATTGAAATAATCAACAGGAAGAGCTACTAATCGATCTGTTTTACCTGTAGGATACGCAGCTTTCAGTGCATACCATTGACCTTCATATTGAGCAAGGATAACTACTTTCTCGGTTTTTGGACCAACGGTAACGGTGAAGTCCACTGAATTGCCCAAGTAAGTTGCACCTGCTGCTACAGTAGCAGTAATGGTAGCAGTTCCCTCTGCAAGTGCTGTGATAGTGTTGCCAGACAATGAGATAGCGTTTGCTGCATTCTCTTTGATAGTATATGTCACTACAGCATCTACGGGGTCAACGGTAGCGGTGATAGTCGCAACCTCTTCTACTTCCATTGTGATGTCAGAGATGGTGATAGAAGCAGCAGAGACATGAGATACATATTGTACATTCTTTGCCTCATCTTTTGTACCACCGTATAGTTCATACTCATCTGCGATTACTTTAATCTTATCGCCATTCTTTACACCTAATTCAGCAAATTTTTGCGACTCGCCTGCTCCGTTCAAGCAACCATATACATAGATTTTACCGCTTGCATCGGTCAAATCAAAGTTACCATAAGTTGTATTGGTAATGTTACTTACAATACCCTCAAGATAGCAACGACCACCCTCAGAATCTATAAACTCAGCAATAGTCTTGGTTGGGATGTCATTAACGGTCAAGCCAGTTACTTCGTATGGTGCACTAGATACAGTGTTGTATGTAGCTGTTACACTAACGGAAGTTTCTCCCTTAGTCAATGTGGCTGGAGTTACATCGAATGTTACACCAGTTGGGTTAACTTCGCTAGTTGCATCGTTGTAATTTACGGTTACAGTCAATCCTGCAGGGTCAAATGCTTCACCATCTACGTAAGTAGTTTTGGTTGGAGCACCACTAACAACAACTGTTGAAACAGCTTTTGGCTCAGTATAAGTTAAGTTTGCCCATGCCCATGTGTTGTAATCAGGAGCCAATTGCCATGCGCTACTATATGTACTCCACTTAACATTAGTGAGCGTACCAGATAATTTACCACCTACTGCCCAATCAACGATAGTTGTTTGGTTATTGAAGAAAATCTTAATATCTTTTCCGTCTTTTTGTACATCAAAGACTACACCTGCACGATTAGAATTGTAGATATAGAACTCTTTGATAACATCATTATTGAGAGTGACAGTTACTTCATCACCTGCTGTCAAATCAGCAGCAACCAACTCTGCTAACGATGCAAATACTTTGTCTTTGCCTGCTTGTGTAACTGGTATTACCACTACAGCAGGATCAGTTGCGCCATTCACTTCAGGAGCAGTCAGTTGGATATAAGCAGTACGCTCAGCGAATGTGGTGTTCTCAGCAACGGTGTAAGTGATGTTCTTATCGCCATCCAACTCAACGGTCAACCATTCTGCGGTGAATGCCTCTGTGCAAGCATTGTCATTGAATAGAGCCACAACCACATTTGCGGTGTTTACATTCTCGTAGGTAACAGAGACTGTACCATTTCCGCCAGCAGCCGTTGCAGTTACCTCAGTTGGGTTAACCTCAGCCTGTGGTGCAGCAGCACAAGTAGTTGAGTAGTTGGAATAAGTTACTGATGCTTGAGATACAACTACGTCATCTAAGAAGAAACGGTTGTGCTCATCGACGGATGCCTCAAATTTTATTTTTACAGAACCTGTTGCTTCAGTAATATAGATTGTATATTCTGTCCATGCTCCCTTAACTAATGTTACGGATGTTTGACTTAAAGTAGCACCAATTGCAGATAAATTTAATGTTGTTTTCTCGCTACTTCCGTTCCATGCACCAGATCTAAATGTTAATGTGGCATTGCCAGTTAATGTTATTGCAGGGGTTTCTGCAGAACCTTTTGCAGAACCTGTGCCAAATTTTGCACATCCATCTGCTGGCGAACCTTTTATAAGGTCCCAATCAGTCAAAGACAATGTACCAGAAGCAATACTTCCAGACCATTGATCATCATTACCACCAGAACCCTCGCAAGCATCAAATGTTTCAGAGAATATTGCAACTGCTTCTCCACTCTCACCATCTGCATACACAGCGTAGAGAGTAGGTTCTAGTGTGGTAAATGTATATTCTGCACCAGGAGCGTATGTAGGAGCGTGGTCGCAATCCTCGTCTGCATCCCAACCAACGAAGGTCTTAGAACATTCTGCTGCT
Organism: Paludibacteraceae bacterium; assembly: GCA_045589755.1. GTDB lineage: Bacteria > Bacteroidota > Bacteroidia > Bacteroidales > Paludibacteraceae > Colicola. Next base: position 8,570 of record JAZNPR010000035.1, read on the forward strand.
GTTGTTGGCAGAGTAATTGTACCATTCAAAGCACCTTCTTGGGTGGTTGTACCTTCAATATCGCTCAAAGTAAGAGTAGCAACAGGAGCAGCGGCTGTAGTGAATGAACCTTCTGCTACTTCGCTATCGCAATATGTATCTTGATCTGCTTCTGCAATCGCTTGTACTTGATAGGTATATTCTGTTTCAGCAGTTAGACCTGTTACCTCGTAAGAAGTTTCTGTAGTTTCAACAGCATCTGCTGTACCAACTTTTACACTATATTTCGCTGCGTTGGCAACTGCCTCCCAAGTGAGTGTTGCGCTGTTGTATGTAGGTGTTGCAGTAACTACAGGAGTATTAAGCAATGTACATGGTTTCTTCGCAAATGTAGCAGAGATAGTTACTGCGTATGCTGGCATTGTAAGAGTTCCTGCTTCATAAACAGCAGCAGTAACGTCTTCATCGCTAGCGTTCTTGACAACTACAACACCGTCTTCATATCCAGTTTCTGGAGTAGCAGTGACGGTAAGTTTGGTGCCTTCGTAGATTTCTGCACCAGAAGCTAATGTGTTCTCACCATCTTTCACAACAAGAGTACCACCTTCTGTTGGCTCTGTGATTGTGAGAGCATATTTTACGTCTTTAATGTAGGTAACGCAGATATTTGTAATACGGCAAGTTCCAGCAAATGTAATTGTAACATTTTGATTGGCACCAGTCCATGTTTTACTATCAGTCATTTCCCCAACATCCGCAGTATGAGTTCCCGCCCAGTTGTTACCATCGGCTGTAAAAGCAATTGATGTAATCACATAACCTGAAGGAACAGATATTTGCATTGCATGATTAGTATATACACGAGTTTGCGTGTTATTTACATACAAATTACTACCGCTTTTAGTATGATGTATGCTAATATCATTTTGAGTTCCAGATAGTGTGGTTGCAGCATTAGCATCAGAACCATTATAGCTTGTTCCCCAGAAGTCGTTATTTGGAGTAATACAATATTCATCAGGAGTAATAATATGCTCATTTACGGTTAGACCATAGATAGGTTGGGTCGCCATCTTATCTTCATAAGTTGCAGTAACGGTTACTGATGTTTGTCCTGCTGTTAAAGGCTCGTATGACCATTCAACATCATTGGTTACATCTTTTGGGTCACCGCTTTCGTAATTTGCCAGTACTGTTAAACCCGTTAAATCCAACTCATCACCTTCCTCGTAAGTCTTGTTTTCCAAGTCGCCAGAAATTTCAATCGAAGAAAGGACCGGTTCTGTGCTACCAGAGGTTTCATAAGTGACAACAATTTTTTTTACACCAATAAAACTACTATTTGCGGAAACAACACCAAAATATTTGTAACCATCAGAAGTTTCGTAAGTTTGAGAGGCAGGGGTAGCAGCGTAATCATTACTTGTTAATTTACTACTTTTTGTAGCCCCACTAGGTGTGGTATTTGGAACTAGATCATCAGCATATATTTGATTTTTACTAACTAATATATAACATCCGCGAGTTCCAGATGTAGCATTATGGAAGAATACTTTAATTTGTTTTATATTTCCTGGAATAGCGCCAACTGCTCCGCTAGGAATATTAGTTTTCCAACTGGCACTAGCATCATATGATGGTTCAATATTTCCTATCACTTCTCCAACCCTGTTGTTCGCATAACGTAATCCCCATGCTGAACCATTATTAGCATTAGATGTTTTACCTCCTGCATAAATAATGGTTCCATCAGTGGAAGTTGCTGTCCATCTATGAAAAGCATAAGTAGTGGAATAAGTGTTTTTAGTAATCACATCTGAGCCATCATATTCAAATGTGATAGTTTCCTCCGCCGCCCAAGCATTTCCCACATTGAGGGCGAGCATCGCGAATAACGCGAAAAATAGTTTGATTTTTTTCATATCATTATAATTTTGAGTTAATATATGCTACCTATAGTATATTTAGCGTTCTTGCGAACGCGAGCGATCTTTGAAATGTTGACATAATTTGGATAAAAAAACGAAATAGAGCCACATAGCCCTATTTCATTTGGAAAGTAACAACGGGATGTGTTTCTAACCACCGACGAGCACGGATGTGCACGGAAACGCGGTATCTGCTATTATCTCATATTTTTGCGCAGCCAAAGAGCAAACACTGGGTCGGCAAATACAACCTTACTTCTTGTTTGCGTATCAATCAACTCCTTCTCAATAAGCGCACCTTTGACACGCGCGATATTGCTGTAAGCCCCCAATTGATATTGTTCGCGTATATTCTCTTTGCCAAAATCGGTATCTACCCCATCAAGCATCGCATATAGAAAATTCAGTTGAAAAGGAGTCAATTGCTCTGTCTGCTGGATAAACAAAGCGGCATTTTCGTTGATAAGGTCATCAATACCCAACTGCAATGTTTCTTCAGAAGCGACTTGCTGCGTATTGAGCAGTGTCAGCCAAGCCAGTTGCTGCACATACGATGGGTGCAGTTGCACAGATGTGCAAATCTGACGGGCAATCGCCTCGGGCAACTCTTTGCCCCACGAGCGAAATCCCTGTTGCAGATACGGAATCCACAAGTCCTCTTTTATCGGTTCCAACGGAATAATGTCGCCGAACTTATAAAATGGATAGCTACTCTTGAGGAACATGTTTTGCAGCAAATGCTTTTTGCTACCAAACAAGCAGTAATTGACATGCTGCTGATGCTGCCATACGCTGCGCATGCGCTTTTGTACCGTTAGACTGTCTGCGAACTCACCAACTTGCTGAAACTCATCAATGCACACAATCAAGTGAATATTCTTGCGCTGTGCGATGACTTCGGGCAACTGCAACACCTCTTCTGGCGAGTGTGTACGGGGCGAAATGCCCAACGAAACAGAATACTCCTCCGATGATGGCATGTTGTACGAAATCTTTGGTGTCAAACGCGTAAGGAACTCAGCTGCTGTTTCTGTCCACTGCTCAAACTTGGAATTGGTTTGATGGAGGATAGACTCTGCAAAATGGTTGTAGAATTCATATTCATTGCGGCAGAAATAGGCATCAATGTACACCACTTTGATGTTGTCGCTTTGAATCTCTGCCATTGTTCGTTTGACCAGTGAGGTCTTACCCCAACGGCGAGGAGCCATGAGTATGGTGTTGATGCCATGCGCAAAGTTGGCAGCCAAGCGTTGTTGCTCGCGCTCTCTACCAATGAAGTGATTGGCGCCAATCGCTTGCCCAAAAACGAAGGGCTTTTGCAGTTCTTTTTGTGATGATTTCATAAGACTTGTGTTTGAAAATTCGCTGCAAAGGTACAACTTTTTTTTGAATCACACAAGTTTGTGTCACACAAAGTTGTGTCACACAAGTTTATGTTGATTTTATCTAACTGATTATCAGTAATATAAGTTGTGAATTTTTCTGAAAAAAAATATTTTTTTAGAGCGAAATCATGCAAGCGTTTTTGGAGTTTTTACCGAGTTTGGCGGAAAATTTTTACCGAGTTTGGCGAAAGTCCGCCTAAAAAGTGTAATATTTTACAAAAAGTCCGCCTAAAAAGTGTGAAGTTTCACAAAAAGTCCGCCTAAAAAGTGTAAAATCCAAATATGTCAATACGTCAAAGAACGAGTTTTGTTCGGCGAGCCGAACGTTGTGTGTCGCAGTGCGACGTTGATATGTTGTTTGCACTTAATGTGCGTTGTTTTGAGTTATTGTAGGTTCAGAGCGAAGCGATGAGGTATTCCTGCCTTTAGCCTCTAACCTTTAACCTATAGCGTTCCCACGAACGCAAAAGAATGATATGATGAAGTGGTAAATAGAGCGAAGCGATAAAGTTCCCCGCCTTTACACTTTACACTCTACACCATACACTAGAACAAATAACAAACTAAAAATAAAACAATATGAAACATTTAAAACTATTTTTCGCGTTATTCGCGATGCTCGCCCTCGGCGTAGGAAATGCGTGGGCGGAGACAGTAACTTGGGAAAAAGCAACAAGTATTGCGGAAGGTGATGTGGTGTTGCTTGTTTATGAAAGCTCATCAAAAGAATTAAGCGGAATTTCCACTACCAGTACGAAATATGGCATAGGTACCGCTTACACAACAAATCCAGCTGGATTATATCCTCTTAATGTGGAGGCAGGTAGTACTGATGGTACTTTCTCATTCAAGAATAGTGAGGGTGAATATCTTTATTGGACAAGTGGAAATTCCTTAAATGTCAATGCTACTAAAAATGCGAAAACCTCATGGACTGTAAGTTTTAGTAACGAAGATGCTACAATAGCAAATGCTCACGATGCAACTCGTACAATTCGCTGGAATACAGGCAGTCCACGTTTTGCTTGTTATACATCAGGACAACAAGCAGTTCAACTTTATAAACAAGTCGTTTCTACTGGTAGCGGAGAACCGGTCGTTAGTTTGATACCAAAAAAAGTAGCACCTACGTAGTGGTAACGGTGTGGTAACGGTGTGGTAACGAAACAGCATGCACACGCCACCGATAATTCGTTTCATCATATCATTATTTCAAAGAACACCTGCGACAAAAATCGCCTATGTTTACAGCCTAATGGTTGTATATGCACAAAAGGGTCGTCAATAAACGACTGATTATATGTATAACCAAATGAAACAGAAATAGATACGCCAAAAGAGATGAAATCAAAGTGGAGTGTCTTAACCGTTTTCATTTGATTTGCTCTGCAAAGGTACTACAAAAAAAGCATATAAACAAATATTTTTCAACTTTTTTCTTATAAATTTATTTTTGCTCAATCCACTTGAAAATTTAGCACTTTTTTGGTATCAAACTAACGACCGTTTTTCTATCCTCGCCCGAAGTTGCAGCATATCATTATTCGTTCGGCATGCCGAACAAAACATGTTCTTTGACGTATTGACATATTTGGATTTATATACCGCGTTTCCGTGCACATCCGTGCTCGTCCGTGGGAGGTATTTCCGCCAAACTCGGTAAAAACTCCAAAAACGCTTGCTTGATTCAAAAAAAGTTGTACCTTCGAGGGCACCGAACTCGCTATGCTCGCCCACCTCGAAAGTACAGTCGCAAAATGCAGCCTATACTCCATAGACTCGGGTTTGTGCATTTTTTCGGCACGCCCCTTCCCCTGCGGGGTGGGTTCCCTCCGAAAAAAAGGAAAAGTTTTGGGCTAAGCAATCACGACTATTTATTTCTTCAATGCTTGCGCATTTATCATCCGTCTCAATACGCCTATTTCATGCGAGCATAATAGGCATATTTCGACTTATGATAAAAAAAGAATTCTTTTTTTGAAGAAATTCGTCGTGCTCTCTTGCATATGTGCATTTTTTGTAGTACCTTTGCAGTCGATTAGCTATCATATAATATAGTTTACGTGTTGTTTATGTTATTATATGATATATAAACTGTAATTATGAGCAAGTCCACACAAAGTACTCTTCTGCCACGGAGAGCCCAAAAAAACTTATCCATTGTAGGCGAACAAATTCGTTTGGCTCGTTTGCGCCGTGATATTAGCATTGCACAAATCGCTGACCGTGCTGGTTGTTCGGAACTGACAGTTATGCGTGTCGAAAAAGGCACTCCGTCCGTAGCGATAGGTACGTATCTACGTATCCTGTTTGCTTTGAACTTAGACGAAGATATCCTACTGATTGCGCAGCAAGATACTATCGGTCGTGAGTTGCAAGATTTATCCCTCAAGAAACGCCAACGTGCATCATCAAAACAATAGATTATGCAAGAGATTGAAGTATATATTGACCACAATGCCCAATTAGAACTGGTTGGCAGGCTTACCTACGAACAATTGCGAGGCAATGCTACGTACCACTTCATGTATGATGCTGCGTGGCTCACAAATCATCCGCACTTGTCCCTTAGTGGTGATTTGCAATCTCATACAGGTTGGCAGCATGCTATGAAGCGACTATTTGGTTGCTTCACGGATGCCTTGCCTGACCGTTGGGGACGGCGTTTGATTGATAAACGCGAGCAAATTGTGGCTCAAGCAGAGAATCGAATTCCTCGAACATTCTGTGATTTTGATTATCTGCTTCAGTTGGATGACTATTCTCGTATGGGAGCGTTCAGATTTCGCATAGCGGGCGAGAAAGACTTTATTGGTTTCTCTGACGGTGCGATGTCTGTACCTCCACTCACATCGCTACGCGATTTTACACAGACAGCACAAGCATACGAAGCAAAACCTGATAACATTCAATGGGTTACCAATCTGCTACGGCAAGGTTCATCCTTGGGCGGAGCGCGTCCGAAAGCCAATATGATGGATGAAAATGGCACATTGTATATTGCAAAAGTGCCATCAATCCACGATGAATACGATGTGGCTCTTTGGGAGCATTTCGCTCATCAGTTGGCTAAAAAAGCGGGCATACAAGTTGCAGAAACCAAGCTTATGACTATCTCGGGTTTCTCTCATCATGTATTGCTATCCAAACGTTTTGACCGAATGGGAACCAACCGTGTGCATACCGTATCTGCAATGACGCTTACCAATCTACAAGATGGCGCAGATGCTTCTTCGGGAAATGGCTATTTGGACATTGTGGACACGATTGTCAGTGGCATGGGTATTGCAGATGCGGATAAGAATCTCAGAGAATTGTACCGCCGAGTGGCGTTCTCTATTTGCATAGGCAATCACGATGATCACTTCCGCAATCATGCATTTGTTTTGACATCCAACGGTTGGACACTTTCGCCTGCGTATGACATTAACCCTACAAACATAATGACTCAGAGTTTGCTGATTTCCGATTGTTCCTGCGATTCTTCGCTTGTGGAGTTGCAGCGCGCCTCTGGACACTACTTATTATCTAAAGAAGTAGCATCGCAAATAATCAACGAGGTGAAAGATGTGGTTCGTGATTGGCGCAGAGTAGCAAACCTATGCCACATATCTCCAGCAGAACAACAACGTTTTGCAAAACGCTTGGAGTATTGCTTATAACCACATAACGAACATTTTCGTACTTTCCAAATGAAATAGGGCTATATGGCTCTATTTCGTTTTTTATCCAAATTATGTCAACATTTCAAAGATCACTTTTAGGTTAGAGGTTAGAGGCGAGAGGTTAAAGGCTGGAACTTTATCGCTCTCCCTACTCACCTACGAGGTTCTTATCTCCCTTCGGTCGAACGATTATTTCGTGGGGACCCCGATAATCGAACCGAAGTTCGTAGAACGCTATAGGTTAAAGGTTAGAGGTTAGAGTGTAAAGGCAGGGAGCCTCATAGCTTCGCTCTGAACCTACAATAACTCAAAACAACGCACATTATGTGCAAACAACATATCAACGTCGCACTGCGACAAACAACGTTCGGCTCGCCGAACAAAACATGTTCTTTGACGTATTGAAATGACTGATTTACGCTATGAAGCATAAAACAAACTGACACAGAGCGTTTGCTCCGTGTCAGACTGATAATGGGCGATTTACGATGTTAATACATTAATCCAAACAACCACAATGGCAATTTGTTGCCGATTGGATAGTCATATTCATCCGAAGCAATATAAGCATTCTCCATGCTTGCTACTTGTTTTCCATCTTTGGCTTTTCCACCAATCTCAAAAACATATTTGTGGTCAATGAGATAATCTCCTCGTTTGTTATATTCTACTTGATGCGTATAACCTAATTGATTACAAAAGAACGTCTCGCGCATAGTACCGATATTAGGCACTTGGAGCGACAAGGCTTGTAATAAATTGGTGTTCTCCATGAGAATCTTATCAGGCTTCTGCATCTTTTTGACACTCAAATCATCGGAGTAAAGCAAACGAATGAGTTTTGCTTCGTGCAAGTATTGGAGATAAGCCAACATCGTGGTGCGAGCAATTCCTGTGAGCGTTGCCAACTTGGTAATATCTACTAACATGGGCACTTCTGTCGAGATAATTGCCAATAGTGCTTTGATTTTTCGGATATTACCTATGTCTACACTACGCAGTTGTGGCAATTCGATATTCAACAGCATATCCACGATGTTCTCCACTCGTTGGTGATACAAGGCGAAACCTTCTGTTCCAAAAGGATAGTATCCTTGTTTGATATAATCTGGGAAGAACTCTAATGGACGACATTTGCTCATCACTTCATTAACGATGGGCATGCTATTATGTAGAATATCATCCAAAGAGACTTTCGGCAACTCTATGTTGTGATACAGCAGCATGTACTCGCGAAAAGAGAGCCCTTGCATATCATAACTCATGCAGCGACGCGATAAGTCCGCTTGCGCATTTAGGATGTGAAGCAACGAGGAACCTGTAAAAACGACATGTAGAGATGGATATACATCATATATTTCTTTTATCTCTTTTGCCCAATAAGGTGCGTTGTGAACTTCATCCACAAGTAACAATTCGCCACCTTGTCGCTCAAATTGTTCGGCTACTTCAACTAATGAGTGCTGTGTAAAATAGAGGTTGTCCAACCGTACATAGAGCGATTTGCGATTACTCACATCGCCATAGTGTAACTTTTGATATTGAAGCATTAAAGTGGTTTTTCCCACACCTCGAGCACCACGAATGGCTGTCAAACGCGATTCCTCCCACGGAATGTCATTCATAATAGAACGCACGAATGTGGTAGAAGTGGCATTAAGTAACTTCTGATTGTACTCAAATAATGTATCCATAGTATGTAATTTTTAGAATGTTTGTGACATGTTTATTTCAAAAACTGCTGCAAAATTACAAAAAATGTTTTATATACACAACAATTTTGAGCAAAAAATGTTTTGCACGTAAAACATTTATCACTAAAAGTGTTTTGCATGCACAACAAATTGCATATATATATCAGTCATTTTCAACATTTCAAACCTCGCTTTGCGTTCGTAGAACGCTAATAAAACACTGTATTTGACTAAAGTAGAAACCATATATACTATAAGTTTTAGAGCGAAGCGATAAGGCCCCCTGCCTTTACACTTTACACTCTACACTTTACACTAAAAAAGAAATAATTAACTCAAAATTATAACAATATGAAACATTTAAAACTATTTTTCGCGTTATTCGCGATGCTCGCCCTCGGCGTAACAAATGCGTGGGGTGAGACAGTGACCTATCAACATGTTTTTAACAAAAAACCATCTACGGGGAATAGTGTTGCATTATCCTCGGTTAACTGGAAAATAGAAGCAACTGCTTTGAATAGCTACAACTCTAATAATTATGCAGGTGTACAAATTGGTTCTTCCCAAGCAGCTGGTTCTATAACATTAACATCAACTACTGACTGGGATTATAATGGTAATGGAAAAATAACCGAAGTGCGTCTTTGGCTCAACACGGGAGGATCAACTGTTACACCTACTGTAACTATTGGCGGAAAGTCCGCCACTTCTGATGGAACGACGGTCGTAAAAAACAGTGGAGCAGGTTCTGATTGGACTAAAGCGACCAAGGTTACCTTTACTCCAGTGGCAGATGGGAATACTGGAGTAGTAGTCATTAATGTCACAACCGCTAAAGCAGGTTATATTTGTGCAATGGAAATTGATTGCGAGCCAGCCACCACTTCTGGCGGTGGTACAGAAGAACCGGCCGCGACTTTGGTCAGTATTGCAGCAAACGCAGACGATAAGAATGAATTTACAGAGGGGGATGAATTTGTCAAAGCAACCATTACCGCTACTTATGATGATGAAACCATTAAAGATGTAACAGAAGATGCTACATTTACTGGTTATGATATGAGTACCTTAGGTGAGCAAACTGTAAGTGTTTCTTATACCGAGGGAGAAGTAACCGCAGAAACCTCATACACAATTAACATTACCGAAAAACCAAAATACACTATTACTTGGAAGGTAAATGGCGTACCTGTTTCTGGCGGAACAACTTCCGTGAAAGAGGGAGCTAAAGTAACTGAATTGCCAAGTACACCAACTTTCTCGTGCGATAATACGAAGCAGTTTGTCGGTTGGACTACTACACCTATCAACGGAACAACGAATGACAAACCCGCTGTGCTTTTTACTAAAGCAGAGAATGCTCCTGCTGTAACGGAAGCGACCACCTATCATGCTGTATTTGCTACGGTTACTGGTAGTGGTTCAGCTGATTGGGAGCAAACAACTACCGTTGCCGTTGGTGATCAAGTTGTTATTGCACAAGTAGATGATACTGATGGCAATACTGAGTTAACAAGTATTTCCGATTCTTCAACAAAATATGGAATAGGCACCGTATTTACAGGTTCTCCCGCAGGAACTATGGTATTTACTGTTCAAAGCGGTGCTAGTGAAGGAACATTCGCTTTTCAAAATGGTAGTAACTACTTGTCTTGGAGCTCTGGAAATAGCTTACCTACTAATACGACACTAAGTGCCAATACTTCATGGCAAGTGGAAACCTCAAATTCACGTGTTTTGATGACAAATAGTAATGATGCTTCACGTGTTGTAATGTGGAATAAAAGCAGTACACGTTTTGCATGTTATTCTGGAAAAACGCATGGAAATAATAGTGGCTCGTATTATTACAATATTGTCTTCTATAAAAAATCAGGTGGTCAAACCATTTCTGCATATCAAACGACCTGTGCAACTCTTGAGAGTATTGCTCTTTCTGGAAACTACAAAACGACCTTTAGTGTAGGAGACGACTTTGTATTCGCTGGCAAGGTAATCGCAACTTATGATAATGAAGAAACCAAAGATGTTACTAACGCTGCTACTCTCAGTACACATAATTTGACCGAAACTGGCACACAAACCGTCACCGTAAGCTACAAAGAAGGTGATGTGACTGAAACAGCACAATATACCATCACAGTCAATGCTGCGAAAGAAACTGGTACTTTCCAACAATATACAGGCGAATTGGTTGAGGGTGATTATGTAATATATTACCAAAAGGATAGCGAGAGTGATGGATATGCGATGAAAGCAGCTGTGTCTAGCAATCGTCTTGTTGCTGCGGTGGCGGGTACAGATTTTACGAAAGAGTCTGATATTATCACCAACCCTGATCGCTCATTGGTATGGCATATCGCACAAAACGGAAGCAATTGGACTATTTACAATGATAAAACGGGTAAATATGCCGCAGGTACTGGAGTTGCAAACAAAGCTCAATTATTGGTTAGAGATGATGAGAGTCAAATCCTATGGACAACTTCTGACAAATACGAATTTGTCAATGTACATAATGAAGGAAAAGAAGTAAACAAAACTCTTCGCAATAATGGCGCTAATGGTTTTGCATGTTATTCAACTCAAACTGGTGGTGCTTTGTCGTTGTACAAATATACGGAAGGTGTAATTTCTGCGCCTACTATTACTGGCGAGCTTGAGTTTGTGGGTTCTACACAAGTATCTATCACCGCTTCTGCTGGCGACATCTATTACACAACAGATGGTACAACTCCTACTACCTCTTCTAATAAATATACCGCTCCGTTTACTATCAATGCTACAACTACAGTTAAGGCTATTGCGCATAAGGATGGTACTTCAAGTTCTGTGGCTGAGAAGAAGTTCACTAAACATGAATTGCTAACTGTGGCACAAGCGATGGCATTGGGTGAGGATGAAGTAGCATATTTGAACCAATTCGAGGTAGTCAAGGTAATCAAGGATTATGGATATATCTTTATTAAGGATGCTATAGGCGCAGGTCTTATCTATGACAAAAATAATGCGAAAAGCATGGAGTCATTGGTAGAGGGAGCTTCTGTATCTGGGTTTATTGGAACCAAAGATTTGCACTATACGCACCCACAACTTACTCCTAATGTGGCATATAGCGATTTGACTGTCACAGGAAGTGGTACTGCCGTTGCTACCGAAATATCAGAGTTGACAGAAGCTGATTTGAATAAATATGTAGTATTAAAAGGTGTGACCTTTGCTACTGCTACCAATATCTCATCTCACCCTACCAATAACGGGATCAAGTATCGCGCTCAATTCGGTAGTTCGTATCAATTTGAGGTAGGTACTTCATATGATATCTATGGTTTTGTCGGAAAATACAACGACAATCTTCAATTCTGGTTCTTAGAGGCAGCGATTGCAGGTTCTACTGTTGAGCGTTATTCAGTTACCTACGCTAAGGGCGAAGGTGATGTACAAGGAACTCTTCCTGAGGATAATGAAACCTATGCAGCAGGTGTAAAGGTAACCTTGAAAGACCATAGTTTGACTCGTGCGGGTTATAGCTTTACTGGTTGGAAAGTGACCGATGCTAATAGCAACGAGATTACTGTTACAAGCAATCAATTCAATATGCCAGCAGCCAATGTGACTGCTACGGCACAATGGCAAGAAAGCCTAGATTTTAATACTGGTTATTGGGTACTCGTTGAAACAACAGATCAACTTTCTGCGGGCAATTATGTAGTGATTGCTGCTGCGGAAGCAAATAAAGCAATGTTGTATTACGAGAGCGGAAGCAACTGTAAAGCTACTACGATTACTAAAAATGGTAAATTGATGACCTTTGGTGCGACTGCTCCTGGTATCTTCCAACTCGAAAATGGAGATGAGGGTACATTTGCATTCCGTGATATTGCTAACACAACAGCTGATGAGTATTTGTATTCTACTGGAGATAATAACAACCTTACTTCTTCAACTGCGAATAAAGGATTGTTTAATATTTGGGTCAGTGAAGGTGTTGCAACGATTACTTCTACTTCTAATAGTCGATCTGTTCGATATAATAAATCAGATAATAGTAATTTGCTATTCTCTTGCTATGAAAGTGGTCAATCAGATGTTGCATTGTACAAATACATGACCATGCCAACTCCTGTATTTAGTTTGCCAACGGGTAATTATGTCGGTGCTCAAACCATAACCGTAGATTGTGCGATTTCTAGCGCTACGATTTATTACACCACCGACGGCACAACTCCTACAACAAGTTCTGCAAGTGTTGCAGTAGGCGGGTCTATCAATATTCCAACCACATGTACACTCAAGGCTATCGCTGTAGAGGGAACGAATAAGAGTGAAGTAGTATCTGCGACCTATACCCTTGTTACAACTGGCGTTTGGACATTGGTTAGAGATGCCGCAGAACTTCAAGACGGTGATTTGGTAGTTATGGCTTCCAATTCCAATGGTATTGTAAATGGTGCAAATACAAAGAGCGAGTATTTTACAACTGCTAGTGTTACCTTTACAAGCGATAAGGATAAGGCTGCGATTACTGGATTCTCTAACGAAGCACTTATCTTTACGCTCAAAAAGGCTTCTAACGGCGAGTGGCTCTTGGCATCTGGTGACAATTATGTTGATCTTCATGGCGACAAACTAAATGCTTTAGTGGCAGAGCCAAGTACTACTTGGACTATATCGGTTGATGAGAATTTCAATGCCACAATTGCTAATGGAGAGCTGATGTTTAGATATAATAGTAGTTATTCCCGTTTCAAAGCATATACAAAATCAACTGGTACATTGCCACAACTCTACAAATTGGTTACCACTTATACTCGCACTGTTAGTGATGGCGAGTATGGTACAATCTGTTTACCTGGAGAAGCTAGCAACTATACTGGTGCTGAGTTCTATGAGATTTCTTGGATGGAACTTGAAGCAGATGGTGTAACTCCAAAGGGTATTTGGTTGGATGAGGTTAATAGCATACTCGAGGCAGGTAAGCCATACATTTTCAAGGCAAATGCTAGCACGTTATCTGTTACATATGACAATACAACGGTTTCTAACGTTGTGGAAGGCGAAGCTGGTCTTGTTGGTACATATGCAATGATTAAAGATTACTCATCTACGAATCCTGCCAATACGCTCGAAGGCAACTACATGATTGCAGGTAATCAATTCTTACTTTGCGGTGCTGGTTGCTGGTTGAACGCCAACCGTGCATACATTGATGCTTCAATCATTGCTAATCACACCACCAAGAAAGCAGAAATCCCAGGTCGTCGCCGCGTATGCATGGGCGAAACAAGTGAGAATGAGGCTACTGGATTTGAGAATATCGTTGCTCCAGAGGGTCAAGCTGTTAAGGCTATCGTAAACGGACAACTCATCATCATCCGCGATGGCGTGAAGTATAACGTACAAGGACAAAAACTCTAAGGCGATGAGGTTATGAGGCTATAAGGCGAGAGGCAAGAATAGCGGCGAAAGCCGCATTCTCCTCGCCTTTACCCCCAGCCTTTACACTTTACACCTTACACTATACACTACAATAATAAACAGAAAGATATGAAAAAAATATATATCGCGCCTCAAACAGAGGCAATCAAACTTCTCAGTGAGAACGCCATCATGGCAGTTAGTCCTGGCGGTGGCGGGTTTACAGATCCTGGTCTGGGCTACGGTGGTGAAAGCGGTAGTGGATTTGGAGGTAACTAATCCAATTCAATTATCCCAGCACATAGCTCCAACCAGTAGCATAGTGCATTACGAATTGCACAATGCATTACAACCCATCAAAAAATCGTGCCAACCCTGCGGGAGGCACGATTTTTGATTATAATTTGATAAAAAATTTCGGGGAGAGTGTCGTTTTTGGATGTTTGTATTTTGGGGAGAGTGTTGTTTTTGAGCTTTTTTATTTTGGGGATAGTGCTTGTGGTTGTAGTAATTTACTGATAATTAAACGATTGTGATTTTATTGTATGAATTGTTTGGATTTGTAAAAAAAAAGTTGTACCTTTGCACTCGATTTTGATATCTAATAACAGAAGAAACTAATAAATGTTAGATGAATATGCAAGTGTTTAAACGCAAAGCCTACAACAAATTGTTGGAGTGGAAACTACGAAGTAATGGACGGAGTGCTATATTGATAGAAGGTGCAAGACGTGTCGGTAAATCAACCTTAGTTACAGAATTTGCGAAGCAAGAATACAAATCTTGTATTATCATTGATTTTAACAATGTTACAGACGAACTACTGACCTGGTTTGACGGCTTAGTAGATTTAGATTATTTTTTCTTACGTCTGCAAACTTACTTCAAAGTATCATTACATACCAGACAATCTGTAATAGTTTTTGATGAGGTGCAGAAATGCCCAAAAGCCCGTCAAGCAATCAAATATTTAGTGGCTGATGGACGATATGATTACATAGAAACGGGCTCCCTTATTAGCATCCACCAAAATACAAAAGATATTACTATACCAAGCGAGGAAGAAAGTATAGAGATGTTCCCTATGGATTTTGAAGAGTTCCTATGGGCGTTGGGGCATAACGATGTGGTGCCACTGTTGAAACAGTTCTTAGAAAAACGCTTACCACTATCGGCTGCACATTTGGAATATCAACGATTACTACGCACGTATATGTTGGTGGGTGGTATGCCACAAGCTGTATTGGCTTATTTACAAACTAATAATTTTCAGGAGGTAGATTCTATCAAACGACAGATTGTCAAGTTATACAAAAACGATTTTATAAAACTGGATCCCTCAAAACAATTATCTAAAATGTTTTTGAGTATCCCAGCGATGTTGAGTAAAAATCAGTCAAGATATACGCCTTTTCCTGTTTTAGGAAGGACGAGTGCAGAAGAATTAATGAACTTGCTAATTACATTAGAAGATAGCAAGGTTATCAATATCGCATACCATGCAGATGACCCAAATGTAGGTTTTGCTTTAAATGCTGATATGAATAGGTATAAATTGTTCATTGGTGACACGGGATTGTTTGTGACATTGTGTTTTTGGGATAAAGATTATACAGAAAATGTGATATATCAAAAGTTACTGAGTGATAAGCTACAAGCAAATTTAGGATATATTTATGAGAATCTGGTGGCGCAAATGCTACGAGCGTCAGGTAATAAATTGTTTTATTTTACTTTTCCTAAAGATGAGAAACACAACTATGAAATAGATTTTCTACTTTCACGTGGTAATAAAATTTTACCAATAGAAGTGAAGTCTGGTAATTATCGCACCTTTGATTCACTGACTGCGTTTGCATCTAAATTTTCATCGCGCATAGCCAAATCTTATATATTACATACTAAAGACTTGCGAAAAGAAGAACAAATTCTTTGTGTGCCAATGTACTTTGCTTCTATAATATAGCACCACAATACTACCAAGCAATAGTACTCATTACCAATCAGTAGCATAGTGCATTACGTATTGCATTATTGCTGCACTACTCACAATCAAAAAATCGTGCCAACCCTGCGGGAGGCACGATTTTTTTGACACTTGCATGCGAACTATAGGAATAGTGCACACAATCAGAAAACCGCACTAATGAATAAATAGCAATTCGCGGTACTTAGGCAAAGGCCACAACTGATCATCAATCACCATCTCCAAATCGTCCACATGCTGGCGAATCTCCTCCATCAATGGCACCACATAATCGCGGAACGTTATCGCACGTTCGCGCTGATTATCTATATGATTCGCGCGCGCGCGTTCCTTATTCATTTTATTTACACCCGACACAATAGCACTGGCATGATTCTCAATACGACGAATCAGCAAGATATCCTGCTCATTCAGCGTTGCCGCCTCCGCATCACTGAACACCTGCTTCACACTCAAGACATTCTGCAACAAAACAGTCTGATAGCGTTTGGCTGCTGGCAAAACGTGGTTAATAACCAAATCACCCAACACACGCGACTCAATTTGCAGTTTCATGGAGTAGTTCTCCCACTTCACCTCGCAACGCGCCTGCAACTCCGCATGATTGAGCACACCCGTCGAACCAAACATCTGAATACTCTCCTCCTTGAGATACTGGTCAATCATCAGCGGAACGCTGGTCTCCGTATCCAGACCACGCGCCAGAGCCTCCTGTTGCCACTCATCGCTATAGCCATTGCCGTCAAAACGAATATCGCGACACTCCTTGAGGCAGCGTTTGATGACCGCAAACAGCGCACGCTCTTTGGCTTCGCCCTGTGCAATCAGTGCATCCACCTCCTCGCGAAAAGCATTCAGTTGCTCCGCCACCGCTGCATTCAGTGCCAACACCGCAGCACCGCAGTTGGCTGACGAACCCACCGCACGAAACTCAAATCGATTACCCGTAAAGGCAAAAGGCGATGTACGGTTGCGGTCGGTATTATCCAACAGAATCTCAGGGATATTCCCCACCCCAAGTTTCATCTCTTTCTTTGCATTGATAATAATGCCCTTATCCACATCCGCATTCTCAATCTGATTCAATGCCTCGTTGATCTGCGCGCCCAAGAAAACAGATATGATAGCTGGTGGGGCCTCATGACCGCCCAAACGATGCGCGTTCGTAGCAGAAGCAATAGTTGCCTTCAACAATCCGTTGTGGCGATGCACCGCCTTCAGCACATTCACAAGGAATGTCACAAACTGCAAGTTCTGATAAGGATTCTTACCTGGTGCCACCAGATTCACGCCCGTATTCGTTCCCAACGACCAGTTGCAGTGCTTGCCACTACCATTCACGCCGCCAAAAGGCTTCTCGTGGAAAAGCACACGAAACTGATGATGGTGCGCCACCTGCTCCATGAGCGACATGAGCAACTGGTTGTGGTCGCTGCCCAGATTGGCTTCCTCGTAGATAGGTGCCAACTCAAACTGATTCGGAGCTACCTCATTGTGGCGTGTCTTGACAGGGATACCCAATTTCAACGCTTCCTGTTCCAATTCCGTCATAAACGCCAACACGCGCTCTGGAATAGTACCCAAATAATGGTCATCCAGCTGCTGACTCTTGCTGGCATAATGCCCCATGAGTGTGCGACCGGTCATCATCAAATCGGGACGAGCATTATACAGCGCTTCATCCACCAAGAAGAACTCCTGCTCCGTACCCAAATACGTATATACGCGCTTGACATTCTTATCAAAATAGTTAGCCACAGCCGTTGCCGCTTTGCCTACTGCCGTAATGGAACGCAACAGAGGAGTCTTGTAGTCCAACGCTTCGCCCGTATATGCCACAAAAATAGTGGGGATACACAACCGATCGCCTATCACGAACGCAGGCGACGAAGGATCCCATGCCGAGTAACCGCGTGCCTCAAACGTATTGCGAATACCGCCATTGGGGAAAGACGAAGCATCTGGCTCCTGCTGATACAACACCGAGCCCGAGAACTTCTCCATCGGCGAACCATTCTCATCAAAATCAAAGAATGCATCATGCTTCTCCGCCGTGCCACCTGTCAAGGGCTGAAACCAGTGCGTGTAATGCGTAGCACCCTGCTCCATCGCCCACTTCTTCATACCAATAGCCACACTATTCGCTATATCGCGACTGAGTGTCTTCTCATTATCCATCAAGTCAAACAACTCCTCCACGATATTGCTGGCTATATACTCCTTCATTTTATCGCGCGTGAAAACATTCTGCGAGAAAATCACACTACCTCGTTGCAGAGGAGCTACTGGTTGCGGCTGATGCGCCCATGCTGTTTTCAAAGCATCAAATCGGATATTCGACATAAAAATACGACAATTATTGTTTTTAATCAGATGATTTATCAATTTCGACCGCAAAAGTACTACTTTTTTCGCAAACAACCAAATATTTTTGCATTTTTACCGTATTTTCGACAAAACCACAACAGATTATTCTGCAAAGTCCAATATGCAATTCATTTTTTCTTACGAGAAATTGCAAAAAACGCTTGCATATATGCAAAAAAAGTAGTAACTTTGCACGCAAATTCAAAATTTGCACCAAAGATGGCGACTAATCGCAACATAATACAGATTCCGGCTCTTGTGGACCTGCATGTCCACTTTCGTGAGCCGGGTTTTTCGTATAAAGAGACTATTGCGTCGGGTAGTATGGCAGCTGCTGCGTCTGGCTACAGCGCAGTCTTCACCATGCCCAACCTCAACCCCGTGCCCGATACCGTAGAGCACCTCCAAGAGCAATTGGACATCATCCGTCGCGACACCTACACCGGCGTTTATCCCTTTGCCTCTATCACTGTAGGGCAGAAAGGTGCTGGCGAACTCGTTGACTTTGAATCCCTTGCGCCCTACGTAAAAGGTTTCTCTGATGACGGCCGCGGCGTGCAAGATGAGGAACTTATGCGTGAGGCCATGAAACGCATTCGTGCGGTAGATCGTGTGATGGTGGCTCACTGCGAAGTGGAGTCGATGCTCAATGGCGGCTATATCCACGCGGGCGAATATGCCAAAGCGCACGGACACCGTGGCATCGTGTCTGAAAGCGAGTGGAAAGAGATAGAACGCGACATCCGTCTGGTAGAAGAGACAGGGTGTCGTTTTCATATATGCCATATCTCCACCAAAGAGTCTGTGGCGCTTATTCGCGAAGCCAAAGCCAAAGGTCTGCCTGTCACCTGCGAGACAGCGCCTCACTATCTCCTCCTCACCGACAAAGACCTCCAAGAGGATGGTAAATGGAAAATGAACCCACCCCTTCGTGCCGAGGAAGACCGCCTCGCACTCATTGAGGGCATCAAGGACGGTACCATTGATTGCATCGCTACCGACCACGCGCCCCATAGCGCAGAGGAGAAAAGCCGCGGATTGGAAAAGAGTGCCTTTGGTATTGTGGGCTTAGAGACCGCTTTTCCGCTGATGTACACCCATTTTGTTAAAACGGGTATCATCACCCTCGAACGCCTTATCGAACTCATGTCCACCAATCCAGCCCGCATCATCGGTTTGGACAATTCGGGCTCCTTTGCCTACTTCGATTTGGATGCGTGCTACAAGATTGCCCCTGCCAACTTCCTCTCTATGGGTCAAGCCATGCCGTTCGAAGGATGGGAAGTGTATGGCAAATGCGTCAAAACCATCGTCAACGGAATAACAGTATATAATGTGAGCGTTTAGAGTTTAGAGGACGGCGCAAGCGCCTACAGTTTAGAGGTTAAAGGCAAGAATTATGAAGCAAAGATTATTTGAAATACAGTCCAACGAACAGATAGCCAAGAATGTCTATCGCATGCAGCTTGCTGGCGATACCGAAGGCATTCTTCCTGGTCAGTTCGTGAATATCCGCGTGCAAGGTCAATTCCTTCGCCGACCAATCTCCGTCTGCGATGTCCGATACCCGATATCCGATAGCTCGCTCTGCGAGCGTCCGATACCCGAAGCATCATCACTTACTATTATATATAAGGTAGTAGGCGTAGGTACTGAGGCAATGAGTCACCTGCCAATCGGTACCCAGCTTGACGTACTGACCGTTCTTGGCAATGGCTACGACCTCTCAAAAGCAGGCGACAAACCATTGCTTGTGGGCGGTGGCGTAGGTGTTCCACCCATGTATATGCTCGCTCGCCAACTGCGCGAAGCAGGCAAAGCGGTGCGCGTTATTCTCGGCTTCAACACCAAAGACGAAATCTTCTACGAGGAGGAGTTCCGCGCGCTCGGTTGCGATGTCACCGTCACCACCGTGGACGGAAGTCATGGCGTAAAAGGCTTTGTTACCAACGCCTTAGATGGACAACAATCCTACTATTACACCTGCGGACCATTGCCCATGATCAAAGCCCTTCTGCAAGCAGCAGGCACCCATGGCGAAGTGAGTATGGAAGAACGTATGGGTTGCGGCTTTGGTGCATGCATGGGCTGCACCATCCAAACTACTCAAGGACCAAAACGCGTCTGCAAAGAAGGACCGGTGTTCGCAGCAAGCGAGTTGCTGCTCTAGTTTAGAGAACGCCCTACGGGCTACAGTTTAGAGTTTAGAGGCAAAAATATATGAATAGATTGGAAATTATATTATCAGGCAAAGCGCTAAGTAACCCCATCATCCCAGCATCGGGAACCTACGGTTTTGGCGACGAGTTTGCTGAGCTGTACGATATCAACTGCCTTGGCGGTATCTCCTTCAAAGGCACGACCCGCGAAGCGCGCTATGGTAATCCGTTGCCTCGTATCGCCGAGTGCGGCAACTATGGCATGATTAATGCGGTGGGCTTGCAAAACCCAGGCGTAGAACATGTGATTGCCCACGAACTCCCTCGCCTCAAAAGCCACTACAATGGTTGCATCGTGGCGAACGTGAGCGGTTTCTCCGTGCAAGACTATGTAGAGACCTGCGCTATGCTTGACAAAGAACCCATTGATATTCTTGAGGTAAACATTTCCTGCCCTAATGTCCACAATGGTGGCATGGCATTTGGCACCAGCCCAGAGGCAGCAGCCGAAGTAACAGCAGCCGTTAAGGCGGTAACTACCAAACCTGTCTATATGAAGCTATCGCCCAACGTCACTGATATTGTGGCAATTGCCAAAGCATGCGAAGCAGCAGGAGCAGACGGACTTTGCCTCATCAACACCGTACTCGGCATGCGCATAGATATTCGCCGTCGCCGTCCCGTGATTGCCAACCGCTATGGCGGTTATTCGGGTTCAGGAATCTTCCCATTGGCATTGCGTATGGTCAACCAAGTAGCACGCGCAACCAACTTGCCTATCATCGGTTGCGGAGGCGTAAGCAGTGCAGAAGATGTGATAGAGATGATGATGGCTGGCGCAACAGCCGTAGAGATTGGTGCTGCCAACCTCACCAACCCCATGGTGGCAAAAGAAATCATCGACCGCCTTCCAGCCCTTATGGATGAATTGAAAATAGAAAAATTAACCGATATAATTGGAATAGTAAATCATGAATAAAAGAGATGTCATCATTGCATGCGATTTCGCTTCGGCAGAAGAGACCTATCGCTTCCTTGACAAGATGGGCGATGTAAAACCCTACGTAAAGATTGGTATGGAACTCTACTATGCAGAAGGTCCTGCTATCGTGCGCGAACTCAAACGCCGTGGACACAAGATCTTCCTCGACCTCAAGCTCCACGACATACCTAACACCGTCAAGAAAGCCATGTCCGTACTCTCTCGCTTGGATGTGGATATGTGCAACCTCCACGCTGCGGGTACTATCGAAATGATGAAAGCCGCTGTTGAGGGTCTCACTCGCGAGGACGGCACCCGTCCTATCCTCTTGGCTGTTACCCAGCTCACCTCTACCAGCGAGGAGCGTATGCACAACGACTTGCTTATCCCAGGTAACATTGGCGATGTCGTAGTACATTATGCGAAGAACGCCCAAGCTGCTGGTTTGGATGGCGTAGTTTGCTCGCCACTCGAAGCAGGTATGGTGAAAGAAGCATGCGGTGCTGATTTCTACACCGTGACCCCAGGCATTCGCTTTGCGGATGGCGTAGTAGGCGACCAAGTACGTATCACTACTCCAGCCAAAGCACGCGAGATTGGTTCTGACTTCATCGTCGTTGGCCGCCCAATCACCGCTGCCGAAGACCCAGTAGCCGCCTACCAACGTTGCGTCAAAGAATTTTGCGGATAAGCAAAATTCGGTTTAAAGTTTAGAGTTTAAAGTTTAAAGGCAAGAATATATGAAACAACTTATCGCAGAAGACTTGCTGAAGATTAAAGCCGTCTTCCTTCGTCCAAACGAGCCATTCACATGGGCTAGTGGTATCAAGAGTCCTATCTATTGCGACAACCGTCTCACCCTGAGCGACACACAAGTGCGCAACGATGTAGAGAACGGCCTCGCTCAATTGATAAAAGAGCACTATCCTCAAGCAGAGGTACTTATGGGTACTTCCACTGCAGGTATTGCTCACGCAGCTATCACCGCTACTATCCTCGACCTCCCTATGGGTTATGTACGCAGTGGCGCAAAGGATCACGGCCGTGGCAACCAGATTGAGGGCAAACTTCTCCCTGGTCAGAAAGTCGTTGTGGTAGAAGACCTTATCTCTACAGGAGGTAGCTGCATCGAGGTAGTGAATGTCCTTCGTGAAGCAGGCGCTGATGTACTTGGTATCGTCAGCATCTTTACATACGGTATGAAGAAAGGCCTCGAGCGTTTGGCAGCAGCCGAAGTGAAGAACGTGAGTCTGTGCGACCTCGATACTCTTGTAGAAGTGGCTGCAGAGAAAGCATATATCGCTCCAGAAGACAAAGAACGCTTAATCCAATTCCGCAACAACCCTTCCGACGAAAGTTGGATGAAATAAACAGAATAAATGAGACACTTAATTGACCCTACTGATTTGACCACTGCCGAAGTGGATATCATCATCAATCGTGCGTTGGATATCATTGACCACAAGGAGATGTATGCCGAGGCATGCCATGGCAAAAAATTGGCTACACTTTTCTACGAGCCAAGTACTCGTACTCGCCTAAGTTTCACAGCAGCAATGATGGAACTTGGTGGCAATGTCCTTGGTTTCTCCGATGCCAAGAGTAGTAGTGTGAGCAAAGGCGAAACGGTGGCAGACACTGTGCGCGTGGTGAGCTCGTTTGCTGACATCATTGCCATGCGCCATTATAAAGAGGGTGCACCACGTGTAGCATCCGAATATAGCCGAATACCCATTATTAACGCAGGTGATGGTGGCCATTCGCACCCAACACAGACACTCACCGACCTTCTCACAATCCGCAGAGAATTAGGGCATTTCGATCATCTGACAGTAGGACTTTGTGGCGACCTTAAGTATGGTCGTACTGTCCACTCGCTCATCAAGGCAATGAAGCGTTACGAGGGTGTACATTTCGTACTCATATCTCCAGAAGAGCTTCGTTTGCCAGATTACATGAAGCATGAGTTAGGCGACAATTACAGCGAATATTCTACTATCGAAGAAGCTATGCCTCTACTCGATGTCCTTTATATGACGCGCGTACAGCAAGAGCGTTTTGCTGACCAAGCGGAGTATGAACGTCTCAAAGATGCCTTTATCCTTGATACCGAGAAGATGGCCTTAGGTAAAGAGTCGATGATTGTTCTCCATCCACTGCCACGTGTGAATGAAATCACTGTGGACGTGGACAAAGACCCACGTGCCGCTTACTTCCGTCAAGTGGAGAATGGTAAATATGTCCGTATGGCACTTATCTACACATTACTCTCTTGGAAAGAAGAACAAGAATCGCATCATGTGGATACTGTCCTCACCGACAGATTATGCTCCAACGATCGTTGCATCGTCACTACCGAACCAGTAGAGCGCAAGGCTTACACCGATGCCGACGGCGTACTCCGTTGTTACTACTGCGACCATGCTTTATAAAACTACTAGATCAACTCGCCTCACTAGTAGTACTAGTCCAACTAGCTAATAACAAAAAAACGAAATATAACATGACTGATCGTATCTTAAACGAAGGCCTCACATTTGATGATGTGTTGCTTGTCCCAGCCTATTCAGAGGTCCTTCCTCGTGAAGTGGACCTCAAGTGCCAATTCTCCCGAAATATCCACCTGAATATTCCTGTGGTATCGGCAGCTATGGACACCGTTACCGAGTCCAAGATGGCTATTGCTATCGCTCGTGAAGGAGGTATTGGCGTTATTCACAAAAACATGTCTATCGCTGCACAAGCAGCCGAAGTACGCCGTGTGAAACGTGCTGAAAACGGACTCATTTCTGATCCTATCACCATCACCGCAGAGCAAACCGTGGGCGATGCCGAGCAACTCATGCACGACAACCATATCGGTGGTATTCCAGTAGTAGATGCAGAGAACAATCTCGTAGGTATCGTTACCAACCGTGACCTCCGCTTCGAAACCGATTATTCACGCAAAATCGGCGAAGTGATGACCAGCGAGAACCTCATCACTATCAGTTCTACTGAAAATGAAGTGATTATGGCTGCGCTTCAAGCGCATAAGGTGGAAAAACTACCTGTAGTGGATAAAGATGGTAAACTCGTAGGCCTCGTAACCTATAAGGACATTACTAAACTTAAAGACTTCCCTAACGCATGCAAAGACAAACAAGGTCGTCTTCGCTGTGCAGCAGGTGTGGGAATCACCCCTGATTTTATGGACCGCGTAGCTGCATTATATAAAGAAGGTGTAGATGCTATCGTTCTTGATTCTGCACACGGTCACTCTAAGAATATCGTTAATGCACTCCGTACCATCAAGTCCACTTACCCTGATTTAGAGGTGGTAGTAGGTAATATCGCTACTGCTGAAGCAGCCAAGTACCTCGTTGAGAACGGTGCTGACGGTGTGAAGGTAGGTATCGGTCCTGGTAGTATCTGTACTACCCGTATCATCGCAGGTGTAGGTGTTCCACAGCTCACGGCTATCTTCGAAGTGGCAGAAGCATTGAAGGGTACAGGTGTACCAATGATTGCCGATGGTGGTTTGCGCTATTCTGGCGACGTGGTGAAAGCCCTCGCTGCTGGTGGTAACTGCGTAATGTGCGGCTCTATGTTTGCTGGTACCGAAGAAGCTCCTGGCGATACCATCATTTACAATGGTCGTAAGTTCAAGTCTTATCGAGGCATGGGGTCTATCGATGCTATGAAAGCAGGTTCAGCAGACCGCTATTTCCAAGGTAAAGAGACCAATGTCAATAAACTCGTACCAGAAGGTATCGTAGGTCGTGTACCATACAAAGGTCATGTAGCTGAGACTATCTTCCAACTCATGGGCGGTCTTCGTTCAGGTATGGGTTATGTAGGTGCGCACAATCTCACCGAACTCAAGTCGGCTAAATTCGTGCGTGTCACTGCGGCTGGTATGACCGAGAGCCACCCACACGACATCACCATCACCTCCGAAACTCCTAACTACACCCGCGGACAATAACCTAGCACAACTAGATCAACTAGTTCTACTAGTACAACTAGAACAACAAAAAACTAGAATATATGCAAAAAATCATCATTCTTGATTTTGGTTCGCAGACCACCCAACTCATCGGTCGCCGCGTGCGCGAGTTGGATACTTTCTGCGAGATCATGCCATACAATAAATACCCTGAGGACGACCGAGATGTCATCGGTGTCATCCTCTCAGGTTCACCTTATTCGGTGCATGACCCAGAGGCTTTTCAAGTGGATCTCAGCCGCTTCATTGGCCGTTTGCCTGTATTAGGAATATGCTACGGTGCACAATATCTCTCCCATAGCCAAGGTGGCAAGGTGGAGAAGGCCGACAGCCGTGAGTACGGCCGTGCTCACCTAGAGCATTTTGATGCTACCAACCCTTTGCTCCTTGGTCTGCAAGAGCGTACACAAGTATGGATGTCCCACGGCGATACCATCACGGCTATCCCTGCTGGCTACCATACCATTGCTTCTACAGCCAATGTGCTCCATGCAGCCTATGCTGCAGATAACCTGCCTGTTTGGGCCGTACAGTTCCATCCTGAGGTGTATCATACAGAGGAAGGTTTGACACTGCTAAAGAACTTCGTCGTAGGCATCTGCGGTAGCCAGCAAGACTGGAGTCCTGCTTCTTTCGTTGATACAACTGTGGCTGAATTGCGCCAGCAATTAGGAAACGACC
Source organism: Paludibacteraceae bacterium (assembly GCA_045589755.1). Lineage (GTDB taxonomy): Bacteria > Bacteroidota > Bacteroidia > Bacteroidales > Paludibacteraceae > Colicola. Next base: position 34,809 of record JAZNPR010000035.1, read on the forward strand.
GTGTTATCCTCGGTCTCTCGGGTGGAGTAGATAGTTCTGTGGCTGCTGTGCTACTCAATCGTGCTATTGGCAACCGTCTCACCTGTATCTTTGTCGACCATGGTATGCTCCGTAAAAACGAGTTCCACGATGTCATGCGTGACTACGAGTGTTTGGGCCTCAATGTCATCGGCGTAGACGCTAGTGAGCGCTTCTTCGCGGATCTCCAAGGCATTACTGACCCTGAGCAAAAGCGCAAAATCATCGGCCGCGACTTTGTTGAGGTCTTCAATGCCGAGGCTAAGAAGATCACCGATGCCAAGTGGCTTGCCCAAGGTACAATCTATCCTGACCGCATCGAATCGCTCAATATCACTGGCAAGGTCATCAAATCCCACCATAATGTAGGTGGTTTGCCTAAGGAAATGAACCTTCAACTTTGCGAACCCCTACAATGGCTCTTTAAAGACGAAGTTCGCCGCGTAGGTCGCCAATTGGGCATACCTGAGCATCTTATTGGCCGCCATCCTTTCCCTGGTCCGGGATTGGCTGTTCGTATCCTCGGTGATATCACTCCTGAGCGAGTGCGCATTCTGCAGGAGGCCGACGCTATCTATATCAATATGCTTCGTGAATGGGTGGATACCGATGGTCAAATTCTATACAACAAGATTTGGCAAGCAGGCGCTATTCTACTCAGCACCGTGCGCAGCGTAGGTGTCATGGGCGATGAGCGTACCTATGAGCATCCTATTGCACTCCGCGCCGTCACCTCCACCGATGCAATGACAGCTGACTGGGCACACCTACCATACGAGTTTATGGCCAAGTGCTCCAATGAGATCATCAACAAGGTGCGTGGCGTCAACCGCGTTTGCTATGATATCTCCTCAAAACCACCAGCAACAATTGAGTGGGAGTAATCGCGTTCGGCAATAAGGTCGCATTGACTGCTGACCACGTCAGCATTTAGGCGACTTGTGCCTCCGCTCTCCCCACGAAGCCACAAGCTTCGCAGGGACCCCAATATTTATCTAATTTATTTTTATTTATTTTTGTAGGGCATAGCCCGTATTTTTGTTTCAAAAAAAATCATGAAAGTAGGCGTAGTAATGGGTTCTACCAGCGACTTGGAGGTAATGACTCCCGCGATTGAGACCCTTCAACAATTTGGAATTGAAGTAGATAAACGCGTCATTAGTGCGCACCGTGCTCCACACGAGCTTATGAAGTGGGCAGAGTCCGCTCGTGAGCGTGGATTAAGTATCATCATTGCTGGTGCGGGTGGTGCGGCACACTTGGCGGGTGTAATAGCTGGTTTAACCAGTTTGCCAGTCATTGGTGTACCTATTCGCAGCAAGACATTAGACGGACTGGATTCGCTCCTCAGCATTGTGCAAATGCCTGCAGGTATACCTGTGGCCACGGTGGCTATCAATGGCTCGAAGAACGCTGCCCTCCTCGCAGTGGCTATCCTTGCTTTGCAAGACAATGCGCTCCTCGCACAACTAGAGGACTTCCGCAAACAACAAACCGAGAAAGTAGTAAATACAGTTATCTAATCATGGCTAATTTTCGAATATACGTAGAAAAGCGTCCTGCCTTCCAAGTAGAAGCCAAGAGTCTCAAGAACGAGCTCAACGAGAACTTGCAACTCAGTCTGCAATCGCTTCGTTATATCAATGTGTACGACCTCTTTGGTTTTACACCTGAACTGCTGGAGCAATGCCGCTACACCGTCTTTGGCGAGACGGTTACAGACACCGTATCAGATGAGTGCGACCTCACAGGCAAGAAATACCTCGCTGTAGAGTATATCCCTGGTCAATTCGACCAACGCGCATCATCGGCGGTGGATTGTGTACACCTCATTGACCCCAATGCCGAAGTAGAAATTCGCAGTAGCCGTCTGCTCATCTTTGATGACACAATCTCTGAGGCAGACATGGCTAAGATTCGCCACTACTACATCAACGCCGTGGAGTCGCGCGAGAAAGACCTCAGCCAATTGGTGCAAAACCAAACCGCCGACATCAAGCCATTGGCTAAGTTGGACGGCTTTATCAATATGCCTCGCGAGGAGTACGCTGCGTTCTGCAAGCAATGGGGCTTGGCAATGAACGCCGACGACCTCCACGAAGTAGTTACTTACTTCCAAAAGGAGCAACGCAACCCAACCGAAACCGAACTCCGTATCCTCGACACCTACTGGTCTGACCACTGCCGTCACACCACTTTTACCACTATCTTAGAAGAAATCAAGATAGACGACTCCTTCGTGAAAGACGAGATCGAATCCACCCTCGGCATGTTCCACGATATCCGCAAGGAACTCGGTCGTACCGAGAAACCGCTCTGCCTCATGGAGCTCGCTACTATCGGCGCGCGTTACCTTCGCAAGAAAGGCCTTCTCGACGATATGGAGGTCAGCGAGGAGAACAACGCTTGCTCTATTTTCATTGATGTGGACGTGGATGGCAAGCAAGAGAAATGGCTGCTCCAATTCAAGAACGAGACCCATAACCACCCAACCGAGATTGAGCCCTTCGGTGGCGCAAGTACCTGTCTCGGTGGTGCCATCCGCGACCCACTATCTGGTCGTGCATATGTCTATCAAGCCATGCGCGTAACGGGCGCAGGCGATATCTATAAGCCAGTGGCAGAGACTATGCCAGGCAAACTGCCACAGCAGATTATCTCCCGCAAAGCGGCTGCTGGTTACTCCAGCTATGGCAACCAAATCGGTCTTGCCACTACTCATGTGCGTGAGATCTTCCACCCATCGTATGTAGCTAAGCGTCTGGAGGTGGGTGCTGTAGTAGGTGCTTCTCCTGCATCGAATATCCGTCGTGAGAGCCCTGCTCCTGGCGATATCATCCTTTTGCTTGGCGGTCGCACTGGTCGCGATGGTATTGGTGGCGCTACTGGTTCGTCCAAAGAGCACACCGAAGCCTCGCTCGAGTCCTGCGGTAGCGAGGTGCAAAAGGGTAATGCACCCGAGGAACGCAAACTCCAACGCCTCATGCGTCGCCCAGAGGCAACGCGCCTCATTAAGAAGTCCAACGACTTCGGCGCAGGTGGTGTCAGCGTAGCCATCGGCGAACTCGCAGACGGACTGGATATCTACCTCGACCGTGTGCCAACCAAGTATAGCGGACTCAACCCTACCGAACTGGCTATCAGCGAGTCACAAGAGCGTATGGCAGTAGTCATCGAAGCCAAAGACCGTGCGGAGATGGAGCACTATTGCCACCTCGACAATATCGAATATACCCATGTGGCAGATGTCACCGATAGCGGTCGCATGCGTCAGTTCTATAAGGGCGAGCTCATCGCTGACCTCACTCGCGAGTTTATCGACAGCGCAGGCGCTAAGCACTTCGCTTCTGCCGCAATCCTGCCTGTAGAGGAGAAGAATCCATTTGCTCAAACCATCGAAGGTGCTACCCTCGAGGAGAAAATGCTCAAGGTCATGTCCGACGCCAATGTCACCTCACAAAAGGGTTTGATTGAGAACTTCGATGCAACTATCGGTCGTAGCACCGTACTTATGCCATTCGGTGGCAAAACACAACTCTCTGAGACACAAGTCAGTGTGCAGAAACTCCCAACCGATGGCTATACCAATACTGCCTCTATCATGGCATTTGGTTACAACCCATTCATTGCCGACTGGAGCCCATACCACAGTGCAGCGTATGCGGTTGTAGAGGCATGTACCAAGGTTGTAGCAGCAGGTGCCGATTATAGCCGTATGCGCTTCTCTTACCAAGAGTATTTTGAGCGTATGAGTAGCGAGCATGCTTATGGTAAGCCACTCTCTGCACTGCTCGGTGCACTCAAGATGCAAGTGGCATTCGGTCTGCCAAGTATCGGCGGTAAAGACTCTATGTCGGGTACATTTGAGCATATCAGCGTACCTCCTACATTGATTGCTTTCGGTATCACTACCGTGCCAGCTGATAAAGTAGTTTCCACCGATCTCAAGAAAGCGGGCAACAAACTCTATCTCATCAAGCATAACGCATTGGCAAACTATATGCCTAATGTGGAGCAATTGAAAGAGAACTGGACTTATACCACCAATGCCATCCAATCGGGCAAGGTTTGCGCTACCTTTGCGCTGGGCTTCGGTGGTGTAGCAGAGGCATTGGCAAAGATGAGTTTCGGTAACGAACTCGCAGTCAATGTCCAAATCGCAGAGAATGAACTCTTCGACTATAACTACGGTTCTATCCTCGTAGAAGCAACCGAAGACCTTCTCGCCAATTGCCCATCGCCAATTGCCAATAGCCTACAATACTTGGGTGAAGTCACCGATGGAACCCACCTCATTATCAATGGCGAGCGCGTATCGCGCGAGGTATTGCTCCACGCATGCTGTGGTCAGTTCGATAAGATATACCCATCGGCAGTACCTGCGCAGCATCAAGCATTGATGCCAGCAAATACCCTGCCTAATAGCCTTATCGCCTCATCGCCTATCGCCTACAACGGCACCGCCGTTGAAACCCCATTGGTTTACATCCCCGTCTTCCCTGGCACCAACTGCGACTACGACTCCGCCAAGGCATGGCGCAAGGCAGGTGCTGAGGTCGAGACCACTATCTTCCGCAACCTCACGGGCGAGGATGTCCTCAGCAGTATCGATGAGATGGTAGAGCATATCAATCGCTGCCATATCCTCATGTTCGCAGGTGGTTTCTCTGCAGGTGACGAGCCAGACGGAAGTGGTAAGTTTATCGCCAATGTGATTAACAACCAAAAGGTTGGTGCTGCTATCACAGCCCTCATCGAGCGCGGTGGCTTGATACTTGGTATCTGCAACGGTTTCCAAGCATTGGTGAAGAGTGGTCTGCTGCCTTATGGCAAGTTGGGCATGGTAACCCCAGACTCTCCAACTCTGTTCCGCAATGATATCAACCGCCACATCTCGCAAATGGTGACTACTACTGTGGCTACTACTGCCAGCCCATGGCTTCGTGGTATGCAAGTAGGTGATACACATAGCATTGCAGTCAGTCACGGCGAGGGTAAGTTCGTGGTTAATGAGGCATTGGCAAAGGAACTCTTCGAGAACGGACAAGTAGCCTTCCGCTATGCCAATCCAATGACAGGCGAGGCAACGATGGAGGCTCCTCACAACCCTAATGGTTCGTATTATGCGATAGAGGGTATCATCTCCAAGAACGGTCAGATCCTCGGTAAGATGGGTCACACCGAACGTTGGGAAGAGGGCGTGTTTACCAACATCGCTGGCAATAAATGCCAACCTCTGTTCGACAACGCAGTGGCATACTTCCGCAAGAAGTAACCCCGCCTATCTCCAATAGCCACTTCGCGGTGTCCAATAGGCGGTAGCCGTCCTGTAACCTCAAATAGAGCATTTCCACCGAAATGCTCTATTTTTATTTTCTTTGTCTATTACTCCCGAATCGTATTTTTTTCTGTTATTCCCTTGTTCATCTACTTTCCCTCTCACCCTTTACCTCCGCTATTGTCCCGCTATTGGTATCGCACTATTATCGGAAGATAATCGGAGGATAATCGCAGGATAATGATAGTATTACCCTAAGAACTCCCTATGAACACCGTATGAATCTCCTATACATCATAAAGTTAAGCTCTAAACACTAAACTTCAAACAAAAATTTGCATAATTCACAAATTTTCTGTACCTTTGCCTCGCTATTTAATCATCGACGAAATATGGCTCGAATCAATCTCATCCATCCCATTGACTCCATAAGTGGAGCTTTCGTTAAACGCGAGCGCGTGTATTACCGCACGCGTAACGGTCGCACACATGCTTATAAGGTTGTCCATCCTTATAAGGGCGAAGCTTCTGCTGCTCAGTCAGCAGGTCGCCAAAGTTTTGGCGACTGTGTCCGCCAAGCCTCCGCTATTCTGCACGATGCCGAGCAACGTGCAGAATGGCAAACACGCTACGATGCGTATCGTAAGAAGGTCGAGCGTTATCCCAACTCGTACCCTCATCCTTGTGGCTCGTTATACGCTTTCATCATCTCCACCCTTCGCCAATCCGAGTAATCCCCGCCTTTCTTTGTTTATTGCCCCGAATATCATTCGGGATTTCCCGCCTCTAAACTGAAAATGGCGATTTTTTCGCCATTTTCTTGCATTTCTCCAAAAATTATTGTACCTTTGCACCGCAAAGGTCAATCAACCACCATTGCCGCTGGCTCCGACAGCGTGAAAAAGCGGAGACATATTATTTATTAACAGCGTTTATTGCGCTCTGTTCTTGGCGACTTTGAATCCGGAAAATTCAACAAAACTATTGTCAAGGCATTGCAACAATGAATGTCTGCGTGTATATTCATATACATGCCTTTTTAGGTATGCTATGTCCATATACGGCGGGCTTCTTGGTTGCTTTACCCACAATAGTAGGCAATTCCGGAGCCTAAAGTCGCGGGAAAAAGCATCAAGTTTCCCGCTCTTTTTTTGCCAATAACTCTTTGCGCATTACGCAAAAATTGTTTATTGGTGAGTTCATGGCAAAAAACAGCAATCTCAGTCAAGCGAAGGCAGCGAAGAACGATGAGTTCTACACCCAGTACGCCGACATACAAAAAGAGGTAAATGCCTACATAGAGTACAACCCTGATGTCTTTCGTGGTAAGACTATCTTGCTACCTTGCGACGATCCCGAGTGGTCAAACTTCACCAAGTTCTTTGCACAAAACTTCGAGTTCTTCGGACTAAAGAAACTCATTTCTACCTCATACGCCATCGAAAGCAAAAACTATAAAACCGATTGGCAGCCCACACTCTTTGAAACAGAGAATCCCCTATACAATGCCGACAAGTCGCGTGTAAAAGGCAAAATCTTCACGCTTGACCACGACACCAACACCAACGGTCGTATTGACATCAACGACTTGCAATGGCAATATCTCGAAGGCGATGGCGACTTCCGCTCTGCCGAAGTCACCGCCCTGCGTGACGAAGCCGACATCATCATCACCAACCCTCCCTTCTCCCTCTTCCGCGAGTTTCTCGCATGGATAATGGCTGGCGAAAAGCAATTTTTGATAATAGGTAGTATGAATTCCATTACATACAAGGAAGTCTTTCCGCTTGTTAAAGATAATCAAATGTGGCTAGGAAATGGTTTTTCAGCAGGTAATGCATTCTTTAGGATAATTGGAGGTGCTTCGACTGATTATGCCGATGGCGTATATGATGTGAACACTGGATTAGTAAAGTTCCGAAATTGTTGTTGGTTTACAAATATTGATCATGGTCGCCGACACCAACCTTTACAACTCATGACAATGGCTGATAATCTGAAATTCAATAAGAAGTTAAAAGGACAAACAGATTACTATCGTTATGATAATTACGATGCGATTGAAGTTCCCTACACAGAATTAATACCGAGTGATTATTTAGGGATGATGGCAGTTCCAATAACCTTTCTTGATAGATATTGCCCAGAGCAATTTGAAATATTGGGAATAACACAAAGAAATGACGATCCATACAAGATTAAAAGATATACCGTAGCAGAGTATGCTAACGCAAATGACCTTAATGCGCGTGGAGTAATTATCATAGATGGAAAACCACGCTCTATGTACGCCCGTGTTTTAATTAGAAAAAAACAATAACCCATGAAAGCAGAACGCAAGATTTACACCGTTGAAGAGATTTGCAAAGGTTTCACCTACAACGAAGCCGAAGGCAAAGGACTGTTTGGTTTGAGTGGTCGCTTGACCATCCAACCAGAGTACCAACGCAACTACTTATACGCCGAGCAAAACGGCGCACGAGAGATTGCAGTCATTGAGTCTGTGCTCAAAGGCTATCCCATTGGTTTGCTCTACTTCAACCGCGTGGACGACACCCACCTCGAAGTACTCGACGGACAGCAACGAATCACCTCTCTGGGGCGTTTCCTAACGCGTAAGTTTGCCATAAAGATTGATGGCATGGAGCAGTATTTCGACTATATGGCGGAAGACCTCAAAGAGAAGATTCTCAACACCGAACTGCTTGTATATGAGTGCGAGGGCACTGAAAGCGAAATCAAAGAGTGGTTCAAAACCATCAACATAACTGGTTTGCCATTAGAGGAACAAGAGATTCTCAATGCCGTGTATTGTGGTTCATTCGTTACACTTGCCAAGGAGGTATTTTCCAATTCGCAAAACGCCAATGTCAATAAGTGGGCAGCCTTCCTTCGTGGCAATGTCAAACGCCAAGCTTACTTACATACAGCTTTGGATTGGGTCAGTCGTGGCAATGTTAGTGGCTATATGTCGCTCCATCGCAACGATGACAATATCCGCGAAATGCAAACTTACTTTGATAGTGTGATTGACTGGGCAAGTGGAGTATTCACCAACATAGAAAAGGAGATGTGCGGACTACCTTGGGGCGAACTCTACGAGAAATACCACAAACAACCATACGACCCAACTGCTGTAGCAGCCAAACAACGAGAACTCTACGAAGACTACTATGTGAAAAACAAAAAGGGTATCTATGAGTACATCCTCAGCGGTTGCCAGGATACCAAACTTTTAGAAGTTCGTTGCTTTGACGAACCCACCAAGAAAAGTGTTTACGCGCGCCAAACGGCTCAGGCACAAGCGCAAGGCGTTTCCAACTGCCCACATTGCGCCATGTCCAATGGTGCTAACCGTACCAAGATCTACAAACTCTCCGAGATGGATGCCGACCATGTGACAGCATGGAGCAAGGGCGGCGCAACAGATATAAACAACTGCCAAATGCTCTGCCAAACTCACAACCGTGCCAAGGGAAATAAATAGCAATGTAATTTATACTAATGTGTAACTTTATAAACATTACAACCATGAAACGAATTTTATTGATTTTAGCACTCGCAATAAGTGCTATCGCAACATTTGCGCAAGACCCTGTGAAAGTAACAACCAGTGACGGCAAAGGTATCAGCGGTTATTTCATAAATGGTACTGACTCTACTTATACCATCAAATGTACCAATAGTTATATTATAAATAAATATGGTACTGATACTATTACCTTCCGCATGGCAGATATTCGTGAGGTGTATATGTACAACAAAACTTTTGTTCCATATGAGGGCAAACTTGTAGCGAAAAAATCTGTTACTTCTAAACTTGGCACCGAAGTTGCAATTGTATCTAATGGTAATCAATCCTCCATATATACTAGCAGACCTGGCGACCCTAATTATATGATTGGCAAAGCACTAAAATCTACAGGTAGTGTAGCGCTAGCATTAGGCGTACCATGTTTATTGACAGGTTCTATTTTAATGGCTGTAGGTTTTGAGGCAGATTTAGATATGATAACTAAGAATCAAGTTGTAACAGCAAGCTGTATATTGTTTCCTATAGGTGCTTCTCTCACGATTGTTGGTATTCCTTTATACGCACATGGCAAAAAAATCATGACCATGAACTTCAATTACACGGGCAATGGCGTAGGAGTCGCAATGCAATTCTAATCCATCACCTAAAAAAGATACTTCACAAAAAAGAAAAACTTTTCATAATTATAAAAATCGCAATGTGCTAATTATCTGCGCATTGCGATTTTGTTTTGGATAACTTTTTATACTTGTTGAAAACTTTTTTGTACGAAAAATTTGCATAATTGATAAATAAGCATTACCTTTGCAGCGAATTTGAATGTGGAATGTGTAAAAATACGAAACGAAATCGCAAAGTAAATGATGTGAAATGATAAAAGAGATGAGAAAGCAAACTGTAAAAATAATGTGTAAATTTACGAAAAATTACGTAAAATTACAAAAAGTTCAGTAAAATTGCAGAAAATCCGAAGTTGTGCGAAAAACTTGTAAAAATACACAAAAAGCGCAAAATTACACCAAATGGCGCAAAATATGTAATTTTTATAAAAAAGTTATCGTAAATATTTGCATAATTAAAAAATAAACATTACCTTTGCAGCGGATTTTATAAATATACGGCAATGAAACTAACATTTATCAAAACAACCGAACTAAACGTAAAACTCAGATGCACCATCCAAGCGACTGGAAAACTGGGATTTACAGAGACAACGGCTAATGCTCTTAAACTTCCGGGTAATGACCGATTTGTTAAGTTCGCACAAGACACCGATGACAACAACCAATTATATATGGTATTTGTCAGCGCGGAAGACGAAGGTTCATTCAAGGTGCGCAAGGCTGGTACCTATTACTACCTACCTACACAAGCACTCTTTGATGCCTTGGGCTATGACTACAAAAAGCATAACTACATCTTCGATCTTGTCCGAATGGCTAACCTCGATGAAGAAGCACAAGGAGAAGTGTACAAGATGAAACAACGAGAACTAACAAGGAAAGGAAAATAATGGACATTGCATAATACATAATATATATAAGGTATAAATGCAAAAAGTCCCGAACCAATCTTGCACATTGACTCGGGATAGATAGCATACCTTTCGATTTTTATATTGGTTCCGGACAGAACTTTAAAGTCGAAGATGAGCCATCATTTGCGCTGCAAAGGTAGTGATTTATTTTCGAATCACAAAAAAATGGCTCATTTTCTTAAAAAATCGAATTAAATTATTAACAAAACGTATTATTAAAGTGATACGAGTAATTAATTATTTAAAAACTCATGCCTATGGCACGAAAAAGATTAATTAAGAATGAGCCTCCGATTGCACGCAAAAAGATCAATGAGGCGTTAATGTTAGATTACCTGTGCAGTAATCTACAAGTCGATAACCAGACTGGAGTGCCACTCATATTTAGGTATGATGTGTCAGATCCTATTCCTACGCAAATGATTGCTTTTCACGAAGCTATCAGTGCGAAGAATCAGGACTTTGACAAAATCGTACATTTCTATGAGGATGACTATCGCTTCATGCGATTGTTCCGCAATCCCGAAAACTATTTGTCCAAACTCAGGCAATACAAATATGTGCTTTCGCCTGATATGTCACAATTAGTAGAGATGCCTGCATTCGCACGCTATGCCTGCAATTGCCACAATAAGGCAATGGCGCAGTACCTACAACGCAATGGCGTTAATGTGATTGCTAATGTCACATGGTCACTCCCTGATAGCTATGAGTATTGTTTTGTTGGCATACCATGTGGCACCACCATCGCTATCAATAGCAATGGAGTGAATGCTCATTCCGACTCCAAATATCTTTGGCTGCGAGGTTATCAAGAGGCACTACGCAGGCTGCAGCCTACTCGTATCATTCGCTATGGTCAAAAGATGCAAGGCGAACGAGAGGATATCAGTATTTATTTTGATAACGAATATTTAAGGAGGATGCGTCATGGGAGCTAACGGTAGTCATGCAAGCGGTATTCTTCATACAGAAGAAGGACGCGCATACAAAACCCTATTTTCTATGGGGGATAATATTAAAGTCATAGAGCCGAAGAATCCTAACCGAAAAGGGAAATTGCCAGAAGAAAGTCACATGCCTAATCGGATATATGTATCTTTCATGGCTAACGGAGAAGATGTGAAAGAAATTGCCAAATACGGAGACGATGGTAAGAAACTTTGGAGCATTCACACGCTAAGTCACAAAGGCATATCACCACATTATCATTATTGGAAAGATGGGGCACAACTTAAAGATGCTTATGCTCTAACAACAGAAATGAAAAGTTTATTAGATAAAATTAGAAATTATGGAACCAAGTAGTATAGGAGTAGTAGGTAAGGACTTATTAGGTTATCCTTACAATATCAAGTACCCACCAACGCCTGAGAAATTCGGAAATACATACCACGGTTATCAAAACTGGAACAGAGAAGTGTTCTTCTATGAGTTTGCAGTGCAAGGATACGATGTTACATTCGCTTATAAAGGTACCAAGTACTTTTTGATGGCCGATGCAGAACATTATTGTACCTGTGATGATATGTGCTTTACACCATCTGAAAATAGCATCTATTTTGCCAACGGAAATGATCTTATTGAGCAATTAGAAATCGATGGACACAAACTTATCGAGATTATTGATGACTTAGAAGATGTAGAGATTTGCTAACCCTAATGCTAAAATGAGATAATTATGAAAAAAATAGACCCAGATTTGATGCTTCTTTTAGAAGATGACCTCGCGCTATTTGAAGAAATGAGAGGAAATTATGTCTCTGAAAATGAAAGAGTTTTCTTTGAAACAATTGAGCAAAAAGAAATCAATGATTTCAGCAGTATGTATGATATGCTCATGCTTGAACCAGACAATGAGATTGGCTTCTTCTTGCAACGAGAATATTGGAATGAATATGAACTTGGCATTGGCAAACGCAGTTGCGAACACTGCGATTCCCTCCGCGAAGCACTCACCATTGATATGTTTAGTTTGGGTCATACCGAGCATATTTCTGTACTCCAATGGTTGCGCCAACGAGATTACGCTGGTATACACTACGATAGAGATAATGATAAGCAATAGAAAACCTCTCTGGCCTACCTAATTAAACTAAACCTATAACGACCAAATATATACGGCAAGAGAGACTAAATAACCCAATGTATAATCCACTAAAACCTCGACGATGTATAGGTAATCGCACCGCAAATGATATGATTGCATAACCACCTCCGTAGCCACGAACTACCCATGAGGCGTATGCTATGACTCGCATACGAAAAACCTGAGTCAAACCGAGGGAGTGTATCCCTATTAGTCTGTTGATATATAAAGAAGATTAAACCAAAACCAAAACAACAAACTATGTCTATTTATATGTTTACAGACCTAACAAACTATTATTATTCATTGTTTTTCCTGCTGGCAACAGTTAAAATACCGCCACAATTGCCTATGGCAAAAATTAACCCTATGAGTCATATTGACTCGTTCAGTGGTAAATACCATCGTACCGACGAGGTATATACCAAAATTCGTGCTTTTGACGAACAAGTTATCGGTGTACGTCTCAAACATCCTAACACCAATTATCCCCCAACTTCTGGTCAAGCTGCTGCGCAGCAAAAGATGACTTCCATTGCTGCACAAGCTAAAGCCATCTTCAGTGATGCAGAGCAGCTTGCAACCTATCGTGCGGATTGGAAAAAGCAAAAGCGTATTCCAACCTTAACGGGATATGTCTATGCGCAGTTGTATAAACAATCTAACGGGGAGGGATAATTATGGCAAAGGTAACGTTTATAGACCCTATTGATACCCTCAGTGGTAAAATTGCTCGTCGCCATCGTACTACGTATTATGTGCGCTCAGCTGCCACCTCCAATGAGGATATGCTTGATAATCCTTGCTACACTTCTGCTCGTAATCCTAAAAAGAAAGTACGCTTGACTGCTGGTCAGAAGTCTTGGAACCAGATTTTCAAGGAAATCTGTGCCACCACTCGCGACCGCATGATGGATCCTAACTACATTGCGCAAGACCAAGTAGCGTTCCGTTCACAAACCAAGTACAAAACCTACTATCAGTACGTTTGGAACTTGATGCGTCAAGAAGTAGAAGGCAAGTAATGGTCATCATTTGCACGAACCACGGTCTCATGACCGAACGGGGGCTTTGCCTGATGATTTGACATCAACATTTTTGACATTTGCTAAAGCCCCACACTTCCGTCTATTCCCCATAGGCGGAAGTTCTTTATATATTCCATCATTCACTGATTTTTCATTCTTTCTTTTCACACTCGATTTAGCAAAATAAAATTCCTCACAAACTTTCTAAACATTTCCTTGCGTATATGCAGAAAAATGATTACCTTTGTACCCGAATTTAATTTGCGCAGAGAATTTTCTAAAAACTCAATAGAATGACCGACTTTTTGGAGTTTGATGAATACATCCGTCAGGGTGAGCCCAATCAGCAAGAACGAGCTGCCATTTGGCGGACGGCAATTGGTTTGCAGGCTGTGGATGGGTTGCAAACATCTGACTACCTGAAAGAAACAGCAAAAAAGCATATAGAGGGCAAGATTGACATTGACGAGGCACGCCATTTGATAAAGACCTATTATCAATCCAAAGCATCACGCGAGCCAATCAATGATGACCAATGTGAGGCAGATAAAGCATCGGCAAACATCACAAAGATTCTATCTTCAGTATCGCTGGACTTTAGTGCGAAAGGATTTGTTGCTTTGCATCGAAGGATATTTGACGGAGTACTAAAGCACGCAGGCGAGATACGCCGTTACGATATCACAAAGAAAGAATGGGTATTGGACTCTGATACAGTCAATTATCTCAACTGGGAAGACCTATACCGTGCATTGGAGTTTGACATAGAGCAAGAGCGTAATTTCAGTTATAAGAACCTATCACTGGAGCAACAAGTAGTGCACATAGCACAATTCGTTTCGGGATTATGGCAAATTCATCCTTTCGGAGAGGGCAACACACGCACTACGGCAGTCTTTACCATCCTGTATCTGCGTCATATAGGTTTCAATGTAGATAACGATTTGTTTGCAAGATATTCGTGGTACTTCCGCAATGCCTTAGTAAGAGCCAACTACAAGAACGCAGTCAAAGGCATTGATTACTCGCCAATATATTTGGAACGCTTCTTCCGCAATCTATTGTTAGGTGAGCAATGGGACCTACGCAACAGATACTTGCACATCAATCCATCTGCCGAATGGAAGGAGCAACCATATTTAGGCGAAAAACAAAGCAATGTCACCCAAAATGTCACCCAAAATGTCACCCAAAAACTAACCGATAGACAAAAGGAAATTTTGCATCTCATAACAACGGACAATACCATATCTGCCAATAAAATGGCTACTATTCATGGTATCACAATACGCAGCATACGACGCGATATAGATGCATTACGACAGTATTACAATATTCAATGGGTAGGCCCATCCAAAGGCGGACATTGGGAAGTACTAACGCGCAGCCACCTTTCGTGAAGCGCAGCGAACCATCAACGCTCCTTTAGGAGCCACTAACGTGAAATGAAATGTAACTAAAATATTATGGCACAACATTATGAGGCAGCCGGCGTGAACCTCGAAGCCGGATACGAAGTAGTAAGTCGTATTAAATCGCATGTAAAAAGCACCAACCGCTTTGGCTCTATGGGCAATATCGGTTCGTTTGGTGGAATGTTCGACCTCTCGGCACTCAACATCAAAGAACCTGTCCTCGTCAGCGGCACCGATGGAGTAGGTACCAAACTCAAACTTGCTTTCGCAATGGACAAACACGATACCATTGGTATCGACGCAGTGGCTATGTGCGTGAACGATGTGCTTGCACAAGGCGCAGAACCACTCATCTTCCTCGACTATGTGGCTATTGGTCACAACATCCCTGAGAAGGTAGAAGCCATCGTGGCAGGTGTGGCAGAAGGTTGCCGCCAAGCAGGTTGCGCCCTCGTAGGTGGCGAGACAGCCGAGATGCCTGGTATGTATGGTGATGGCGAATATGACATCGCAGGTTACACCACTGGCGTGGTGGAGAAGTCCCAACTCATTGACGGCAGCAAAGTCTCTGTAGGTGATGTACTCGTAGGTGTCTCTTCTTCAGGCGTACATAGCAACGGTTTCAGTCTCGTGCGCAAGGTGGTTAGCGATGCAGGACTCGACCTTCACACCGTTTATCCAGAGCTTAGCGCAGACAAGAAACTCGGCGAAGTGCTCCTCACTCCAACTCGCATCTACGTGAAGCAAGTGCTGGAGGTTATCCGCAACTGCGATGTGCACGGTGTAGCACATATCACAGGCGGTGGCTTTGATGAGAATATCCCTCGTATCTTGAAGGATGGTCAGGGCTTCAGCGTGACAGAGGGTTCATGGGAGATTCTGCCAGTGTTCCAATGCCTCGAGAAGTGGGGTAATATCCCTCATCGTGAGATGTTCAACATCTTCAACATGGGTATCGGCATGGTGATTGCTATGCCTGCGGCTGATGCAGAGAAAGCCATCGCTATCCTCGCTAAGCACGGCGACAAAGCACAAGTGATTGGTAAAGTTATCGAAGGAGAAAACGAGATCATTTAATTAGTAATTCAAATTTTTAAGGTATAAAAAAGATATGGCAAAAAGAGCTCTTGTCAGCGTAAGCGACAAAACAGGATTAGTTGATTTTGTAAAGGGCCTGCAAGCAGCAGGTTGGGAGATTATCGCCACAGGCGGTACACAAAAACTCCTCGAAGATTCAGGTGTTAAAACTATCGGTATCAGCGATGTAACAGGTTTCCCAGAGATCTGCGACGGTCGCGTAAAAACCCTTCACCCAAAGGTGCACGGCGGTCTTCTCGCTCGCCGCGATGAACCATCTCACCTCCAAGCATTGCAGGAGAACGGTATTGAGTTCATCGACCTCGTGTGCGTAAACCTCTATCCATTCCGCGAGACCATCGCCAAAGAGGGTACTACTATGGCAGAAGCCATCGAGAAGATTGATATAGGTGGCCCATCTATGTTGCGCTCTGCTGCGAAGAACTACAACGATGTGACTGTCGTTTGCGATCCTGCGGACTACGACACTATCCTCGCTGAGATTAACGCTACTGGCAACACCACTCTCGAGACTCGCCTGCAACTCTCTGCTAAGGCATACACCCATACTGCGCAATATGACTGCTGCATAGCTACTTACATGCGCGAGAAAGCTGGCCTCAATGAGAAACTCTTCCTCGAGTTCGACCTCAAGCAAGGTCTTCGCTATGGCGAGAACCCTCACCAATCAGCTAAGTTCTATGCTTCTACCAAAGCGATTCCATTCTCACTCGCCAGCGGCAAACAACTCCAAGGCAAGGAGATGTCCTACAACAATATCCAAGATGCTAACGCTGCGCTCAATATCGCACGCGACTTCCAACAACCTTTCTGCGTAGCCCTCAAGCACATGAACCCTTGTGGTGCTGCTGTGGCTGAGACTATCGAAGAGGCATGGCAAAAGGCATACGAAGCAGACACTGTGAGCATCTACGGCGGTATTGTGATCTGCAACCGCACCATCACCAAGGAGATTGCTTTGGGCATGAAACCTATCTTCCTTGAGATTGTTATCGCGCCAGACTTCACCGATGAGGCAATGGAGATTTTCGCCACCAAGAAGAACCTTCGCGTTATCCAAGTGGACATGACTCCAAGCAGCGAAGCCATCGACCAATATGTGAGTGTGAACGGCGGTTTGCTCGTACAACACCTCGACACCCAAATCGAGACGATCACAGCCGACATGTGCGCTACCAAGGTGCAACCTGATGCTGCTACATTGGCAGATATGCAATTTGGTTGGAATATCGTTAAGCACGTGAAATCCAATGCGATAGTAGTGGTTAAGAATGGTCAAACACTGGGCGTAGGTGCAGGTCAAATGAACCGCGTAGGTAGCGCTGAGATCGCTATGAAGCAAGCCCACGCTGCAGGTGTGACCGAAGGCCTTATCCTCGCATCTGACGGCTTCTTGCCATTTGACGATACTGTGGCTTTGGCAGCTCAATATGGTGTAACCGCTATCGTTCAACCTGGCGGCAGTATCCGCGACAACGACTGCATTGTCAAAGCCGACGAACTCGGTATCTGCATGCTCATGACTGGCACACGCCACTTCAAACATTAATTTATGGGTAAAAAAGTATTAGTTATAGGTGGAGGCGGAAGAGAGCATGCTATCGTGTATGCCCTCTCTCGCAGCCCACAGGTGGAGAAGATTTATTGCGCTCCAGGTAATGCAGGTATTACTCAGCTCGCTGAGTGCGTGGCTATCAAAGACACCGATGTAGAGGGCTTGCTCCTTTTTGCCAAAGAGACGGAAGTCGATCTCACCGTAGTAGGTCCAGAGGCAGCATTGGCAGCAGGTGTGGTAGATGCTTTCCGTGCAGAAGGTATGCCTATCTTTGGTCACACCAAAGCAGCCACACAGATAGAGTCCAGCAAGGAGTTTGCCAAGATTATCATGCAGAAATACAACGTGCCAACTGCTGCATATCAGTCGTTTAGCGACTACAACGAGGCATTGGCATACGTCAAAGCAGGCAGTCTGCCTATCGTACTCAAATACGATGGACTGGCAGCAGGCAAGGGTGTGGTCATTGCCAACACCCTCGAAGAAGCAGACGTTGCGCTGCAAGATATGCTTTGCAATGAGGCATTTGGCAAAGGTAAAGTGGTGATAGAGGAGTTTTTGGAAGGTCCAGAGTTCTCCTTCATGTGCTTTGTGAATGGCGAGAACGTCTATCCAATGCCTCTCTCGCAAGACCACAAGCGCGCCTACGACAACGATGAAGGTCCTAACACAGGCGGTATGGGTGCATATACTCCCCTACCCTTCGTTACCGCAGAAGATGAGGCATTTGCCCGCAAATATGTCCTCGAAGCCGTAGCCAAAGGTATGTGCCAAGAGGGATTGCCACTCACAGGCGTACTCTATGGCGGACTGATGAAGACCGCACAAGGCGTAAAGGTGATTGAGTTCAACGCTCGCTTTGGCGATCC
The DNA here is from genome assembly GCA_045589755.1 of Paludibacteraceae bacterium. Taxonomy (GTDB): domain Bacteria; phylum Bacteroidota; class Bacteroidia; order Bacteroidales; family Paludibacteraceae; genus Colicola. Next base: position 53,231 of record JAZNPR010000035.1, read on the forward strand.
AGAGACCGAGGTGGTTCTTCCGCTCCTTGAGTCAGACGCCTATGATGTGTTCTACGGCATCGCGACAGGCGCCAATAGCCAATCGCCAATAGCCAATCGCCCCTTGCAATGGCGCAACGAAGCCACTATTGGTGTAGTTCTTGCCTCAAAGGGTTATCCTGGCAGTTATGCCAAAGGTGCGGTGATTGAAGGCACTGAGCAGTTTGATGGTCCAATCTTCCACATGGGAACGAAGAACGACAATGGTGTGCTGAAGACCAATGGCGGACGTGTGATGATGTGCATTGCTACGGGCAAAGACATCGCCACCGCACGCGAGAAAGTATATAAGGAGATAGAGAAAATCCACTGCGACAACCTCTTCTACCGCAAAGACATCGCCCACTGGGCACTTTGAGTGCCAAAGGCACGAAAAGTGGTCGCCATAGCGACGTAGATGGCTAAAGCGAAAATGGCACCTGTGGTGCGAAAATGGCTAAAGCGTACATGAGCGAAGCGAATCATTTTCGTGAGCGCAGCGAACCACTTTCGTGAGTGAAACGAACCAATAACGTGAACAAAGTGAACTAAACATATGATAATTGATGGCAAAGTGATTTCGCAATCCCTCAAGGATGCGATGAAGATTGAAGTAGATGCATTGGCGGAGCAATATGGTCGCCGCCCATGCCTTATGGTAATCATCGTGGGCAACAACCCAGCCAGTCGCTCGTATGTGCGCGGCAAGATCAAAGCAACCGAGTATTGTGGCTTCGACGGCCACCTCGTGGAACTGCCTGAAGATGTGAGCGAAGCAACACTCCTCGCTGAGATTGACAAACTCAACAACGACCCACTCGTGGACGGTATCCTCGTGCAATTGCCATTGCCAAAGCATATCTCAGAGGACAAAGTCATTGCTGCTATTTCTGCCGAGAAAGATGTGGACGGCTTCCACCCAGAGAACGTGGCACGCCTCTGGCTCAACCAACACTGCATCCTCCCATGTACCCCAAAAGGTATCATCGAACTCCTCGACCAAGCAGGCGTGGAGATGGCAGGCAAGAAAGCCGTTGTCATTGGCCGCAGCAATATCGTGGGCAAGCCCGTTGCCAAACTGCTGCTGGACCGCAATGCTACTGTGACTATCGCTCATAGTCGCACCAAGGACTTGGCTGCCGTTTGTCGCGAAGCAGATATCCTCGTGGCTGCTGTAGGTCGCGCGAAGATGGTGACTGCCGAGTATGTGAAGCCAGGTGCAGCCGTGATTGATGTGGGTATCAACCGCACCGAGGACGGCAAACTCGTAGGCGATGTGGATTACGATGCAGTATTGCCCGTGGCAGGTGCTATCACTCCTGTTCCAGGCGGTGTAGGCCCTATGACCATCACCATGCTCATGCGCAACACGATTGAGTGCTTCCTCAATCGCATGAATAACAAGTAATTACACCCCCAAAGGACTATCCCTCAATTCATTTGATAGAGTGTAGGATACCCATTCTACACTCTATCCACAATCTAATACTCACTTTTACCAAATCCACAACTATGATTGTACACGTAGCATCATTTTTAGAGAGTATCGGTGGCTCAATTGACAAGGACCACTACCTTCGTCCTATCCCTGGCAGAACGGGCTGGGCAGCGTATTGCCGCAAACCTGAGTATTCCAAAGCCAAGAAGAAAGAGATGGCAGCCCATGCTGTCGTACAAAACTTCCGCAGTATCAATGAGGAGGCTTGTGCTATTTTGCGCGATCCAGAACAGAAAGCGCTTTGGCACGAGAAACATCTGCAAGCATTGCGTGAAGCAAGCAAACACCAGCGCATGCCCAAAGCCAATGGCAAACCACCCGTACCTGCCCGATTATACGATTTCATCAAACACGAAATCTCTCTTGCCCGCAAAAGTCAATCCAACTCATAACTCATAGTTCATAGTTCGTACTTTCCTTTGTATGCCTATGACTTGCCCCTTACCTTCCACCTATCTCCATCGTAACCTCATCGTGACCTCATCGTGACTTCATCGTGACCTCACCGAATGCTCACCGTTACTTCGCCACAACTTCACCGATACATCTTTAGTTCATTATCCAAACAGATTACTCACCCACTCTGCCATTTATGCAAAACTCGCATAACTGACATTTTTCTTTATAATCTCTAAACTGGCGCTTTGCGCCCATCTTTGTCTATTACCCCGAATGTTATTCGGGTATTCTTATTCCTTTGTTCTTTAGCCTCGAATCCTATTCGAGTACCCTTGTATTTCCGCCACCTGTTTTGTTTTGCCAGTGGTCTGGCAATATATCCTTTCCTATATCTTTACCCTCCTTAATTGTCTTGATTGTGGAGTATCCGATGACGGTTGCACAGGGAGGGTACTTCGCGGTTCCTCCCGCGAGACAATCCCCTCCTTTTAAACAAAAAATCGTAAAAAAGCGACTTATATTTGGTCATATCAAAAAAATGTTGTAATTTTGCACCCGAAAGCTCAACGCCGGGGTTTAGAGGGTGGGAAGTGTCCCCTCTCGGAAAGCCAACTTATATGACAAACCACCCCAGTCGTGGCTTTCGAGACATATTAAAAAGGCGTTTATTAACGCTCTGTTCTGGCTGTCAGAAATCTCGCAAATTTCAACCATGTTCAGGACTTAGCAACGATAGATGTCCTACGGAATATAAATTGTCCCTTTGTGCCTATTTTGGTACATCTTTTGCGTATATGCGTATGCGCACACGCGTACCTTAACTATGTGGCACGGAGAATATTTATATTCGGCGTGGGCTTCGCGTTGTCGGTCTAACATGGTAGGCAATGCGAGAGCCTCTGGCAGTGGAACGGCAATAGTCGGACTCCACGCTTTTTTTTATATGCCTAACAATTAACTACAATCCGCATAGTTGGGAGTTCCTATGCAACAAAAACTTAAGTTTTATGTCAAACAAAAAACATGTATTTTTGTTGCTCATTCCATTAATGCTTATTGGATGTGCATCTTCCAACAAAGTTGCGTACCATGTATCGCAATCCGCATGGGTTAACGCATCAATCGGGGAAGTGGATAATATATCCGCCTCCGTTGTCACAACATTGCTTTTTACTTCAGACAAAGATGTAACTGTAATGAGTTCTGTAAAAAAGAATGCCGAAACTATTGTAAAACCTTTTGTTTATGCAAAGGGAACTTACAAAATAGAAGGTAATCCTAGACAAACGGCCTCAATTGTGTTGAATCTTAAAACTATTGATGGTAAAAATTTAGTTTTAGAGGGTGAATATTGCAAAAAGGAAGCAATGTTATTAAAGTCAAAAGATGGAGAAATTCGTCTATTTGCATATGTTAATAAACTTAATATAAAATAATAGACATTATGAAACGATACATTACTTTAGTAATTATGATGGCGATGATCGCCACAGTTCCAGCAAATGCGAACTTTTGGAAAAGATTAGGCAGAGTTGCTAAGAACATTGCAGTAAGTGCAGGTGCAGCTGTCCTAGAGCAGACATGTGAACGGGCAGGATATAGTAAAGAAGAATCTCAACAAATGACTAGAGATTTTTGCACTGCATTGGGTGCTGATGAAAAAAATGTTAATAAAGGACTAGATTATGTTAATGCTTCAGACAAATATGAGAGACAAAATGTTGTAAAAGACTATGCCTTTGATGTTGCTGCCGAAGTTACAGAAAACGATTATATTGTAGAAACATTTCGCACATTAACCCATGCCAATTTAGAACATCTACATTATAAAAATTCGCCAGAAATAGATAAGCCAGGACAAGTGACCTACGATTCATTGACACGAGTATATGCAGATATAATGTATGATACTTATCAGTATGGAAAATCACGCCGTGCAAAACGCCTGGCAGAAACATTAAAAATGGAACAGAAGTTAGCTTCTCAAGGAGTGGATCCAAGTATGGCGAATGATTTTGCTAGTAATTTAATCGCAGTTCAAAATTCTAAAGATTGGACACAAGAAGAAAAAGAAGAATATTTCAATAGCTTTGGTCTGGATTTGGATGCAAATGTAATTGCTGCTGTGGCTTTAGAAAATAACGAATTATATAGCGAAGAATATCTCAAACAACAAGAGGAAGAAGCGCGCAAAATAAAAGAAGCTGAAGAGCGCAAAAAAGAAGAAGAGCGCAAGCGCAAAGAAGCTGAAGAGCGTCGTATAGCATTAGAGAAATTAGGCAGCACATCAATTCCTACTTATTCATTCGACAATGTGGATTTAGCAAAAGAGCAAATGTCTCAATTAGACACGATTGCTGAAATCATGAATAAGTACGATGATATTAAACTTTCTATTGTTGGACACACTTGCAAAATAGGTTACAAGAGTATCAACCTGAAAAAAGGTCTTAAACGTGCAGAGCAATGTAAAATGTATCTCGTTGGAAAAGGAATTGCTGAAAATCGTATTATAACAGATAGTAAAGGCGAACTTGCTCCAAAATACGACAATAAAACATTCTTAGGTCGTGCACAAAATCGTCGAGTTGAAATTTCAATTATTGAACAATCCTCATTAGAGGAATAATTAATCATTATTTTTTATTTTTATTAAAACCGATGCTCAATGGGATATAAGCGGGCAAAAGAAATTATGAAACAAGTATTTATGGGTATGGGATTATTTGTACTCCTTTCTGTATTAACAATTGGCTTATCTAATGGTTTACAATCGAATCCTTCCAAACATGTCCAAGGTGACTTGGCTCAAGTAAAAATCTATCGCGAATGTACAAGATGTAATGGCACTGGCACAATTACAATTAAAAAGAAATGCTACACATGTCCAGGTGGTGTTGAAATAATCGAACAAAAATGCCCTACATGTAATGGTACAGGTAAAATTCAAGTTCAGTAAACCAATAATTGTTTGTTATTAAGATATTCGCAATAGAGTTTTTAATTTTTATTAAAACCGATGCTCAATGGGATATAATCGAGCAAAAGAAATTATGAAGAAAATTGCATTGATTGCCGTAGCAGTGTTCTCTTTTTTTATTGTGACACCAATGGCACACGCTCAAGTTGCCACTACAAGTGCCGCATGGAGTGCTGCAAAACTTATTGGTAAAGTAGGACTTGCTGTATATTCAGTATTGCCTAATGCATCTTACGCTCTAACAGTTGAAGCTCAAGATGGTTCTGTTTCACATTCTAAAGTAGATAGTTGCGATCAAGCACTGACATATGCTTTAAGATTATTAGAAAATGGAGCTAAAAGAGTAACTATTGTTTCTGAGCATACCACCGTACATCCTAGTTGTAGAGGTAAAGCTTATACTCAAGACGATATTGATTATCTGCGCGAAAAAGTCGGGTAGTATTAATCATTCATATTCTATTATTCGGGGAACTAAATTTAGTTCACAGTAAACATAAACGAGGGTGTGTTAAATTGACACACCCTCGTTTTGTATTTATAGTGAATGCTAATAGACTAATATTCAACCAGACAATAAATCTAACCGCCATTGACCACTAACAAACAGGCAATAGATGTTGTACTATCATTCGAAATGGTCGCGTGGTATATGGAAAACTTTCGGTACATAACTCCTTCCGCACCGAAGATTTCACAGAATAAAATGTAAATAGGAAAGATTTTTGGCTATACAACCACAATTTCGTATCGAAATAGCCAAAAATAAATCACCAACTCATCAAATCTGATAATCTTATATTTTTAATTTGTATATTTCAACATTTCCGTACCTTAATACCATAATTGGATTGAAAATGTGCAAAAGCTTTATTATGAAACGAAAAATTTACTTACAACCGCTTGGAAAAACTACACTCCGTATCATAGAACTGACAAGTACAGAAGGCAATCTAAAAATTGTTTGAAAAAATTATAAAAAACGATTTGCATATTTCAAAAAAAAGTAGTACCTTTGCAACCCGAAATAAGGACAACAATATAACATTATATTTTCATGAATTTCGGAACTCCCCTTACCTCTGTAGCCACTAAGGCACTCCTGCTCGGCAGTGGCGAATTGGGCAAAGAAGTTGCCTTAGAACTCCAGCGCTATGGCGTGGAAGTGATTGCGTGCGACAAGTACGCCAATGCTCCAGCCATGCAAGTGGCGCATCGCTGTCATGTGTTCAACATGTTGGACGGCGCTAAACTCCGCCAAGTGATTGAGCAAGAGCAACCAACGTTGATTATCCCTGAAGTAGAAGCTATTGCTACCCC
>JAZNPR010000036.1:0-6505 GCA_045589755.1 Paludibacteraceae bacterium
AAACGAATCGTAAAAAACTAACGAGGGCTTCGTGAGCCCGAGTTAAGAGGAGGAATCGCGGTCGCCTAATGCCGCAGGGCGGCAGTCATAGCGACAAGCGCATTCCGACGAGGGGATATTTGGTTTTGACAGCAGGTAGAACAGGTATGTAAGCACGCCGAGCATGAACACCGCTCGTTAATCGGGTTCGCCATTATAACTGGCAACAATACTGTAGCTCTCGCTGCGTAATCGAAGGATAGTAGATTCGCCTAGTTTCGGCACAAGGTGCTGAACCGAGACATCGCTCCAAGCCAACGCCCAGAGGCTGATAGGATCAAGCGGTGCGGAAATATCAGGGCTGGTTCTTGTAGGCTGCGATGCAAGAATGAGATGTAGCAGATAAGGCAATGGTTGGTGGCTTGGGTCTTGCCGTTGCTCGAAAATCAAGGCCAAGATAAGCGTGTAGAAAGCATATTGGTTCCTTGTTTGGACGCGGGTTCGATTCCCGCTATCTCCACAAAAAAGCGCTATATCATTGAGATACAGCGCTTTTTGTATAAATATTCTTCTGTACTTACACCAGATTCTTGCCCACCGCAGCAGCAACAGCTTGCAGCGAGGCGTACATCTCAGCAAACTGCTGATGATTCAGTTGTTGCGGCGCGTCGCTTTGTGCACATGCAGGACATGGGTGCGTCTCTATCAACAAACCATCCACGCCCATCGCCGTACAAGCACGCGCCAAATCACCAATACCATACGCATAGCCCATAGCATGGCTTGGGTCAAGGATAATAGGCAGATTGCAATATTCCTTCAGCCAAGCTACGCCACAAAGATCCAACGTGAAGCGCGTATTGGTCTCAAAACTGCGGATACCGCGTTCGCACAATATCACCTGCTCATTGCCACAACTCATAATAAAATCGGCACAGTTGACCAGTTCCTGAAGCGTCGAACCAAAACCTCGTTTCAGTATCACAGGCTTGCCAGACTGACCCGCCGCCGTCAGCAGCCCGTGGTCATACATCGACTTAGCACCCACCTGCACAATATCGGCATACTCCACTACCTTGTCCGCATGCGTAGCATCGCGCATCTCTGTGGCAATCAGCAGTCCATATTTCTCGCGCATCTCGGCCAACAGTTTCAGTCCATCTTCACCCAATCCGCGGAAGGTATAAGGTGATGTGCGGGGTTTATAGCATCCTGCACGCAACACACGGATACCTTGCGCCTTGAGCATTTGGCATGATTGTTCAATCTGCTCGCGGCTCTCCACCGCACATGGACCTGCTATCATCACCTGATTCTTGCCATCACCACCAATATACGTATCGCCTATTGCAACACGATGTGTATCTGCCATATACTCGCGCGATGAGAGTTGCATATCAGTAGCAAAGGTCCAATGCCCCAGCACCAACTCTTGCAACTCGGCGGGCACTTCCTTCACAGTATGATTGGTGATAAGCACGAAATACTCAGGCTTCTCCATGCATAATGCACTCAAGTTGTCTGCATACGCTTGCACACACGCACGCGAAATATTTTTAGGTAAATGAATAATCATTTTGTCAACTCAAAATTCTTAATTACTTAAAATCAATAATATGATGAATGGAAATGATACCAATAATTTCGGTTGTTTCGTCGGTTTCAGTCACTGCCAATGTAGTAATATTATAGGTATCCATTATAGCCAGCGCATCAGTGAGTAGCGCATCTTTAGCAATATGTTTGTACGATGGGGTCATGATCTCATCTGCTGTCATGTGCACATCATTATACTTTTGTATCGCACGGCGTATATCGCCATCCGTAATAATACCCAGACATTTTTCCTCTGATTGTTCATCATACACCATGGTCATACCCAGATGTTTGTCGGTCATCTCGCACACCACTTCGCGAAACGAAGCGTTGGCTGCCACGCGTGGTACATGCGTGGTCATCACATTCTTGACACGACCCATCAATTTTCTGCCCAACGCACCACCTGGATGATACAGGGCAAAATTCTCAGCCTTAAACTGGCGCATTTCCATCAAGCACACCATCAGAGCGTCACCCATCAATAGGGTAGCCGTTGTAGAGGTCGTTGGAGCTAAACCCAACGGACAGGCCTCCGTATCTACATGAATCGAGAGCGCATAGTCGGCACGCAATGCCAATGGCGAGTCCATATGTCCTGTCATGGCGATAATGGTGCAGCCTAAACGGTGAAGGGGGTCTATGATATTCAGTATCTCGTTGGTCGAGCCACTATTGCTCACCAGTATGGCCACATCGTTGGCGTTTATCATACCCAGATCGCCGTGTACTGCCTCCGCAGCATTCACAAAAATTGAGTGGGTACCTGTAGAAGCAAACGAAGCCGCCATCTTATGGGCTATAATACCTGTCTTGCCAATACCCATCATCACCACCTTGCCTTGGCATTGATATAGCACTTCTACTACGTTATCAAAAGTACTATCAATGCTATTCTTGAGTTTTACCAACTCACGAATCTCTTCATCGAATATCTGTTTTGCTCTATTTGCGTACATATAATCCCTGCCTTTAACCTTTAACCTCTAACCTTTACACTTTACACCTTACACTTTACACCAGTTACCTGCTCTATTGCCAATGCCTGTTTGAGTATGCTTTCTACATCGCTCAATCGCACCTGATTAGCTGCATCGGAGATAGCTTTTTCAGGTTCGGGATGCACCTCCAAGAATAGTCCATCTATTCCCACTGCTACTGCTGCACGAATCAGATGAGGTACCATCTCCCTGTTGCCACCTGTCACGCCAGCTTGGTTGCTGGGTTGTTGTACCGAGTGTGTAGCATCAAATACCACAGGGTAGCCGTACTCGCGCATCTTCACCAGCGAAGTCATGTCCACAATCAGGTTGCCGTAACCAAAACTGCTTCCGCGCTCCGTCAACCAAATCCCAGCCTGCGGGGTCCCCGAAAAATCTGCTGATTTTTTGGGTGCTCTTTCGCCTCTCGCCTCCTCTATCTTAGCTATCGCACCACGCATGTCCCATGGAGCCATAAACTGACCTTTCTTCACATTGACTATCTTGCCTGTTTTGGCTGCAGCCACCAACAAGTCGGTTTGACGCGACAGAAATGCAGGTATCTGCAATACATCTGCCACCTCCGCCACTGGGGCACATTGCCACGACTCGTGCACATCGGTCAATATTGGCAATGCGAAAGTGGACTTCACTTCCTGCAAAATCGCCAAACCCTTCTCCATACCCACACCGCGTTCCGAGATGCTGGTGCGGTTGGCTTTGTCATACGATGACTTGAAATATAGCGTTATACCCAGTCGCTCGCATACCTGCTTCAGCGTTTCAGCGGTATGCATCACCATATCACGACTCTCTATGGCACAAGGTCCTGCAATCAAAAACATAATCCTCGCCTCTAAACTATAAACTACTTAGCGTATATACGAACCCAATCAATATCCATCTTTCCCGTACCCTTCACGTTCTCTGGTAGATAACTACGCATGAGCAGATGCAGAGCTTCGCCTGCCAATGGGTTTTGCGAGCGAGCTACTTCTACATTATTCACATAGTTAATCACTTCCTTCTCGTTCCATACGAGGGTATAGATAGTATCTTTCACTTGCTTGTCAGCAGGCAATAGGTGCAATGCCTTCTTCGCATTCGCCTTCGTCAAGCACAGGATATGTTTGGCCTTACCCGCAAGGCGCACTTTCGCTTGCAACACACCCGATTTAGGCGCTACCGCCTCAGCCGTATGCCATACATCGCTGGTGTAGGCAAACTCGTGCATAATCATACCCTTGGTAGGATGCCAAGCCGCAGCCGTAGTCTTCTCTTTCTTAGTCGAGATGGTCAGCACGCGGTTGGCCACTTGCGTGTTGCGTCCCTGCACATATGCCTGCAACTCGCCCACATGCGAGTGGTCGGCCTTAAATTCCTTGCTGGGATACAAGAAGCCCGTCTGCCAAACACTGGACATTTGGGTCTCAAACTCCGCAGCCCACGTCATCTTATAACTCTCTAACTCGGCAATCTCTTGCTCCGTATGTTGAAAGAAAAAGACAATATCTGCATGCTTTACCAATTCGTTATAGCGCTTCTCCTGTTGGCTTTCAGGCGTAGTCAACCAGCGTTTTGGATTCTTCCAAAATGCATTCGCCTCTTGGAACGCTGGGGTTTGTATTTGCGCAGCCAACTCCAGGTACTGTACCACCTCAGGTTTCTCTTTCCACGCCTCTTTCTTGAACAAGTTGTACAAAATAACAGCCATATTCCACTTCAGGCTATTGTACAGCGCCATCGTACCACCCTCTTGTGTATCCGCGTAGCGGGTGGTAGTAAGGCGGGTCTTTTTCGCTTGAAATTCAGCAGACTCCACCACCTCTTTCAAGGTATTATATTCCGCCAAGAGGGCGCTTTTCTCTATCTTGCGATAGCGCACTGCTATCTCAGCTTGCTCTTGCAACCATTGCTCAAACTGCTTGGTACTAAGCATTTTTACCGTTTGCATAAGTATGTGATTTATTTAATTTTTAATTCTGTTAGTTTGTCTATCAATTGTTCGATTGTGTCCACGAACTGAGGTGCGTATTGCTCTTCTTGGGGCAGAAAAGCCAGTTTGCGCATGTGTTCTGCTTGTAGTTTCAGCCCCTCATAGAACCCCTCGTAGTTCAAGATGAATATAGGCTTTCTATGCTCGTCCACCGTGCCGCTTGCCACCACGTCCATCATCTCGTCCAAGGTGCCGTAGCTACCTGGTAAGCAGACAAAGCAGTCCGCCAGGTCCTTCATCCGTTGTTTGCGCTCGCACATGTTAGCCACCGTGTAGAGCACATCGCAGTTGTCTGCCATACGCTTGGCTTGAATGATACGCTGCGGTATAACGCCCTCAACCATTCCTCCAGCCGCCTTGGCAGCATGGCTCACACGCGTCATCAGTCCGCCCGTAGCACCGCCATACACCAAGGTGTGTCCAGCCTCGGCAATCCACTTACCCAGTACATCACCGAGAGCCAAATACTCCTCAGGTATTCTATCTTTCGCGCTACAATATACGGCTACCTTCATCTCTAAACACTAAACACTAAACTCTAAACACGCTTACGCATCAATCTTCGCGTATGTCGCGTTCTTCTCGATGAACTCACGGCGAGGAGCCACATCGTCACCCATCAGCATCGCGATGGTGCGATCTGCTTCCGCAGCATTCTCGATGGTCACTTGCTTCAACAGACGACGAGCTGGGTCCATCGTGGTCTCCCACAATTGCTCATCACTCATCTCACCAAGACCTTTGTAGCGTTGTGTCTTCACCAATTTCTCATCGCCACCGCAATGCTTCATAATGAAATCCAAACGTTGTTGGTCATTCCAGCAGTACTCCTTGTAGCTGCCCTTCGAGCACAAGTACAGCGGAGCCATCGCGATATACAAGTGACCTTGCTCAATAATCTCCTTCATATGACGGAAGAACAATGTCATGATCAGTGTAGCAATATGCGCACCGTCCACGTCGGCATCGGCCATGATGATTACTTTGTGGTAGCGCAGCTTGCTCAGGTTCAATGCCTTAGGATCGTCCTCAGTGCCAAAGGTAATACCCAATGCGGTGAAGATATTTCTCACCTCTTCGCTCTCAAACACCTTGTGCTCCATCGCTTTCTCCACGTTCAAGATCTTACCGCGCAATGGCAAGATGGCCTGAATCTTACGGTCGCGACCGGTCTTTGCAGTACCACCCGCAGAATCTCCCTCCACGAGGAACAACTCGCACTCGGCTGGATCTTTGCTCTCGCAGTCTGCCAACTTACCAGGCAAACCGCCACCGCCGAGAGGTGATTTTCTGAGCACGCTCTGGCGAGCATTACGCGCTGCAATACGCGCTTGAGCAGCCAAGATCACTTTCTCTACAATCTTCTTGGCATCATCTGGGTGCTCCTCCAAGTAGTTGGTCAATGCCTCGCTCACAGCAGAAGACACCATACCTGCTACCTCAGAGTTACCCAACTTCGTCTTGGTCTGACCCTCGAACTGTGGCTCTGCCACCTTCACGCTGATGATAGCCGTCAAACCCTCACGGAAGTCGTTAGCATCAATATTCGCATTACCATCCTTGTCTTTCAACTTAGCTTTCTCCAGCATCTTGCTCTCATCAGCGTATTTCTTCATGACGCGAGTCAAGGCCGCACGGAAACCTGCCACATGAGTACCACCTTCGATAGTATTGATATTGTTTACATAACTGTGTACATTCTCGTTGAAATCAGTATTATACAGAATAGCAACCTCTACTGGCGTACCGTATTTCTCGGTATTCAAGTGAATCACCTCGCTAATCAGCGGTGTGCGGGTGCCGTCGATATAACGAACGAACTCGCTCCATGCTTGCTCTGAGTAGAACACCTCGCCTTTGAATGTGCCGTCCTCGTTCTTCTCGCGCAGGTCGGTCAAGGTGATACGCACACCAGCGTTCAGGTATGCCAACTCACGCATACGGTTAGCCAAGA
>JAZNPR010000037.1:0-31638 GCA_045589755.1 Paludibacteraceae bacterium
AACGCCATGGCTACGATCCGACTTCCGATAACCAATAACCAATTTCCGATAACCAATAACCAAAATAACATATGGCATCCTCCTCATTCATTGACTACGTAAAAATATACTGCCGCTCGGGCAAGGGCGGACCAGGTAGCATGCACTTCCACCGCGCGAAATACGTGCCCAAAGGCGGACCCGATGGCGGCGACGGCGGACGAGGAGGACATATCATCCTTCGCGGCAATCGCAACCTATGGACACTGCTGCACCTCAAGTATCAGAAGCATATCTTCGCCACCGATGGTGGCAAAGGTGGCGCTTCGCGCTCATACGGCAAGGATGGCGAGGACAAGATCATCGAAGTACCTTGTGGCACAGTGGTTTACAACGGCGACACAGGCGAATGGATGTGCGAGATCAAGGAGCACCAAGAGGAGATCATCCTCTTCCGTGGCGGTAAAGGTGGACTGGGCAACTGGCACTTCCGCACTGCCACCAATCAGGCTCCTCGCTATGCACAACCTGGCGAGCCATGTATGGAAGCCAACGTCATTCTCCAACTCAAGGTGCTCGCCGACGTAGGTCTGGTGGGTTTCCCCAATGCGGGCAAGTCCACCCTACTCTCCGTGGTCAGTGCAGCCAAACCAGAGATTGCAGACTATCCGTTTACAACGCTGACACCCCAACTCGGTATCGTTTCCTACCGCGACAACCAGTCCTTCTGCATGGCGGACATCCCTGGTATCATCGAGGGCGCTGCCGAAGGACGCGGACTGGGACTCCGTTTCTTGCGCCATATCGAGCGCAACGCCGTGCTACTCTTCATGGTGCCTGTCATCACAGAGGACATCAAGAAGGAGTATGAGATTCTGCTCGCCGAGTTAGAGAAATACAATCCTCAACTGCTCACCAAAGCACGCATCTTGGCTATCTCCAAATGCGACATCGCTGACCCAGAGATTGACCTCGACAAACTGACGAAAGACCTATCAGAGGAGTTAGAAATACCCGTCATTACCTTCTCTTCCGCCAGCGGCATGGGTATCACCGAACTCAAAGATATGCTGTGGGAGGAACTCAACAAAGAGCAGAACCAAGTTATCGACATCTCCCACGCGCCTATCGAAGTCAAACTCATTGAGCGCGACGAGGAACCTGAAGAAGACGACGACGAGCCACAGACCATCTACCTCAACGAGGTGGAAGAGGAGTGGGATCTCGACAAATATCGCGGCATAGGTTGGGACACTCAAGAATAACATACGACCGCTTCATCGCTTGGCGTGAGCAACATATCCCACAGAAGAACCTCGTCCTCATTCTGAGTTTCTTTGTGGGAGCGTTGGCATCTTGTGCAGCGCAGTTGCTCAAGTTCATGATTCACGGAATCCAGCATTTCGTGGAGAACCAACTCATTGCGCAAGACCACTGGTGGTATCTCATCACCCCAATGATTGGTATCACGCTCGCGGGGCTCTTTGTCAAATACATTGTCAAGGACGACATCTCGCACGGTATAACCAAGATTCTATACGCCATCTCACAGCGCAAATCCATTATCAAGATGCACAATATGTGGTCGTCCTTGGTGGGTTCGGCACTGACTATCGGTTTTGGCGGTTCGGTCGGAGCTGAGGCACCTATCGTGCTCACAGGTTCGGCCATCGGTAGCAACCTTGCCAAACTCTTCCGCCTTGACCAGAAGACCATGATGCTCATGATTGGTTGTGGTGCAGCAGGTGCAGTAGGTGGCATCTTCCAAGCCCCAATAGCGGGTCTGGTCTTCACACTCGAAGTGCTGATGATGGACCTCACCATGACCTCTGTGGCGCCATTACTCATCTCTTCAGTCACAGCTACCGCTATCTCCTTCATTGCCAACGGACAAGAGGCCATGTTCCCGCTGACCAACAGCGAACCCTTCTTCGTGGAGCGTCTGCCTTGGTATATCATTTTAGGTATCCTATGCGGACTGGTGTCGCTCTACTTCACACGCGGCATGAACCGCTTGGAGCAACTCTTCAAACGCTATGTCCAGAACATCTGGGTAAAGTTCCTCGTGGGTGGTTCGGCCTTGGGCTTGCTGCTTTTCCTCTTCCCCCCACTCTATGGCGAGGGATACGATGTCATCAAGCAGCTCATCAACGGCGACTCTGTTTCTGCCATTGCCAATAGTCCTTTCGAACGCTTTGGCACGGGTTCATGGATACTGGTGGGCTATTTCTCCGCCATTGTGCTGCTCAAGATTTTCGCATCGGTTGCCACCAACGGTGGCGGTGGTGTGGGTGGAATCTTCGCGCCTTCACTTTTCATGGGTGCTATCGTCGGATTTATCTGCGCCCGACTCATGAACATGCTCGGTATCGGTGTTCCCGAAGCCAATTTTGCGTTGGCAGGCATGTCAGGTCTCATGGCGGGCGTCATGCACGCCCCACTGACAGGTATCTTCCTCATTGCCGAACTCACAGGCGGCTATCACCTCTTTATGCCACTCATGGCTGTAGCTGTTGTTTCTTACCTGACAATAAAGATCTTCGAGCCCCATAGTCTTTACGCCATGCGTTTGGCACAAAAGGGCGAACTGCTCACGCACAACAAAGACCGCTCTGTCCTCACACTCATGAAGATGGAGAATGTCCTCGAGACCGACCTCCGTACCCTTAACCCCGACATGACTTTGGGCGAACTGGTCAAGGTAATATCGCAGAGCCATCGCAACATCTTCCCTGTGGTAAACGAAGAAGGCAAACTATTGGGAATCTTGCTCTTAGACGAGGTGCGCAATATCATGTTCCAGCCTCGCCTATATAATCGCTTCACGGTCAAGCAACTCATGAACTCGCCGCAAGCCATCCTCACCGACACCATGCCTATGGGCAAAGTGATGGAGATTTTTGAGGATACGGGTGCTTGGAACCTGCCCGTGGTGGATGAACAAAAAAAATACCTCGGATTTGTCTCGAAATCCAAGATATTCAACTCTTACCGCCACGTCCTCGTACACTTCTCCGAGGAGTAATCTTACCTCTAAACAGTAGGCGCATCACGCCGTCCACTAAACACTAAACGCCATTGTTACTCCTCTGGAGTGACAATGCCCTCCATCTTCTCCTCCCAATCGGTCAACTGCTTTTGGCAGAAAGATAGCAGTTCCTTCGCCTCTTTGGCCTTCACTTGATAGGCATCCATACTCAACGCCTCCGATTGCTCCAATTCACTCACAATCTGCTCAATTCGTTTTATTGCTTCATCGTAACTCATAACACCCTCCTTTACACTTTACACTTTATACTTTACACTTTATACTTTACACTCTACACCCAACACTACTTCCCTTTGCCATCCAGAATCACACCAATCGTGTGGAAAAGAATCCTGAAATCCAATTGCAAGGACATATTCTCCACATAGACTATGTCATAATTCAAGCGTTGCACCATCTTTTCAATAGTATCGGTATAGCCCACTTTCACAGGTCCCCAGCTGGTCAAACCTGGACGAATCTTATATAGCAAACAATAGTATGGTGCCTGTTTCTCTATCTGCTCAATGAAATACCTGCGCTCAGGGCGTGGTCCCACGATAGACATATCGCCTTTCAGCACATTCCACATCTGAGGCAGTTCATCCAAACGATACTTACGCAAATACGCTCCTATCCATGTTATTCGGGGGTCATTATCCGCACTCAGTTGAGGTATATCCGACTCCGCATCATCACGCATTGTCCGAAATTTCAATATATTAAAAGGAATACCATGCAACCCTATACGTTCTTGTTTGTAGATAGCTGGTCCCTTAGAAGTAGCCCATACCAAAATAAATAACAACAAATATACGGGAGATAACAGGATCAACGAAGCCAACGCAACTGTCATATCAAATGCTCGTTTCATACACAACTGACTATCGCTCATTTTATGTTCCGTAATACGTACCAAAGGCATATCCTCAACCCCTCTAATACTTGCAGCACCTGTGAGCATATCATACAGGCGAGGTTTGACCGAAATTGCCACGCCATATGGATATAGCTGATTGATAATCGTATAAATATCCTTTTCGCAGGCAGATGTAGGCAAGTCTATTATCACCTCATCATAGACTTCAACAGCATGTTTTTGCGCAAATATCGAAATTTGCTCTATGGATTGAAGCGTATATTGCTTTGCTTTTTTTGCAAAACGACGGCGCAAAAAAGTAGTCAGTAATACACGTGGCACATAACTCAATATAAATTGCAGCACCATCAACACCAAAAGAGAGGTGAAATAATTGCGATAGCTATCTACAGGATCATCTATGATAATCATAAAGAATGCTATCATCGTTATTACCAAGGCAGAAACGATAGTGACACGAAACTCTTTGGCATAATCCTTTCGAATAGGGCGTATATAATAGCCTGACAAATAGTATATTATCAAGCACGCCAATGGATATAACACTAGCGGACGATAGAAGTCGAATATAGGCACCAGTATCGTATCTACACTAAGAACCTTACCCTCGTGTACCATCCAGCGAAATCCCAAAAATGCCACCCACACCAGCAAAGACGAGAGAACATCCACACAGATATATGCCCACTGTTGCTTACGATATTGAGATATATTGATCATGGTCGAATAATAGTTATACGTTCTTTTTCATCGATCTTGATGATAGAGGAGGGGCGACATGCGGTGTTATCGTCACGGCGGAACGCACATACATAATCCACTGCCTGCAACAGATCCGAATGAATATCCTTGAAGCATGGGGCAGCTGGTTCTCCACTAAAATTTGCTGAAGTGGAAACAATAGGGCGGCGTAATTGCTCACAAAGTGCTTTGGTAAACGGTTCAGATGTGATGCGAATACCCACGCTACCATCCTCCGCCACCAGGTTAGGCGCCAGATTGCGCGCATTGGGATAGATGATGGTCATTGCCCTTTCGCTCTCTTCCTCCAGCAACATCCACGCCGTTTCTGGTACCTTATCCATATACCCTTGCAACTTACCTGCACCATCCAACAACACCAGCATAGCCTTGCTATCCTTACGCCTTTTTATATCGTACACGCGCGCGACTGCCTGCTCATTGGTAGCATCACACCCTATACCCCACACGGTATCGGTGGGATACAATATCACCCCACCCTCACGCAACACACGAAGAGCTTGCTGCAAATCCGATTTGTCATAACGCTTATCCATTGCGACTACAAAGGTAGTATTTTTTTTTGACATTTGCAAATCTTTACTCAAAATTTGCCATTCTCATTCACAATTACACAAAAAAAGCCCAGTTCAAACGAACTGGGCTCCCATTTATCATGTATTTAGCCTAAATATTATGCTTGCAACAAATGTTATCCAATTATTGTACATCCTTCACAAGACGAACACTGATTGCACGTGTCAAATCATTAGCTTCTCGTCCAGCCTCACGTGAATAGAACTCGAAGCAAACGCCTGGCGTAGCAGACCAGTAACGACCAAAGTAAGAAGGATTGGTTATAGTAGTCAAATCAGAATCTGTGAAACCTGCTGCAGGCAAGAACACTGCACCAGCAGCTTCCATCACTGCCCATTGCTCTGTAGTAAAGGTTTGGTGTACGGCAAAGTATTGCGCGCCATAGTTTACATCAAAACCAGGAACAAAAGTAACCTCAGCCGTATTTTGCCAGTTATCAGGTAGTAGCACTAGACCATTTACGCCATTCACTTGAGCTACGCCACACAATTCAGTAGCACGTGGACGGCTCCAGCGCAAATAACCCCACTCATCAGAAGTCAATGTACGCCATGTATTTGGCTCATAATCATCGATTGGCAATGCACCCCAATCCACAAAGGCACCAGTATAAAGACTATCTACAGTTAACTTTGTCATACCAAATCTCGCCAACTCTACTCCCTTTGCATTAGTTCGAACACCATTACTCCAAGCGAACATATCTACCACAAATTCGGTTCCCTCCAAGTTTTGTGCTGGATAAGTCTCACCGTAAGACGTTTGTTGATTTTGTGCCAATTGCCATTGCTCAAAAACAGCACTAATTTGCATCTCGTCAATCAAGCCACCTTCAGCTGCTACCCAAACGCTATCCACCCAGCCACTCTTAGGTTCGCCCTTATCATTTGTCAAAAACATACTATCCACCACAAAACCAATCTCGTGAGAAATCAGCAATGGATTATCAATCTGATTCACTTGCTCAACAGTAAACGTGTAATCATATACCGCTGGATCACGAGGTTTGCTCACCTTCGTTCTACTAACTTTAATATAGAAAGAGTCAACAACGATCGTACCTGGAAATCTACGGAACGTCAAATTTCCTCCCGCGAACTCAACTCGTTTGTCAGGACCAACAGACAAACCTTTTACTGATGGATCAACAATTGGCTTGGTGTTATCTGTAGGTTGGTTGTCTTGAGTACAACTACTTAACAAACACGCAGCAATAACAACAGCTAAAAAACCTAATTTTTTCATTTGTTTTGTGTTTTTGAGGGGAGTTGGTTCCTAACAACCCATTGGTATAAATTAATAAACTAAAAGCGTGGAACCTTACCTTTGCTCTCCATAAAGCCCAGTAGTAAACGCTTCGAATAATAACTGTCCGCTCGAATCATGTCAGGGTTTCTTGCACACCCTACCAATTTGCGCCTGCAAAGTTACAACTTTTTTTTTAATCCACCAAAAGTTTATATATTTTTTTTATATTTTCTTTAGACAACTAATACTTATATATATTATACAACATAAAATAGGGAAAAAACGAGAGAATATACATAAAAAAAGAAGGATTGTCATCCCGACAACCCAATCTTTACTTAACCTTAAATCTAATACCATGAAAAACACGGTGCAAAGGTACTGCTTTTTTTCATACCCACCAAATATTTTGACAAAAAAATATGTTTTATAGCATGTTTTTCACAATTTTGCAATATAGATTTGGCAAAATAGCAGTAAAATGCTGAAAAATTTGCCCATTTCAGAATTTTGCAGTAATTTTGTACCCGATAAAAATTGCGTCAATAGGCAATTGGCATGAAAATTGCATTACAGAAATCAAAATATTAACTAATATAACCTTTTTAATTAAACAATGAAACAATTAGATTTGACCCAGTACGGCATCGTAGGTACAACCGAGATCGTACACAACCCTTCTTACGAAGTACTATTCGCAGAGGAGACAAAAGCAGAATTAACTGGCTTTGACAAGGGCCAAGAGACTGAGCTTGGCGCAGTTAACGTGATGACTGGTGTGTACACTGGTCGTTCTCCAAAAGACAAATTCATCGTTGATGACGCTCAAAGTCACGACAACGTATGGTGGACAAGCGAGGACTACAAGAACGACAACAAACCTATGTCTGAGGCTACTTGGGCTGTGGTTAAGGACATCGCTATCAAGGAGCTTTCTAACAAGCGCCTCTTCGTGGTGGACGCTTTCTGCGGTACCAACCCTGATACTCGTATTGCTGTTCGCTTCATCGTTGAGGTGGCATGGCAAGCACACTTCGTAACCAATATGTTTATCCAACCATCTGCTGAGGAGTTGGAGAACTTCGAGCCTAACTTCGTGATTTACAACGCTTCTAAGGCAAAAGTTGAGAACTACAAAGAGCTCGGTTTGAACTCTGAGACTTGCGTAGCTTTCAACACTACCAGCCGCGAGCAAGTGATCCTCAATACCTGGTACGGTGGTGAGATGAAGAAGGGTATGTTCTCTATGATGAACTACTTCTTGCCTTTGCAAGGTATCGCTTCTATGCACTGCTCTGCTAACACCGACATGAACGGCGAGAACACCGCAGTATTCTTCGGCCTTTCTGGTACAGGTAAGACCACCCTTTCTACCGATCCTAAGCGTCTCCTCATCGGTGACGACGAGCACGGATGGGACGACAACGGTGTGTTCAACTTCGAGGGCGGTTGCTACGCTAAGGTTATCAACCTCGACAAGGAGTCTGAGCCAGACATCTACGCTGCTATCAAGCGCAACGCTCTCCTCGAGAACGTTACTGTGGACGAGAACGGCAAGATCGACTTCACTGACAAGAGCGTTACTGAGAATACCCGCGTAAGCTATCCTATCAACCACATCGAGAAGATCGTTCGCCCAATCTCTGCTGGTCCTGCAGCTAAGAATGTTATCTTCCTCTCTGCTGACGCATTCGGCGTATTGCCTCCAGTTAGCATCTTGACTCCAGAGCAAACCAAATACTACTTCCTCAGCGGCTTTACTGCTAAACTCGCTGGTACTGAGCGTGGTATTACTGAGCCAACTCCTACTTTCTCTGCTTGCTTCGGCCAAGCATTCTTGGAGTTGCACCCAACTAAATATGCTGAGGAGTTGGTAAAACGTATGGAGAAATCTGGTGCTAAGGCATACCTCGTTAACACTGGCTGGAACGGTACTGGCAAGCGTATCTCTATCAAGGATACACGCGGTATCATTGATGCTATCCTCGGTGGCGACATCTTGAATGCTCCTACCAAGAAGATTCCATTCTTCGATTTCGAGGTTCCAACTGCATTGCCAGGTGTTGATCCTGCCATCCTCGACCCACGCGACACTTATGCTGACGCTGCTCAATGGGAAGAGAAAGCTAAGGATTTGGCAAGCCGTTTCATCAAGAACTTTGCTAAATACACCACCAACGAGGCAGGTAAAGCACTCGTTGCAGCTGGCCCACAACTCTAATTCCCTAGCATCTAGTTCTACTAGAGTTACTAGTACTACTAGCACAACTAGTACGACTAGACCAACTAGAATACCCCCGAAAACCGAGCGGACTCCCGCTCGGTTTTCTTTTTTATGCTTTGCCTTTCTATGTTTGTTACCCCGAATGTTATTCGGGTATTCCTTATCAATTACGCACTATTCACGCACAATACACGCACTATTCACACACAATACACGCACTATTCCTAATACTTCCTCAGAAGATGATGAAGGATTGAAGATATAATCTCCGCCTTTACACTCTACACCCTAAACCAGAAAAATCGCGCCAAAAAACGATTTTTCTTGCACATCTCGAAAAAAAAGTGTATCTTTGCGAGCGGAATTGTAAATGGCAAAGAAAATCATGTCAAAAGAACTATTGAATAGCGCATCACCAATAAGCATCGAATCAATCTATGCTGCTATTCGTGATAACGGATTTTCTGAGCTAACAAATCACTCATCACTTATAATTTATAGTTAATCCGCAACGATACCGTTGCCCGACATAGTTGATATAGCGTTATCATTCCAAACTTGATTCATTGAAAACAGGAAACTTAAATCAAACAACAATGCGAAAATTATTCCCTCTTTTCTTGTTACTATTCGCCAATACTACCCTTTGGGCGTATGATTTCCGAGTGGGTGATTTGTGTTACAATATCACAAGCCAAACGGCTCCTTATACCGTTGAAGTAGCCAATGAGATTGGCAAAGTCGCATCTAACAACTATCCCAATCTTACCACCGCCAACATCCCCTCTTCTGTAGTACATAATGACACTACTTATGTTGTCACAGGTATTGGGGACTATGCTTTTTGGGAGTGCGAAACCCTTGCCTCACTCACGATTCCCGAAAGCGTAACATATATAGGAAAGTATGCTTTGGCAAGTTGTAACTGTGAATCGCTCATTTCTGTTGTCATTCCTAATAGTGTTACAAGTATTGGTGAAGGTGCTTTTCATAGTTGTATCTACCTTACCTCAATCAACATTCCCAATGGTATAACGCGAATAGAACCACATACTTTTGCCCTTTGTATTGCAATCCCTTCCATTACGATTCCTGAGAATGTAACAAGCATTGGCGAGCAAGCTTTCCTTGCGTGTGCTTCTATGACCTCGCTCACGATTCCTAATAGCGTAACGACTATTGAAAAAGCAGCATTCCATATGTGCCTTGCTCTTGAATCGGTGACTATTCCCAATAGCGTTACCCATATTTCAGGTGCAGCTTTTGCTGATTGCCAGTCACTTACAAAGGTAACATTAGGCACAGGAGTCAAAGAAATTGGAGAACAAGCGTTTGGTGGTGAATATACCACAAAACTCTACGATATATATTGTTACGCAACCAATCCACCCAAAGCATTTGAATCCACATTCACAAACTACAATGCCATTGTACATGTGTCCTGTGAAAATTATCGGGCATATTATTCGGATATAGTTTGGGGTAATTTCAAGCAGATTGAGTGTATTGGTGCAGAAAATGGGAATGTAGTCACGGATAGTGTCATTATTGTGCCTTCCACCAATTCGGTTTCTATCACATGGCCTACGCACACGGAAGCTGACACATATATTATTATCATTAAGAAAGGCGATGAGATATTCTGCACCTTGACTTTCAATGCAGAAGGTCAGTTGCTCAATATTGCTTTTGCTCCAGGTCGTAATGGCAATCACCCAGCGCAATACGCAGAACAAGCAGGCAATGGCTATCGCTTCACCGTTACTGGTTTGACCGAAGCCACACAATACACTTACAGCATCACAACCAAAGATGCAGAAAACCAACCTATTACTACCTATTCGGGCGAATTTACAACATTAGGCACTCCAACAAGTGTATCCGACATCCAATTGCCAATGACCAATTGCCAAAAGATTATCCGCGACAATCAACTCCTCATCCTCCGTGATGGTAAGATCTATAACGCAATGGGGCAGGAGTTATAGTCGCTAAATGCATATCTCTCCCGTGTACATTCCGCCGTCTAATCCGCTGATTTTCACGCACACTCACTTCGCTAGCGTGTGCAAATGCACATAAGGCTTGCATATTCGCGAAAAAAGCACTACCTTTGCAAACGAAATGGAAATGCAAGTGCTTAACATACCAATAGCGGAAATCCTCAACTTGCTCATCATGCTGTTGGGCGTGGCGATTGTCATCATCGCTGCTACCTCATACCACAAACGAAGTTCCATTCGTATGCAGGCTGCCCATCAGAAGATAGACGAATTATCTCAGCGTATGGCAGAGCAAGAAAAAGCACTCCTTAGACAACAACACCTCTACGAATTAGACAAGCGTCTAACCACTATCCGCACGCAACACCCCACCCCAGAGAAAACATGGACAAACTACCGCTCCATGCTCCAAGACATTGACACCATATTAAATGGTTGGATAACTGCATTGGAAAGTTGTACACAACTGGCAGAACGAGAAGTGCAATTTTGCACCTATATCCTCGTTTATCCTTACCTGACCTTAGACGAAATCGCACAACATATCTGCTATTCCGAAAAAAGCATCCGCAACTACAAACAGCGAATCGCTCACAAATTAGGCGTATCTTCTGCCGATTTGCACGAACACTTGCAGAATGATATACTAACCTATTTATATAACGATACTATTAACCCTAAAAAATAAGCCGTATGAAAACAACCCATTTCCTTCCACTATCCCAATCTATCCTATGGATAACCCTATTAGCTTCGATTATCATATTCGTCGGAATAGGTGTCATAGTCTATCAATGGCTACAACTACAACAACCTCATCTGCTGTTCGTCCTCATACTGCTCGTCGTAGCCCTACTCAGTTGTATGGTACTCATCCCACGCAAATTAACAGTAACAACAGACGAAATCAACATCCACCTTCTCGCATGGAAAATTAATATTCCTGCCGATGAAATCGTGAAGATTGAGCACTATCCACATGGCATCCAGTCCAGCCGTATTGCAGGAGCAGGTGGTTTCTTTGGCAATCTGGGATTGTTTACTTGCAAAGAATGTGGCAAACACTTGTCTTTGATTACCGACCCTATAGACGTTTGCATCATCACCCGCAAAAGCAAAATGCCTATTGTAGTGAGTGTAGAAGACAACAGTGTTTTCAACGCCATTGCCGAAGTGCAAGAGAAAGATTAAAAAACCTTTGGTGTTTATTCACATAATCCAAATAAACATAACACTAATAATAGACTAAAAGCCGCGCGAATCCGCTCGGCTTTTTTGTACCACACCTACAAAACCAACACGGCATAGTATTTGCAGAACATGTAAAAAGAACATAATTATAATACAAAATATTGTATTATCTTGCATATCTCAAAAAAAAATCGTAACTTTGTCGCGAATTTGAACACATGGGCAAAAAAAGCCCCATATGGAATTATGAACGGAATAGAAAAAATAGGAGAATACTTTTTGCTGATGGGACGCGTATTTCGCACACCCGACCGCTGGCGTATGTTCTGGCGACAAATGAGCAAAGAGATGGAAAAGCAAGGGCTTGAATCCATCCTCATCACGCTAATCGTAAGCGTTTTTATGGGCGCAATTATGACCTTGCAAACGAAATTAAACACCGAAAACCCCTTGCTACCTGCCTACTCCACGGGGTTGGTTACACGCGACTGTATCTTGCTGGAGTTCTCCAGCACCATCCTCTGCTTGCTGTTGGCAGGTAAAGTGGGCAGTAACATCGCATCCGAGATTGGCACCATGCGTATCACTGAGCAGATTGATGCCATGGAGATTATGGGTGTCAATTCGGCTAACTACTTGATTTTGCCAAAGATAGTGGCATTTATGGTTATGATGCCATTGTTGGTAACCCTATCTATGTTCATGGGTCTATTGGGCGGTTATGGCATCAGTGCCATAACCAATGTGCTCCCTATATCAGAATATCTGTTGGGTATTCAGTATGCGTTTATCCCCTTCTACGTTTGGTACTCTTTCATTAAGACCATCGTCTTCGCCTTCGTGATTGCCAGCATGGCTTCCTACTATGGTTACTACGCACGTGGCGGCGCACTCGAAGTGGGTAAAGCCAGCACAAAGGCTGTTGTAAACAGCAGTATAGTCATTCTGCTCTTGGATGTTGTACTTACTAACCTCATGCTTAATTAACTCAAAATTCTTAATTCGTAATTCAAAATTGGTATGATACAGGTAAAAGATGTCGTAAAGAGTTTTGACGGGAATGTGGTGCTTGACCATATTTCTGCAAACTTTGAGGATGGTAAGGTGAATATGATTATCGGTCAGTCGGGTTCGGGTAAGACCGTGCTGATGAAATCGATGATTGGACTTCATCAAATCAATGGTGGAGAGATTATCTTTGACACCCGCAACGGACAGCAGAATCTGGCCGCCATGAGCGAGAAGGAGGTACGCATGTTGCACCGCGAAGTGGGTATGCTCTTTCAGGGCTCTGCGCTGTTTGACAGCATGACCGTACAAGAGAACGTGATGTATCCGCTGGAGATGTTCTCAGACATGTCCCACCAGGAGATGGTGGAACGCGCACGTTTCTGCCTATCGCGTGTGGATATGCCCGAGAGAGCACACCAACTGATGCCAAGCGAGATCAGTGGCGGTATGCAAAAACGCGTGGCGATTGCCCGAGCAATTGCCCTCAACCCACGCTACCTCTTCTGCGACGAACCCAACTCGGGTCTTGACCCAAAAACAAGCCTCGTCATTGACCAACTAATTCAAGACATCACACAAGAGTACGGCATCTGCACCATCGTCAATAGCCACGACATGAACTCCATCATGGAGATAGGCGATAACATCGTCTTCCTGCGCAATGGCGTGAAAAAATGGCAGGGAAGCCGACATGATATTTTCCACGCAGAGAATGAAGCGCTTAATGATTTTGTCTTTGCAAGCGACCTATTTAAGAAAGTAAGGAACGCTGCGCGTTCTGTTTAGAGAACGCCCTTCGGGCTACAGTTTAGAGTTTAAAGACAAGGATATGAAACGATTGATTTTGATATTAGCAATGGAGTGTGGGCTATTGGCTATGGCTCAGAAGCCAGCACGTGTGCCTGCTCGTCCAGGCGTGATAGAGCGCGTACAACCCAATGGCGACACCATTCATGTACGCCTGCACGGCGACGAACGCCAGCATTGGATGACACTGGAAGATGGAAAAACATTGGTGGCGGAGAACAAAAAAGGATATATCTGCTACGCCAAAAAGAAAAGAAATGGACAGATTGTGCCAACATGTAAAAAAGTAAATAGTAACAATATAAAACGAAAGAAATCATAACATGAAAAAGATAGGATTGATCGTATTATTGAGTGCGATAGTAGGCTCTGTTTGGGCTGTACCAGCACGTAGAGGAGGTTTGGTAGTAACCCAACCTGATGGTAGTGAAATAACGGTTTACCAACATGGTGATGAGTATTTTCATTGGATGACCAACGACAAGGGCGAATGGCTGAAGGTGGATATTGACGGATTCTACCGCGTGACAGAGGCATTGAGTGCAGAGCAAATTGAGGCAAAGCGAATGGCTGCACCAAAGCGAGTTACAATGGCTGCTTATCCATTGAACATTGCCCCACGTGGATTGGTGATATTAGTTAACTTTACAGATGTAGCTTTCGAAACCAGCAAAGCCGAACTTGACAGCATGCTGATAGGCAAGAACTACACACGCGACTACTCCTATACATATAGAGGGAAGACATACAGAGTGACTTCGAACGGTTCAGCGCGTCAGTATTTTGAGGACGCATCCTTTGGTCAATACAATCCACAATTGGATGTAGTGGGTCCAGTGACTGTGAGCAAGGCATCCACCTATTATGGTGGAAACAACTCCGCGGGCAGCGATAAATACCCAGAAGTTATGATTAAAGAGGCATGTGAATTGGTGAACGACAGCGTAGATTATAGTCTTTACGACAACGACAACGATGGTTATGTGGACTTCGTATATGTGATTTATGCTGGTTATGGCGAGGCAGATGGCGGTGGAGATGATACCATTTGGCCACATGCATGGTACCTCTATTCGGCTGCTGGAAAAAAATGCGAAGTAGATGGCAAGAAAATCGACTTGTATGCTTGTGGCAACGAATTGGATAACTATACGAAGCACCATACAGGCATCGGCACCTTCTGCCACGAGTTTAGTCATGTCTTAGGCTTACCCGACTTATATACAACTAGAGGAGAAACGCACAAGACACTCGGAGAATGGTCTATTTTGGATTACGGACCATACAACAACGACGGCAATACGCCTCCCGCATATTCCGCATACGAACGTTTCTTCATGGGGTGGCTGACACCACGACTAATCACAGAGCCCGAAAACATCACCCTCGCAGAGTTGAACGATAGTCAAGAAGCATTGCTCATCTCCTCTTCTGACCAGCACAACCTGATAGGCAACGACCCTGACCCTACCACCTTCTATCTATTGGAGAACCGCCAACAAACAGGTTGGGATGAGTATTTGCCAGGGCATGGACTAATGCTCACTAAGGTTAAATACTCCTACAACAAGTGGCATCAAAACACGGTCAACAATACAGCCTCCAACATGGGTGTTGATCTGATAGAAGCTGATGGCAAGGCACCTCAGCTTGATGATTATAGACCAAGTAATGGTTACATGGGAAAAGCCAAAGACCTCTTTCCTGCTGGAGCAACTGCTTATACCCAAATCACCGACCATGCTATTGAGGAAATTACTGAAGAAAATGGTTTAATTGCTTTCAAGTATAAAGGAGGCGTGGAAGATACCATACCACCTGTCAACGGTGATTCAACACCAACATTTGTAGATAAACTTGTTTATCATGGCGAGATAGTTGGTATTTACAACATCTTGGGACAACGAGTAGCCACTAAAAAGCTAGAAGAGTTACCAGAAGGTACATATATTGTGAGAAGAAAAGAAGGAACACAGAAAATTATTGTGCGATAATGAAAATCATTTCCTATAACCTCAATGGTATCCGCAGCGCTATCAGCAAGGGCTTGTTCGATTGGCTGGCAGTGGAGCAACCCGATGTATTTTGCATACAAGAGAGCAAAGCACAGCCCGACCAAATAGATGTAATGACCATGCAAGAGTTGGGTTATCAGAGCTATATCCACTCCGCAGAGAAAAAGGGCTATTCGGGCGTAGCTATTTTCACGCGTATTCAACCCGATCGCGTGGTTGTCGGAATGGGTAATCCCAAATACGACTGCCAAGGTCGCGTCATTCGTGCCGACTATGGCGACGTGACGGTTATTTGCGTGTATATCCCATCGGGCGAGGCCGAAGGACCAAAATACGAATACAAGATGGATTTCTTGGCGGACTTCATCGTGTGGATTAACGAACTGCGCAAAGAACGTCCCAATATCGTAGTCTGCGGAGACTACAATATTGCGCACAAGCCCATCGACATCAATCACCCCGAACGACAAGTCGGCGTGAGCGGCTTCCTGCCCGAAGAGCGTGCATGGCTCGATCAATGGGAAGCCAGCGGCATGGTGGATACTTTCCGTATGTTCGACCAGAGCGGCGAGAAGTACAGTTGGTGGAGCTTCCGCGCAGGATCTCGCGCCAGAAACGTAGGATGGCGCATTGACTACCATTGGGTGAGCGAACCAATGCGCGAGCGTGTCAAGGAGGCTAAGATTCTCGCCGAAGTGGTACATTCCGACCATTGCCCTGTGGCTATAACAATAGAGTAAATTTCAGCAGAGGATAAGCCGAAGATAGAATATGGATAAACTGAGAACAGAACATTTGTACAAGAAGTACGGCAAGCGCACCGTAGTGAACGATGTGAGCATCTACCTTGAGCAAGGTGAGATTGTGGGTTTGCTGGGTCCAAACGGTGCGGGCAAAACAACCACATTCTACATGACAACAGGTTTGGTCTTGCCCAATAGTGGAAAAATATTCCTCAACGACTTGGATATTTCCAATATGCCTATGTACCGCCGTGCAAAATTGGGCATTGGCTACTTGCCTCAGGAGGCAAGCGTTTTCCGCAAGATGACGGTAGAGGATAATATCCGTTCGGTGTTGGAGATGACCGATTTCAGCAAAGAGTATCAGCAGAAGAAACTGGAGCAACTCATCAAGGAGTTCAACCTCGGTCATGTCCGCCAGAATATCGGCGACCGTCTTTCGGGAGGCGAACGCCGCCGAACTGAGATTGCGCGCTGCTTGGCTATCGAACCTAAGTTCGTCATGCTCGATGAACCATTTGCAGGTGTGGACCCTATTGCTGTGCAAGAGATTCAGGACGTGGTATGGCGATTGAAAGATAAGAATATTGGTATTCTTATTACCGACCACAATGTGGACGAGACACTGATGATTACCGACCGTGCCTACCTCCTTTTTGAAGGAAAAATCCTCTTTCATGGTACTCCCGAGGAACTGGCTGCCAACCCAATCGTTCGCAAGAACTACCTCGGTCGCGATTTCGAGTTGAAGAAGAAAACCAAAGTCACGGAATAAAGCATGCTTCGCTTAGCATTACGATATTGGATAGTAGCGATTCTCACAATGCTACTGATAGCTTGTGAACCCTCTCAGCCAGATATACAATATCAGATTGTAACCTGTGCTTCTATGCCTTCTCCTCGCGCTTCAGCTGTCAGTTTTGTGGTGGATGACGTAGCGTATGTCTTTGCTGGCAGAGATAGTGCAGACAACTATCTCAATGACCTCTGGCGCTATGACCCTCAGCAGGATGAGTGGAGTAAGGTAGGTACTACCCCCTTAGTAGGTAGAGTGAATGCTACGGCATGTGTTTATGACGATAGGGTATATATAGGATTGGGCTTCAACGGACGATATTCCAATTCCACAGGATACCTGACGGATTGGTGGTGCTACGAACCCAATACAGATACTTGGCAGCAGTTGAGCGATTATCCTGCTAACACCACTGCCAGAGCTGTCAGTATGATTGGCGATGGCGAACTGTATGTGGGCTATGGCTTTTGTTGGACATACGAGCGTGACATGTATCGCTATGACATAGAGACAGACACGTGGAGTTTTATAGATGTGCATTTAGACCGCAAAGCCTTCACTTTCCCTATGCGTAGTTTCGGTGGAGTAGGCACTACCTGCCAATCACGCCACTTTGCGGGCACTGGTTTTCGTGCATATAGTTTGAACTGGTGGGGGGAGTTTGACCCACAAGGACAATGGCATAAGCGCCGTAACGTACCAGGCGTTACACGCACCATAGCCGCATGTGCGGCAACGGACAACTATGTATATGTCATCGGTGGCATGCACTTCGGAGGTGTCAATACTGACGGACAGGTGCTGCATGACATACAGCAATATGATCCGCAGACCGACACCTGGCGCCATGTGGGCGACCTACCCCATGGAGGACGAATGAATCACTTGGCATTCAGCGTTGGCAAACGTATTTATGTGGGCTTGGGTGAGAACGAGGATATACAGATTTGCAGCGACATGTATTGTATCTATGAGAAGTAAGAGACTACTATATATTATGTTGATTCACCTGTTCGTCCTTAGCGCTTGGGCGCAAGACTGGGCATGGTGGCCATTGGGCTTGACGCACGACCCTATCCAAGGGGATACGCTCTACTATAGTGCAGAACTGCTGGGCGTGGCTTCCTCGGGGCAATATGCTCCGTTCTGGATTCAGAGCAATCGCCATGGCAATATCTCCGCTTCACCCTATAGCGCTAATCTGTCAGCGGGTATTTATAAACCTGCCACACAGCCACAGCGATGGTTTGACTATGATTTTGCTTTGCAACTTACGGGGCGCGTACAGAGCCTTTCCCCTGCGCCTTTTGCCCCTTACCAGCAACGTTGGACAGGATACTTCAATCGCTTATACGCGCATCTGCGCCTGTACTGTATAGATATTACGGCGGGTATCCAACCCATTGTCTATGAGAGCGTTGATCCGCTATTATCCAGCGGGAGCATGATCTTCTCGGGTAATAGTCAGCCCCTGCCTCGCGTGACGATAGGTATAGATCAATACACCCCCTTTCCTGGCTGCTATGGTTATATGGAGATCAAAGGTGGGCTGACGCATGCATGGATGGCGGATAATGTCTATATACAAGGTGGCTACCTGCATCATAAGTTCCTCGGTCTGCGCTTTGGTGGTCAACTGCCTGTGAATCTGAGTTATGAGTTCCATCACGCCGCAGAGTGGGGAGGTATCTCTCCTGTGTATGGGGATGTGGGTAGTGACTTTCGCTCGTTCCTAAACGTCTTGATGGCTAAGGAAGGAGGAACCATGGCCAATGACCAGAATAATGCGCAAGGTAATCATGTCGGCAGTCAGCAACTTGCTCTTACTGCCAAAGGCAATGGTTGGAATATAACGGCTTATTGGCAAAACTTCTTCGATGATAACTTTGCGTTTATTGGTTTGGGACAGAACCTCCCAGATGGTATATGGGGTATCTCGTTCCAGCAAACGCAGTGGCGCTGGATAGAGGGATTGACATACGAATATATGAATACCACCGACCAGTCAGGTCCTTGGCATGATCGCGATGGCTTGTGCTACGGAGCCAACGATTCGTACTACCGCAACAGCGTTTTTCAGAATGGTTGGAACTACTTCTATCGCTCCATGGGTACTCCTTTTATCACTTCCCCGTACTACAACACCAATGGCACCATATATACTCTGAATAGCCGGGTACGTGTACACCATATCGGCTTGCGGGGTGATATATATGGATTCCAATACCGCCTCTTATGCTCCCATGTGCGCAATTTCGGCAATGATAATACGTCTAAAGCACTCTTGTCTACCAATACCTCTGCTCTCTTGGAAGTTACCAAGCATATCGAAAAAGCCTGGGGACTGGACTTTAGTCTCGCTTTGGCAGGCGACTTTGGCACACAATTTGGCAATCAGTTTGGCGCTATGTTCACCATCCGCAAACAGGGTATCATCACACAATGGTAAACGAGAACCTACATATCATTATGCCCATCAAGGACTCCCTTGAAATAGCCGAGCGAGCGATTCGCGCCATCGTGAATAGTGGGCATACTCTTTGCATCTATGATGATAACTCACTGCCTGCAAACGCAGTGCGCTTAGATGCCTTAGCCAGCGAATTGGGGATAACAGTAGTGCATATCGCCGAACTGACCGACCATCCCTCGCCCAACTACCGATTGGTACTGCAACACGCACAACAGCAAGCATTGCGCGACAACCAACACCTCGTGATCATAGAGAGCGATGTGATTATCCAGTCGGATACGCTCTCCCGTATGTTGGCGGAGGTGCAACAGAGTGTAGGCATGGTAGCTGCGGTGACAGAAGATGAGCAGGGCGAATATAATTTCCCTTACCATTATCTCCGCCGCATACCCTATCGCTTTATGGCCAAGAAAACAATTGTCACCAATAAGCGTTTCTCTTTCTGCTGTACCTTATTAACCAACGAACTTCTACATAAGGCAGACTTCCAACTCCTTGACCCTACCAAGAACTGGTATGATGTCACCATCTCGCATTGGTCGCTGACCTTGGGGCTACACAATATGCTTATGTTAGGCAATCCCGTTTTACACCTTCCACACTCCTCGCGCCCATGGAAACGACTCAAATATACCAATCCGCTCTTGTACTATTGGCGCAAGTTTACCCTTAAGAAAGACCGTATATGAGACCATTGGTTAGTGTCATAGTACCTATATATAATGCAGCGCCTTATCTCAGAGAGACACTGGATAGCATTGTGGCATCGACTTACCGCCCCATGGAGGTCGTCATGGTGGATGATGGTAGCAAGGACGATAGCCTCCAGATAGCGCAAGACTTCTGTGCCCTGCACCCCGAATGCCGCGTCATCTCGCAGCCCAACCAAGGTGTCTCGGTGGCACGTAATAATGCTATACGCCATGCTCAGGGGCAATACATTCTGCCCGTCGATGCCGATGACAAGATAGCCAATACGCTCATTGAGAAAGCAGTACAAGTCATTGAGAATAATGATGATATACGTGTGGTGGGGTGCCGCTGTTGGATGTTTGGTGCTGTGGATAAGGAGTGGAAACTCCCGCCCTTCTCGCATGCCTTGTTGGCACGCAAGAATATGATTCCTGCTACTGCCCTCTACCGCAAAGCCGATTGGGAACGCTGCGGCGGGTATTGCGAGGAGGAGATATATCGCGAGGACTGGGACTTCTGGTTGAGCATGATGGAGTTGGGCGGTTCGTTCTACCAACTCAATGAGGTGCTACTTTACTACCGCATCACATCCGATTCACGTCGTACACTGGCCAAAGGGAAGAAGCGAATCATTGTCGATGCCATCAATCGTCGCCACCCTGCGTATATGCAACGCTATTTGGGTGGTCCACTACACTACCACCGTTCTTGGTCACGCTTCATCAACTTCTTCCGTCGCGAAAAGATTGTGGGCAACTATGCCGATTGGGAGAAAGGGGAAATTATTCATGCAAAGAGGAACATATTACGTAATTACAATGGTTTCATTTCTAAGCAATTCGCTACACCTTCCTTATGGAGGGGAATCATATATGGTTGGTTTTGTAAGTCAAAAGCACAACGCAGTTATGAATATGCTAAACGTATTGCGGGGCTTACTTCGACACCAGTAGCATATCGAGAAATACGCTATATAGGTATTCTACGCCAAAGTTGGTATGTCTGTAAGCAATCGGAGTGCAAATATACATTTAACGATTTGATTCATAACAAATCATTTCATAATCGCACAGAAATACTGAAAGCGATAGGATGCTTTACTGCAGAATTGTATAAACGCGGGATATTCCACCAAGATTATTCTGGAGGTAACATTCTCTTCAATGAAGATGGAAGTAGGATTGAAATGGTTGACCTTAATCGTATCAAATTTTATCATCATATTCCTATTAAAAAAGGACTTAAGATATTTGAAAGGCTCAATATAGACAAAGAAGCTTTGTCCATAATGGGCACTGCCTTTGCACAAGAGTTGGATTTGGATGCGGAATATGTGATCAATTATATTATCACCCACCGTTGGAAAAAACACATAAAACAAGGAATAACCAATTTATATGACTAATTCTTTACAAAAATACCAGTCCTCAATGGGACAACTTAACTACACTCTTTTTTTAGTAGTCGTAGCATTATTGCCTTTTCCACAGATATTTTTACGCTATGCTTGCGTCACATGGATTTGCACATGGCTATTGGAGGGTAGATTTGTGCAAAAACCTAACATACAAGATTGGCGTAAAATGATGCCATTCATAATGTTTGGAATATGGTATCTATGGAAAATCATCTCTGGTCTATGGGTAGCAGATCAAGTTGCATATGCTTGGCAGTTAGAGCGATATATGGCATTTGGATTATTAGTTCCTGTTGGCATTTGGGGTGTTAACAAGCACTATGATTGGAAACAAATTTGCAAAGTATTAGCTATATCATGCGTAGCAGCTGCTGGAGTATATGCTTTTACCTTATATTGGGTATTCAATGTTAAGTTTTTTAATCATGAGATTGGTATTTATGCACTCCAAGAACTTCCTATAGAGTTTTTTGCAGGTAAAGTATCTTACATGAAACACCGACTATTTTTGTGTAGCACCCAGATGATGGGAATGATGGCACTACTATACTTACGCAAAGATTTATTATGCAAATATGGTGCTATAAAAGGATGGATTATCATTATTGTTGGTCTCACAAGTATGCTTGCACTCATATTAGCAACTGGTTCACGAGCATCCATACTATCAGGAGTTGCATTACTGACCATATGGCTATTATATAAACTACCTATTCGTCGTATACGATACAAAATAGCTTTTGTATTATTTGCGTGTGGCATAGGATTATTCGCTTTGAGTCAACATCCTCGTATGCAAGAGTTTGATTACACAGATTTGCTGTCTATTCGTGAAACAGTTCATGATCATAATGTACGCCTTAATATATGGGGAATAGCATTGGATTCCCCTAAAGACTATTCACTATTTGGTTTAGGTGCAGGGCAAAGTTTTGAATATCTCCAACATAAATATAAAGAACATGGATTCAATCAATATACGTATACGTTATTAA
Source organism: Paludibacteraceae bacterium (assembly GCA_045589755.1). Lineage (GTDB taxonomy): Bacteria > Bacteroidota > Bacteroidia > Bacteroidales > Paludibacteraceae > Colicola. The sequence goes on from JAZNPR010000037.1 coordinate 22,842, forward strand.
ACTCTCACAATCAATATCTAGAAGAATGGATAGAATTAGGCATACCTGGTTTACTTTTCTTCCTACTAGCATGGTCTAGTATTCCATTTTTTAATACAAAAAGAGCGCGTAAAACTGCGATGATGTTACTCACACTTTACGCGCTCAATATGCTAACAGACTGTATGTTCGGCCGTTTTGATGGTATTGCTTTATGGTGTGTGTGGATGGTTCTTATCCGCCTCCAAGCCGATGCGCAAGGAAACCAACAACCCGCGGGGAATACACAATGACATCGACGTGCGACTATCTTGCATAGTGGCAATTCCCCTGTCATTTGTCCAATAAGGATAGGTAGGGTGGTCATATCCATCAAATACATATTCTGTCAACGCTGTTCCAAAATCGTAGATATTATAGCAGGTCACATCCAGTTGAAATGGCACTTGCTTGATCCACCAACGACCTGTCATGCGCAAGTCAAAATTAAAGAAAGCATCCTCCCGCTTACCAAACAATTCCCAATTAGTCATATTAATACCTTTTGCATCGTTTGCACATAATGCCACTTGTGTATGGGCATTATAGTTCACTGGTTTAGCTACAAAGGTCGCGAAAGGTTGACCATCCTTGAACTTACCATTCAAGCTGATTGAGAAGTACTTACATGCATTATATGTAACCTGTAAACGCAAGATAAAAGACTTATCTTGATTTAAGCGACAATTACCTTGATAGGGTATATCTTCCGCATAACTAATTACCTTGTATGCATTCGGATTTGCACTTGACTCTGCCAACACACCGATATTATTGTGCAACGGACCATTACCAATCGTAGAGAGTCCTGCCATCAAATAACTCTGCCATGATACACTAACGAACCATTTCTTACCCGTGTACGAATACTTTGCCACGTTCGACATATAATAAGGTGTACGTCCGCCCACAGTACTGCTCATCAAATCCATTGGTTGCAGACCTACTGTATAATGTTTCTCACCCTCACGCCAATAGTACAAACCATCTTGTTCAAACATATTCGCCTCCAGGCCATTGCTATAATCGGTAAACCACATGTTATAATACTTGCGAATACTTGACAGCAGCGAGAACTGATGCCTTGACTGCTTATCGAAAGTAAAGCGAATAGGGATATCCAATACGGCATATGATGGCTGATGTGCCCATAAGTTTTTATCTATGGCATGATATTTGCCTCCCGTTGTGGCAAGCAAGGTGCCATCCGCATAGCGAATTTCGCCATTCATATAATCATTGCTCAAGTATTGCACCTCGTTCATGGTGTAACTCATGCGATTATGCGAAAGGTTCAATCCCATCTGGAACCAGCAACTGGGCTTCCAGTCCATGGCAAACTTAGCCAGCCAATTCGGACTTACCACCGATTTGCCATTCAACAGTATTCCGTCCAACGAAACACCCAAATGCGCTTGCATACGTAGTCCACGCGCCAATTCATATTCCGCCACCACCATAGCTTCATTCTCCAACAACCCCGCTCCATAAGCCGATGATTGCCAGTGATATGTGTATAATGGCGTGCGTGATTTATCGGCTATACTTTGCATATACATATCGTTGCTCCAAGTCGCGGTAGTCGGACTGAAATGCACAAAAGAGTTATACCCTGAAGCATGCACACGCAACCATGGCAATAAACGCTGATCATATTGCACCGACAAGTTCGCTTCATTGGTCTTACCATCAGCATACCATGGGTCAAACGCCTCGCCATCGTGGTCCAACAGATTGCGAGCAAACGACAAACTATCGTGCTGCACATCGCTCAACGCCCAGCTCAAACCTGCCACCAGTCTACCACCATTAGCAAAGGTCTTGCTTCCATACACTGCAGCCGTATAGCCTAAAAAATCTGCCACTTCATTGCGATTATACAGCAACTCCGAATACAGATCTCCCCTACCCTGCGCTACAAAATAATAGTTCAACTTATCCAGCACATTATTCGTTGCCATAGGCAGTTCGCCATCCAATTGCGCTGTATAATAGGGACTTGCATACATCCCAGATATACCTGTGTGGTCAAATGCGGTCTGCGTGCGCGAACCATATTGAGCGTACGCATGTTGATAATACCGTTTGCCATACGCAGGAATAGCGAAACTCGCCTCCACACTACCCGCACCTATCACATGATTACGCATCTCTATCGGGCGACTATCCATCGTTCGCTCTTCACCCGATGAGTGGAACAAGTTGATCAACTCGCATGTTCCGGGCGATATACCGCCCAAGTTGCCTGCATTACCTTTCAGTGTCAGCGATTGGCTTTGATAGGCGGCATCTGTAAAATGAATCTTGCCCTCGTGGTAATCCAGCACATAGTCCGTGCGTAACATATTGGTATACAGCATAGTACTTCCCACTTGATAGCGACTATCTATGCGCATGCCATTCAGCGAATACTTATTCTGACGAAACGAGTTGCCTGCAATCGAAAAGATATTCATATCGCCCAAGTTCCATTCGCCTGTGGTTTCTGCTTCATACACCACATAATCCGAATAATTATCCAGATAATGCCCTAAGTCGCCGTTGATATACCACTCACGAAAGAACTCGCTACTCACGCTATCTACTCCAAAAGACGGAAAAACCTCAGCACGCACCAGCGCACTGAGGCATATACTCACTACCAATAAAATAGTCTTTTTCATAATTTGTCTTTATTCCTGATTCCCGAATCCATTTTTATCCGAACAGATTCTTAAAGAAATTCTTCTTATCGCTGCTGCCAGGACGAACATTCTCGCTCTTTTGCAGTTGCTCAATCATCTTCTTCTCATCCTTATTGAGGTGCTCTGGGATATATACACCCACGTTAATCAGCATATCGCCTGTACCGTATTGGCGTGCATACTGGTCTATCATTGGAAGACCTTTTCCTCTCATTCTCAGCACCTTACCAGGTTGCGTGCCAGGGGTGATGGTAATCTTCGCCTCGCCTTGCAAGGTTGGTATCTGCACTTGTCCGCCTAAGATAGCAGTCGGCATATCCAGCAGCAAGTTATACACCAAATCGCTACCATCGCGCAAGAAATCCTTATGCTCTTCTTCCTCAATCAGCACCAGCAAATCGCCATTCACGCCGCCATGAGGAGCCGCATTGCCTTTGCCATGCACTGGAATCTGCATGCCACCAGCCACACCCGCGGGGATATGAATCTCAATAATTTCCTCCTCACGTACTACGCCCTCACCTTGGCAATGTGTACACTTATTTTTGATGATTTTACCCTCGCCATGGCAGGTCGGACACTCATTTTGCACTTGCATCATACCGAAGATACTGCGTTGCGCACTCACCACACGTCCCGAACCTTTACATGTTGGACATGTCTCCACGTTGCCGTCCGCGCTACCTGTGCCATTGCAACTCTTGCAGTTCACCATTTTCTTCACCTTGATTTTCTTGTCCACACCTGTGGCAATCTCCTCCAAGGTTACTTTCACACGAACACGCAAGTCACTACCTCTACGCACACGCTGACCGCCGCCGCGACTACCGCCGCCGAAGAAACTGGAGAATCCGCCGCCGCCCATGCCCCATGATTCGAACAGGTCACCAAACTGCGAGAAGATATCTTCCATGTTCATGCCGCCGCCACTGAAGCCAGCACCACCCATGCCTGCATGACCGAACTGGTCATAGCGTTGGCGTTTCTGCGGATCAGAAAGCACCTCATATGCCTCGGCGGCCTCTTTGAATTTCTCCTCAGCTGCCTTGTCACCTGGGTTCTTGTCAGGGTGATACTTTACCGCCATCTTGCGGTAAGCCTTCTTTATCTCGTCTGCTGTCGCGGTCTTACCCACGCCAAGCACTTCATAATAATCTCTTTTCTCTGCCATAATCTTATTCTCCTACAACGACTTTCGCAAAGCGAATCACTTTCTCGCCCAAGGTATAACCCTTTTGTGTACAGTCGATTACTTTGCCTTTCTTGTCTTCTCCAGCAGCAAAAGTAGTAATCGCCTCGTGCAAATCGGTATTAAAATCAGCATCGGTTGTATCAATTACTTTCACGTCGTTTGCCGCTAAGAATGCGATGAACTTGTTGTAGATCAATTCAATACCTTGCCTTATCGCCTCATCGCCTGTAGCCTCATCGCCTTTTCGGCTCATAGCCGAAAGTGCGCGCTCAAAGTCATCCACCAATGGCAACATATCTTTGAAGATACGCTCGCCAGCAGTAGTCATCAGTTCGAGTTTCTCTTTGTTGGTACGACGACGGAAGTTGTCAAACTCTGCCATTTGGCGTAGTTTAAGATCTTCCAACTCTGCCACGCGTGCTCCCAATTCTGCCACTTTGGCTTGCAATGGGTCAGTCTCTGACACTTCTTCGGCACCTGCCGCTTCACCGTCATTAACCGCCTCACTGTTGTTTACCGTTTCCACAATTTCCTTTTCAACCTGATTTTCAACAGGTTGCTCTACATTCTTTTTATTTTTATTCTTCATCATAGTCTAATTTTATTACTTCGTAATACTATTCTTACAATCTCCGTGCCAATGGAAAAAAACTGCCATTGTGGCAGTCCTTAGAGAATATTCATCACGTCAGAGAGTGATTTCACGATATATGTAGCAGTCTGTACTATTGTATCTTGGCTCTCGGCTCCTGGCTCTTTGTTCTTTTTAATCCAAATCTGGTCAATGCCTGCATTGATAGCACCTTGAATATCGGAGTTCCATGAGTCGCCGATCATCACGACGTCTTCGGCTTGCAAGCCATTCATACGCAGTGCCTCCTCGAAAATACGAGGATTGGGTTTCTGGTAACCAACCTCCTCACTCAATACGATATGCGCAAAGCAGTCACGCAGTCCGCTCTTGTCAAACTTCTCGTATTGCACTTCCACAAAGCCATTAGTCACCACCGTTAACGGATATTTCGCTGCCAAATAACGCACCAGTTCCTCTGCTCCTGGTAGCAACGAGAAACGCGCAGTGGTCATATTCAGGAAGTCTTCGCTTAACTGCTCAGCGAGAGCAGCAACTTCTTGCCTCTCGCCTTTAACCTGCGGGGTCCCCGAAAAATCTGTTGATTTTTGGGGTGCCCTTAACCTTTCGCCTACCCTACTTCCGTGCATCAAAGGGAAGAAGAAGCGGTCAAAACTCAGATATTCTTTGGTTACAAGGTCTTTACCGTATTTGTCCCAGAGTTCCAGATTATGGGGTTTGTAGAGGGAAACAAACTCTTCGAGCGAAGCAAAATAGTCGCAGAGGTGGTATTTGTCATACATTTCTTGGAGCGCTAGTTTTGCTGCACCAATAAAATCCCCTATCGTATCATCCCAGTCAATAAAGACTGCTTTGTATTGTTTCATTTTTCGGGTATCGGTTATCGGATATCGGTGTTAGAATTCTAACGTAATCTGTCCATTAATAAGCGGAGTCTTGCCAAGGTGCTTGTACGCCAATTCTGTCGCCTCACGGCCACGAGGAGTGCGCTTGATAAAGCCCTCTTTGATGAGGTATGGTTCATAGACATCCTCTATCGTACCAGCATCTTCGCCCATGGCAGTAGCAATGGTATTCAAGCCGACAGGACCGCCTTTGAATTTATCAATAATGGTGCTAAGTAGTTTGTTATCAATCTCATCCAAACCAAATGTGTCGATATTGAGTGCCTCCAACGCATAGCGTGCAATCTCCAAATCTATAGCACCATTGCCCTTCACTTGTGCAAAGTCACGCACTCGGCGCAAGAGCGCATTAGCTATACGAGGGGTACCACGACTGCGACGAGAAATCTCCGCAGCAGCTTTACTGTCGATATGAATACCAAGGAGACGAGCACTGCGCTCCACAATACCTGCCAATATATGCGCATCATAGTATTCCAAGTGGCAATTGATACCAAAACGCGCACGCAATGGGCTGGTCAACAGACCGCTACGAGTGGTGGCACCAATAAGCGTGAACTTGTTGAGATCAATTTGTATCGTGCGCGCCGAAGGACCCTTATCTATCATAATATCAATGCGATAGTCCTCCATCGCAGAATAGAGATACTCCTCCACAATTGGCGAAAGACGGTGAATCTCATCAATGAACAGCACATCGTTGTCCTCCAGCGAGGTCAGCAAACCCGCCAAGTCGCCTGGCTTATCTAACACAGGGCCCGAAGTCACCTTAAAGCCCACGCCCAGTTCATTGGCAATAATATTGCTAAGGGTGGTTTTACCCAATCCAGGAGGGCCAAAGAGGAGTACATGGTCCAGGCTCTCGCCACGCATGCGAGCCGCCTCTACAAAAATGCGCAAGTTGCTGACAATCTTGGATTGTCCCGCAAAATCATCAAAACGCAAAGGACGCAAGGCATTGTCTTGTTCCTTCTCTGTCATTTGGTTTCGTATATCAAAATCATTCATTTTTCGTCGCTTGTTTGAAGGTTTCTTCCAAATCCTCTATTTCGCTAATAGGTTTATCCACTTTTATCTCGCCGTGGTCAATGATTATCACTCGACTACACATCTGCTTCACCTCTTGCAATATATGAGTGGACAATATCACCGTTCTATCCTTACCCATTTCACGAATCAAGGTACGAATATCTTCTAGTTGGTTGGGGTCAAGACCGGTTGTTGGTTCATCCAAAATCAATAATTCAGGATCACCAATCATCGCTTGTGCCAAACCCACACGTTGCTTATATCCCTTGCTCAGCTGCCCCACTCGCTTGTTGGCTTCCGCAGTTAGTCCCACACGCGCTATCAATTCCTCCACCATCTCACCTTGTTCCTTATCGCCTAATCGCCTGATCGCCTTCAAACGCAGTCCCACGAAAAACCGCAGATACTCACGCACATACATATCTTCGTACAGCGGATTTTGCTCAGGCAGAAAACCGATAGACTGAGGCACTTGCAAAACCATCTCCTGCCCTTTAGGGAGGGTTGAGGTTGGCTCCCACACCCCCACCATGATTTTCATCAAGGTAGATTTGCCTGCGCCATTAGGACCCAGCAATCCAACCACCTCACCATCACCGATGGAAAGGCATATATCTTTCAGCACATGTTGTTTGCCGATATGCTTATTCAAGTGGGATATGTTGATTGCCATAATTCGCCTACAAAGGTACTACATTTTTTTCACATATGCAAATATCTATTGCTTATCCGCCTCAATGAGTGCCAGCAGCTGTGCCACTGCCTCTTCTTGGGGAATATTTTTCAGCACACACTCTTTGCCTCGATAGAGGCTCACTTTGCCACGTCCTGCCCCCACATAGCCATAATCGGCATCCGCCATCTCGCCCGGACCATTCACAATACAGCCCATGATGCCAATCTTTAAGCCCTGCAAATGGGCAGTAGCAGCTTTCACTTGGGCTATGGTTTGTTCCAAATCAAACAAAGTACGACCGCAACCAGGGCAGGATATATACTCCGTTTTATACATACGCACGCGCGCGGCTTGCAGAATGTCTTTACTGAGTCGTGCTAAATCTTCAGCAGCGAAGTGGTCGTTATTGAGTATCAGTTCGGTGCAATTGTAATCCCACAAAAGGCGACCACATTCAGCTGCGGCATGCAGTTGAAACTGCTGCCAATCGGTATCTGCGTTGGAGAAACACACTGTTTTATCTTCAATCTTGACTTGGGTGGTAGCCGCATAGCGAACACTTTGGCTATCAGCAAAATAATCCACCAATGCTTTGGCTACGGGCAACTCTTTCTCTGGTGCTTCGCTCAGACTCACACGAATGGTGTCGCCAATGCCATCTGCCAGCAGGGCACCTATGCCCACAGCGGATTTCACGCGTCCATCCTCTCCTTCGCCTGCTTCCGTCACACCCAAATGCAATGGGAACGCCATACCTTCTTCCGCCATCTGCCAAACCAACAGGCGAACGGTTGTCACCATCACGCGGGTATTGCTAGCTTTGATCGATAGCACAATATCCTTAAAATCCTCTGCTACTGCTACGCGCAAGAACTCCATACAACTCTCCACCATGCCTTCGGGCGTATCGCCGTAGCGCGACATGATACGGTCGCTCAGACTGCCGTGATTCACGCCAATGCGCAATGCTGTCTTGTGTTCCTTGCAGATATTCAGCAATTGCACGAATCGCGCACGCAGACGCTCCAGTTCGGCTTGATATTCCTCGTCGGTGTAATCAATCTGCTTGAACTTACGCGCAGGATCGATATAGTTACCCGGATTGATGCGCACTTTCTCCACCACTTTCGCCGCAGCATCTGCCACATCCGACTGAAAGTGAACATCGGCTACGAGGGGAGTGGTAGGCGATGAGGCTATTAGGTTATTAGGCGAAAGGCAAGTATGTATCTGCGCCAATGATTCTACTTCGCGCATGCCTTGGGTAGTGAAGCGGAGAAGTTCTGTGCCAGCGGCAATGCAACGTTTGGCTTGTGCCACGCTGCCTTCGACATCGTTGGTCGAAGTATTCGCCATCGTTTGAATACGAACAGGATGTTCGCTACCTATCTCTATATTGCCCACTTGGGTGGTGGTAGTCTGTCTGCGGTTGTAAGTCAGTTGAATGTCCATAAAAGCCCGAATTTGGTGCAAAGTTACGCAAATATTTTGGGATAAGCAATAAAAAACACTAATTTTTGCATTTTTTTGTCGAAATATTTGGTCATGTCAAAAAAAAGCAGTACTTTTGCACCCGCTTTCGAATGGAAGCGTGTTTTTATGCGCAACATCTTGTCTTCGCTTATATGCTTAGGCAGAGGCAACTGTACCAGAATGCCGTCTACGCTCTCATCTGTGTTGAGCTCGCGGATCAGTGCGAGG
>JAZNPR010000038.1:0-12271 GCA_045589755.1 Paludibacteraceae bacterium
CTTACGGATAGTAGGGAAGTTGGTGAGCATACCACCAGCCCAACGCTCTGTGATATAAGGCATAGCAATCTCTTGTGCCTTTTGAGCTACTACCTCTTGACCTTGTTTCTTGGTAGAAACGAAGAGGATCTTGCGACCTGATTTAGCGATAGCCTTCAATGCCTCAGCAGCCTCGTCAATTTTCACTGCGGTCTTGTTGAGGTCGATGATGTGGATACCATTGCGCTCCATGTAGATGTAAGGAGCCATTGCTGGGTTCCATTTGCGTTTGAGGTGGCCGAAGTGGCAGCCTGCCTCGAGAAGTTGATCAAATGTTGTTCTCATTTTGTTTGATTAGTTTTGAATTATTAAATAATTTATCCGTCTGCCTCCTCTACGCAGAGAAGCGCGCACAGGAAGAATAACAGAGTAATCCGCGGTGTGCAATATATTGCCACCACGGAGTCACTGCTATTTGGATATTAACGTTTACTAAATTGGAAGTGTTTGCGAGCTTTTGGTTGACCTGGTTTCTTACGCTCTACCTCACGAGCATCACGTGTCATGAAACCTTCTGCCTTCAAAGCTGGCTTATCTTCTGGGTTGATTTTCACCAAAGCGCGAGCGATTGCCAAACGCAATGCCTCTGCTTGACCTTTGTAACCACCACCATCGAGGTTTACCTTGATATCGTATTTCTCAGCAACCTCCAACTTGTTCAATGGTTGTTTAACCACGTATTGAAGAATTGGACTTGGGAAATACACCTCTAAATCACGACCATTGATGGTGATTTTGCCAGTACCTTCTTGTACATAAACGCGAGCAACTGCTGCTTTACGACGACCTAATGCATTAATCATTTCCATATCTTCAATTATTTAAGGGTGTTGATATCAATTTGTACTGGTTGTTGAGCTTGTTTGTCATGCTCTGCGCCCTCGAATACATAGAGGTTAGCGATGATTTGACGACCAAGGCGGTTCTTAGGGAGCATACCCTTAACCACTTTCTTAATCAAGCGCTCTGCGCCTTTCTTCTCCAACATTTGTGCAGGAGTAATCTCACGTTGACCACCTGGGAAACCAGTGTAGCTAACGTAAACACGGTCATTCCACTTGTTGCCTGTCAATTGCACTTTCTCAGCGTTGATGATAATTACATTATCACCGCAGTCAACGTTAGGAGTGAAGTTTGGTTTGTACTTGCCACGGAGGATTTTAGCCACCTTTGAGCACATACGGCCAAGTACTTGGCCCTCAGCATCAACAACAACCCATCCTTTTTGAACGGTTGCTTTGTTAGCTGATACAGTCTTGTAACTTAATGTATCCATTTGTTTTTTAATGTTTTAACCATGCCGACAGACCACTTTACGCGCTCACTTTCGAGCCACAACTGCCCAGCATAGCGAATTAATATAAATAAAGTTTTAAAAGTTTCAAAAGTTTCAAGGGTTTCAAAGGCATAAACCAAATCGCCCGAAAAAGCGTGCAAAGGTACTACTTTTTTTCCAATTGACCAAATATTATGACATTTTTTTCGCAAAATTCTTTTGCTTTCCATTCTTTCCATGGATTTTCGATGCCATAGAGGTATTCTTTTTGTACTTCATCTTGTGGTCGTAAGGATGATTTTTTTCCGTCTTCCACAACAAGTACAGGTTGACCTTTTTCTTGTTTACGCTGTGCCATTCGTTCTTCACGCAGCAAATTTTCTCGGTCAAAATCCGCTTGCAGACGTTCTATCACATTTGGGTAAATCTTATTAAAAATCTGCGGATTATCAGTGTACCAAACCAAAGAAGAGTCAAATTGCGCTTGTGTCACCCCATGTTTATTCAACACAGATTGATAATACGATGCTAACTCCTCATTATGACCATAGTTATAACCAGCAACTTGCATCGCACCATCCACTCTATGCAAATCATAGAGCAAATCGCGCATTTCACGGTTCGATAAAACGTTGTGTGGACGACAACCCATCATCGCCACACACAGCACTACCCATAGTCCTATATAGCCCCTACCCTTCACCTTTATGCTTTGTCTTTCTTCGGAAAAATCTGATTCAAGCTCTCATCCAAATCCTTGCGATAGAAGATGATAATCAAGAATACCGCTACTGTAATAAATGAGTCTGCAATATTAAACACGGGTCGGAAGAATAGGCACTCGCCAGCTGCATTCCGTATCAATGGGAAATACAACATATCCACCACTCTGCCATGGAACCAACCAGCATACTCCCAAATCTTGCCATAAAACACGCAGTCAATAATATTGCCAAGCGCACCTGCAATCACCATCGCGATGGTTGTCAAATAACCGACACGCACTTCTTGCTTATGAATCATCGTATAGACATACCAGCCCAGCACACCTACAGCTACGATACGGAACAATGTCAGCAGCAGTTTGCTAAACCACTCTATGCCGAAGGCCATGCCGTTGTTCTCTACAAACACAATCCAAAACCACGAGAACACTTCACGTACCTCTCCCAACTGAAAATGCGTCTTGATATACACCTTCGACACTTGGTCGAGCACCAATGCCAATAGCACGATGCCCACCACAAGCCACGATTGCTTTACTTTGCTCATAGTCCAAATGCTTGTTTGATCTCAGCCACGCGATCCAGTTTCTCCCATGTAAATAACTCTACCTCGCGTTCAATCACCTGTCCGTTATCTACAAAAGTCTTCTTCACTATCTCGTTCGTACGACCCATATGTCCATAACGCGCGGTCTCCTCATACATAGGTTGTTTTAACTTCAGCGCCTCGATAATGCCTTGTGGACGCAAATCAAACATCTCGCTCACTTTCTTGGCAATCTCGCCATCACTCATCGCCACTTTCGCCGTGCCATAGGTATTCACGCAGACACTGACTGGCTGTGCCACACCAATCGCATAGCTGATTTGCACCAACATCTCCTTAGCCACGCCAGTTGCCACCATATTTTTCGCTATCCAACGAGCAGCATACGCAGCAGAACGATCCACCTTGGATGGGTCTTTGCCTGAGAAAGCGCCACCGCCGTGTGCACCACGACCACCATAAGTATCTACAATGATTTTACGACCAGTCAAACCCGTATCGCCGTGAGGACCACCAATTACGAAGTTGCCTGTTGGGTTTACCAGCAGTTTGAAGTCACCCCTCAGCAATTCGGCATAACGTGCATCGCGTTTGGCTACGCGAGGCAACAGCACACGCAGGATATCTGCCTTGATCTGCTCTTGAGTTACATCCTCATCATGTTGGGTACTCACCACTATCGTATCAATACGCAATGGCTCGCCTTCCTCGCTATACTCCATAGTTACCTGACTCTTAGAGTCTGGACGAAGATACAACATTTCTTCGCCTTCTTTACGCACACGCGCGAGCGTATATACTAAGGTGTGTGCCAAGTCCAAGGTCAAAGGCATATAATTCTCTGTCTCATCGCTAGCATAACCAAACATCATGCCTTGGTCACCAGCACCTTGCTCGCCCACATTCTCGGTACCTTGTCCATCCACACCACGTGCAATGTCGGCACTCTGCTCATGCAACGCTGTCAAGATGCCACAACTCTCCGCCTCAAACTTATACGCAGATTTCGTATAACCAATCTCAGCAATGGTCTTGCGCACAGTGCTTTGAATATCTACGTACTTCTCGCTGGACACCTCGCCGGCCACAATCACTTGTCCTGTGGTCACCATAGTCTCACAAGCCACGTGAGAGTTAGGGTCTAATGCCAAAAATTGGTCTAGAATGGCGTCACTGATTTGATCCGCCACTTTGTCTGGGTGTCCTTCACTGACACTTTCGGATGTAAATAAATAATTCATTTTGTTTTGTTAGGGTCAAAAAATAAGCCACAAGCGACTGTTTTGGTCTTGTGGCACAAGGTTTTAGCATTATTTTAGAGAGGTTGCAAGCAGTCCAAATCTATCCTCTTTTCTAAATTCGCTGCAAAATTACTACAATTTTCTGAAATGAGCAAATAATTAATGCAAAATCTTATAAATAAGTTCTTTCCACAAGTCCGCATCTTTTGCGCTTGGATTGTTAATACCCTTCAATCGAGCATCGGTATCGCGGAAATATCCAATAATAGCAAATGTCTTACCCGCTGAAAATCTGCGTGCAGCAGCAGCATAATCTTTCACAAAAAATGGCGAAACGCCCAATGCACTCGCAGCCACGCGATCGCTTTTATCGGGTAAGTAGTGGTAAATCATCAAGTTAGCAAAGAATCCGTACAATATTCCCAACTCCTTTACCATAGGGTGGTCCTTGGACGATGCAAAATACTGTGTAATACGGTTTGCCTTTACTACATCGCCTTTTATTAGCGCATCTTGCAACTCAAACACATTGAAGTCCTTCGATATACCGATATTCCGTTCTACCAATGCAGTGTCTATCACTTTCACTCCCTCTGGACGACCATCTATCAGTTTCTGCAACGCACCCACGATCTGTGTCAAATCAGTGCCAATGCTATCCGCTAATATCTTCGTCACTTTCTCATCTATCTGCACTTCATCCCCATTCTCTTTCAACTCTTTGTTGCGTTGTGCTACATAATCACGTATCCATTTCTCCACCTGATAATCACGCAGTGGCTCCGACTCCATCAGCACGCCACCTTTCTTCTCCCAATTCTTGAACAACGTCAACCGTTTATCTGGCGAACCATACTTGTAGCAGAACACCAATATCGTCGATGGCTGTGGCTTATCCATATACATCGCCAATGCCTCCCATTTCTTGATGTTTTGTGCCTCCTTAACGATAATGACTTTGTATCCTCCCATCATAGCAAAGCCACGTGCTGCACCAATCACAGGCGACACATCGCCTCCGCTCAAGTCTTTTCCATAGATAATCGTCTGGTCAAACTCGCGCGCCATCTCATCCAGCACATTATTCTCTATGTAGTTGGCTACCAAGTCGATATAATACGACTCCTTTCCACAAAGCATATACGCAGGAGCATATTTGCCTTGCTTCAAACCTATCATCACTTCTTCATATTTCATCCTACACCTAAATCTGTATTGTTAATTAATATCTCTATCTTCTTTGATTGTTTCAACATGGGATATACTTCATCCACAAACCATTTCACTAATTCCTCATCACGTTTGATAGCAGTTGTATTCTCACAAAACACATTCACACTCGCATATTCAAAATTATTCTCAACCAACGCTATATCCCGCAATATCCGTTCTTTACTATCGCCTTCCGTGCAACACAAGAGACATACTCCTTGAAAATATTTCGCCACCTCTTCTACTGTCACACTCGCTGCAATACCCTTCTTCCAACGCTCACGCAACTTGCCATCAAAGCTCTCTACCCCACAACGAAACTTCACCTTTACCCCTTCAAACTGCTCCGCAAACTTCGCCAACTTATGACGATACATATAGTGCGCCTCAAACCAAAGCGTATGAATCTTCTTCTCCTTCACCACCTGCTTAATCATCTCCAGCGTCTGCTTATCCAACTCCATCGCCGAGCCCGAGTTGATTACATCCAACACCCCATACACACCTTGTACTTGCGCTAAGATTTCCCGATTGACTACAAACGGATTATCGCTCACATCTTCATGATAGTCACAGAAGATACATCTTTTCCACCTGCACCCCGTCCCTTGCAACAGCACAAACTCCCGAGGTAACACCGTATCTATCAACGCGTATCTTTCCATAACCTATATCCTATAGCGGCTCTGCCGCGTCCAATAGCGAAGCGTCCTATATCCTATAACCTTTTCCGTATCACGGAAATCACCGCATACGCCATCGGCGTACCCAGGACAGCTTCAATCAGCAACTTCGATACATATTGAAAGGCGATCATCAGCAACAAATCATGTGTAGAAACTGTTCCTGCAAAAGCAATCAACACAAACGGCAACGAGTCGAACCAATACGCTACAGCGGAACTACCTATCGTTCGCACCCATAATCTTTTGCCATTGGTCCACTTCTTTATCTTATCCATCAACCAAGCATTACTGAGTTCGCCCAACAAAAATCCAGTCAGCGAAGCAATCACTATGCGAGGCACATAACTAAACATTGTATTGTATGCCTGAGCCGTAGCATCCAAATAATCAGGTGAAGGTAACCACACACCTATCTGCGTGCAAAGCACCATCACAATATTGCATAGCAATGTAGTAAAAATCACCTTGCGAGCCGTCTTATATCCCCAAACCTCTGTTAGCACGTCGCCGAGCATATATGCAAAAGGGAAAGTGATGGTTCCAGCATCAAAATAAAAAAGATTCCACAACCCAATAACCTTGACGGCCATCACATTGCTCACCACATACAGCGTCACAAATAACGCCGTCACCACAATAAAAGAATCGCGGTTTTTGAAAGGGTTCTCCGCCACCTTATTCTCCATAATTCAAATATTTTATCAATCACTCTGCAAAGGTACAACAAAAAATGCACATACGCAAGTAATAATTAAAAAAAACGGTCGCACTTAAAGTACAACCGCTCTTTAATCTATCTCCTGATACTATGGTCTTCCACTTGGACCACCACTACTAGTATAGTCGCTCAAAGTGACCGACGAGCCTCCACTGACCGTGCCACCTATATTGGCGGCGTTATCAAAATACTCCGTTCCACCACTCACAGTCACTCCAGACTTCAGTGTTGGAGTAGAAGATGTATATACAACCAACTTCTTGCTACCACCGCCACCGGGACGACCACCAGGACCTCCACCTGAACTGGAAGAAGAGGTAGTAGGTGTCTTAAACGCTGCCACTAATTCACTACCATTGTACAAAGCATACCAACTATCGGCCGTAAAAGAGCTTGTCTGTTTGCAGGTTCCACCAGATATTTGTGCACCGCTCTCCAAACCTCCTACGGCTATCAGCGTGCCACCCTGCACATACAGTTTCTTCTGCTCCTCCGAGTTGGCATCAATCGCCACTTCAGGCGAATTAGCACCAACAGCATACACCAAACCGCCCTTCACATACACGTTGCCATTGCCATCTATGCCATCATTATTCATCGCGCGCGAATACACATAACCGCCTGAGATAATCAAATCACTACCGTCACCACCCACATTAATACCATCGTCATACGAATTGACCGTCACTTCGCCAGCGGAAATCAAAATCGAGGTCTTACTCTCTATACCCTCCGCATTGCGACCTGCGGTAGCCACACTAATCTTCCCACCAGAGATAGTAATCGCCCCATCTGCCTTCACACCCTTCGAAGAAGAATAATAATCGCTATTCACATTATCCGTATTACCCGTGTAGTTCGTATTCTCAGTGGTTCCATTATGGTAATAAAGCGCACCTTTCGTCACGATTGTTACCTCACCACCTGATAATTCAAATGCCGCATCGCAGTTGATACCCTTACCACCTGCACCAGTGCTGGTCAAAGTCAAAGTACCGCCTGAGATAACCACTTTAGCATCACTTCCCAAGCAAGCAGCAGCTTTAGTCTTCACATCTTCTTCATCCCACTTGCCGTTTCCTGTGGTAGTAATATCAATCACTCCACCCTTCACTATCAAATCGCCTTCCGATTTCACACCTTTGGCAGCAATACCTGCTGTATTGATGGTGATCTGTCCGCCTTCCAAATAGATATTTCCGCTATCCTCATCCTCGTGGTCAGCCGTCTCGCCTGTGGAACCAACATCAGTGTCATCAATATCGCATTGTATGCCGTCATCCTCTACACCACTAATATCTAGCACACCACTCTTCATCAAGAAGTATTGCCCGCAGTTGATACCATCACCTGCAGCAGATTTGACAACGAGAGTAGCATCCTTCACCGTCATATACTCACCTGATTTAATCGCATGCTTCACATTTCCAGTCACAGTCAGTGTACCTTTGCCAGAGAATTCTGGATGTCCTTTTACATACAATGCACCCTTCTGCGAACTATTAGCAGCATCTATGAGCGTATTGCTTGTGCCCCCCAAGACTTTCACCTTGATGCGCTTGCCATTTTGAATATGCACAGCCGCTCCCGAAGTAACAGGCGTAGTGTTGGTCAGAGTTAAGCCATTGAGTATAATAGTCGCTTTATACGAGCCCGACATATAAAACTCTCCATCCGCCGAACTACCTGACAGTGTATAAGTAATTTCTTCTTCCACATCATCACTCTGCTCAATATTGATGTGTGCACCACTCGTGGAGATAGTCAAGTATTGTGCTATATTGCCTGCCACAGTGATAGCAGCCGTTTCTCCGTTATATTCCACTGCAACAGTATTATCTTTCACTACCGACTCATCCACATACATCGTTGCCACATCCGCCAAAGTGACTACCTTGTTCATAATAGTCAAAGTAGTACCCTCAGCATAATTCATCACCCCTGCTTGGTCGGCTGGGAATTGATATTTCACTTGCCCTACTTGCACATTCAGCGTTTGAGCAGTCAGAAGTCCACCAATAGCGAAACAACTAATTATCAATAGTATTATCTTTTTCATTTCACTACAATTGTTTGCGTTACACTTCCATTAGAAATCACATACGCACCTGCGTTCAACGTTTGAGCCGCCTCCATCAGCGAGCCGTACACACCAAGCGAAGTACCCGATAGACTAAACACTTGCATTGGGGAATCTGCATTGAGGACATCCTCCAAATCAGTTGCAATATTTTCATTGGAAAACTGCATAGATGCCAATCCTGCCAATATCAAATTGACCGTTCCTTCTGCATTGGTTATTAGTAAGTCGCTGCCCTCCACTTTCAGTGTCAGATTCTTCACGCCGAAAGCAGTTTTAGAGCCTTCTGTACTGGTAAATACAAGAAAATTGTACGTGCTTGCATGTGCAAATATGGCACAACAAACAGCCAATAATAAGAATACTTTTTTCATTGGTATATGTGTCTATGTTTCTAATTTTGCAGCAAAGGTACAATATTTTTTCGGATTATGCAAATTTAGGTGAGTTTTTGAAATGCAAATTCACATACTCATCCTCCTATACTTGCACATATCAAAAATTATTTGTAATTTTGCAGGCAAAAATACATTGTCCCCCTCTACAACGTTAAATTAGGAGAAAAGGAATATATGAAACAGTTTATTACTTCATTTCTTGTTGTTGCGCTAAGTATAACAATGGCGCACGCCGATATTCTTAAAAAAGTACAAATCGGAGAATTGTATTACAATCTTGACACAGAGAATCTGACGGCAGAAGTCAGTTCACCTGTAAACAAAACACTGACAGAGATTACTATCCCTGCCTCTGTGGATTATGAAAGCACTACATATGGTGTAACAGCCATTGGGAATCATGCGTTCTATAGGTGCGACAGTTTACGCACTATCTCTATTCCGAATAGTATTACACGTATTGATGAAGGTGCCTTTTACATGTGTTGGAATCTACAATCAATCACTATCCCAGCGAGTGTTGAGACTATTGGGAAGGGTGCCTTTGATGGGTGCTTATTACTAGTTTCTATAGATGTTGCTTCAGATAATACAACGTATTGCTCCATTGATGGCATTCTATTCTCAAAAGACCGAACTACACTTATTCGCTATCCCAATGGAAAAGAAGGTGCATACACAATTCCAGAGCATGTAACAGATATTAGCAGTGCAGCGTTTATGCTCTGTTTCCAATTAACATCAATTACTATCCCTAATAGTATTACACGTATAAGTGAGCACGCGTTTTACCAATGTACCGCATTGACTTCTGTTACTCTACCAAAACATCTCACGCATATTGGACAATGGGCATTTGCAGATTGTATAGAATTACAATCCATAGTTATTCCTGAAAGCGTTATATCAATTGAGAAACATGCATTTGGTCACTGCGAAAAACTCACCTCGGTATATATTCCAGCAGGAGTTACTTTTCTTGGTACGGAAGAAGGAGACGCTAACGGAACAGCATTCTGCACCTGCCATAGTATGACCTCAATAAATGTATCATCAGAAAATTCCAACTACTGCTCTATTGATGGTGTGCTGTTTAGCAAAGATCGAAAAACGCTGTATCAATTCCCCTGTGGAAGAAAAGACACATATGTAATCCCCTACGGCACGAATACGATCAGCAGTTATGCTTTGCATGGAAGTGATAGTCTTAAATCCATCACCATCCCTTCCACCGTCACGCGTGTGGAACCCGCGTCTATGGGCTATTGCAAAACGTTGGATTCCGTTACTTGCTATGCAGTTACTCCACCTGCCACAGGATCAATAGAATATGTTGAGACTAACATTTTTTTAGGTAGTCCGAATGTAAAATTGTATGTTCCAGAACAAAGTGTAGAAGCATATACAAGTGCCTATTCATGGAGAGGGGCAACAGCCATATTGCCTATTAGTGCCAACGATGTGGAGGTGTCGGAAATAACGCTCACACCGGGTAGCAATTCAGTAGATGTGGTGTGGCCTGCAATCACAGGTGCTGATAGCTATGAATTAGTGATTCGTGACGAGAATGGCAACATAATCTGCACACTCATTTTTGATGCTGAAGGTAGATTGCGTACTATTGCCTTTGGTGCACCAAGCAGGAACGGTGTTCATCAAACTGCCCAACAGAATGGTTTCTACTTCACGGTAACTGGTTTGTCAAGCGGAACGACATATTCCTATACGATGACTGCCAAAGATAGTGATGATAACATATTGGATACAAGAAGTGGTTCTTTCACCACTCAAGCAGTAACTGGTGTAGAGGAAGTCGAAAGTCAAATCCACAGAGCAAAAATTCTCCGTGACGGTCAAATCTTCATCCTCCGCGGGGATAAGACCTACACGATTACTGGCGCAGAGGTTAAGTAATCTATCCTCTCAATAACACATCAGACTATCCTCTCAATAACACACATTAGTCTATCCTCTCAATAACGCACAAGCGTCACGCCAAACAGCGTGACGCTTGCAATATATTTCTAATTCCCTACTCGCACCGCACTATTACCGTACTATTACCGCACAATAACCGCACTATTCGAGACCTTCACTATAGTGTACCACCTACTTACTCTGTTAAAAATCTATTCCGATTTTAGATAAATATTTCTGTGCAAAGGAGCAAACGGGAATTATCGTATAACCATGTTCCTTTGCCCATGCCACAGCGTTTTGCATTAGCATAGTTCCTATCCCTCGCCCACTCTCATAGGCATACGTATGCAAGATAGTCATTTTATTGTCTAATAACGTAAACTCTATCTTACCCAGCAATTTACCATCTTCTGTGGCTAGAAACTCTGTGTCTGTAATAGTGATTTTAATCATAGCAATAATCATTTAGTATTTCTGCCTACCACCCCACAAAAACCGCGCCACAAAAATACGTACATAAAAAAAACGTAGCACGAATGCCACGGTCAATATAACATCATTTTACTCTCAATGTATGTATCATTTGTTGCAGATTATTCAAGAACTTAGCAGCATGCATACCATCCATTTGTGCGTGATGGAATTGGAAAGAGATATTCAAATAATACTTGAAGAAATGTTTTGAATATTTTCCCCAGATAATAAATGGGTTGTTATATATTCCGCTATACATACCTCCAGCATATTCCAATTCAGTATCAACGATAGCAGACGTACCTATCACCATACACTCCTCTGACAAATCTCGGTCTGTGCAACTAATGGCTACTTGAGAAGTATATGTTAGATAATCATGATTATACTTTTCAAAGTCTTCTGTAAATTCTATATCGCAGGAACTCGCCTCACCAGTATGATTTTTGACAATGGTATTGATTGCAATCTTATCAAACTGCATAAGTTTATCGCCCATAGGCAACAAATAAAACTCCTTCTGATTAACAGCAGCTTTACCAACACAATAATCCAATAACATATTGAATTTCAGGTGTTTTCTTCTACTTATTTTAATCAAGTTGGTCACATCGATCTTTTTGACAAAAACAAGCATAGGATTAGGAGCATTCTTCCATATTTCAAATTGCTGCGCTCTATTGGTAGTTCGAAGATCTATTTCTTTCATATCAAATGTAGAATAAAAAAATATGTAATATAAAATAGTTGATAGATTGGTAGCAAAGCGACAAAGAACCCCTCATCATATTGATGAAGGGTTCTGAAAATGGCGGCTACCTACTCTCCCACAAACGCAGTACCATCGGCGTTGCTGAGCTTAACGACCCTGTTCGGAATGGGAAGGGGTGGGACCTCAGCGCTATAACCACCTAAATTATGGGGTTAACGTATTGACTGTAGAAGCTTAGAGCAA
>JAZNPR010000039.1:0-4508 GCA_045589755.1 Paludibacteraceae bacterium
TACTTATGTTCACAATTTTCTACAGTTTATTTTGCACTACAAAATATATTTTGTACCTTTGCACTCGTAAACTCACGCTGGGGAGTATGTCGCTTTTCTGGAGGTGGGTTGACAGACATATTAATAGACGTTTATACAGCGTTTTGTTCTGACGAATTGAAATCTCGCAAATTTTAACCGAGTCAAGAACCTAACAACGATAAATGTCCTATGGGATATAAGTATCCTATTGTACCATTTTTATGGTACATGTTTGGCGCATATAATGTAACCATCATTATAACTTATATCAGCGTGGGCTTTGCGTTGTCAGTTCCGACTCAATGGCAATGCGAGAGCCTCAATTCGTGGAACTGGCAAAAGGCAAGTTCCACGCTTTTATTTTTGTACCCGATTTTGAAAAATATCCTATTATTAAGATTTATAGAAATCGCTAGATAGGGATATACGGTGCGAATTTTGTAGTAAAACTAGAGATCGTATCCGTGGGAGGTGAGAACGGTTCACGCTAGGTAGGATATCCATACCGTAAAAAAGAGAGTATCCGCCTTCCTTTCAAAATCTTTAGAGTCTGGACAAAGTATCGAAAGACACGCCAGAATGTATAAAAGTCGTGATCTTGTATCTTAATGAAAGAAAAGACGAGGAAGATTTGGTAACGATCATGTGAACATTATTAACCCAAAAACACCAAAAACGATGACACTTGATTTTACACCAAATGAATGGTTTGTCCAAAGTGTGGGCATTGACATTGCCAAGAGTACCTTTACTGCATGCATTTGCATGTCTAATGTATGTGAGAGCCAATTGAGCGAAGTTGTAACTTTTAATAACTCTAAACAAGGTTTCAATCAACTTCTGAAATGGGCGCGCAAAGAAGCGATAAAAGGATTCCCACTTCGCTTCTTAATGGAAGCAACAGGCGTATACTACGAATCGCTTGCCTATCATTTATATAAGTTAAAACAAACTGTATATGTGGTATTGGCAAACAAAGTACATGATTATGCCAAATATGAAGGAATTAAGACTAAGACGGATGATGTTGATGCGCGTGTGATAGCCCGTATGGGTTGTGCTAATAGGAACTTATATGCATGGGAGCCGCCAGCTCCTATATATCGTGAACTAAAACAATTGACGCGCACATGTGCAAGTTTGAAGAAGATACGCGTGGCATTATGTAATCAATTAGAAGCGGTGACACACGCAGAAGAAATGCTACCGAGCATTATTAAATATTATGAGCGTGCTATAGCAAATATAGATAAACAAATAGAACAAATACAGATTGAGATTCGGAAGAAAGTAGAAGAAGATGCAATTTTGCATGCAAAGATTAAACGCATTGCTGCCATTAAAGGTCTAACAGAAGATACTATTACAGCCATCGTAGCAGAAACCAATGGATTTGCATTTATAACAAGTAGAAAGCAACTCGCAAGTTACGCAGGACTAGATGTACAAGCACATGCTTCTGGGCAACAAGACCCAAAGAGACACATATCCAAACGAGGGAATGTACATGTCAGAAACATACTTTATATGCCAGCACTTGTAGCAGCACGATTTGAGCAACCAATGAGAATAATGTATGAGCGAATAAATGAACGGAATCCAACAGCTAAAAAGATTGGAGTAACCGCTATCATGAGAAAAATGTTATTGCTAATATATACCTTATGGAAAAATGGAGAAGAATATGATGCGAACAAAATAAAACTACAGTATAAAAAAGAGGTCGCCTGCTAACGCATCGACCTCGCGAGATAGAAATGGTTAGAAACCAATCTTCCCTAAGAAGGTGCAAAAGTACAAAATATTATAAACATATCCAAATATTTTTGGAAAAAATGAGCAAAACAAAAAAATATACTATTTTTAAGACCAATAATTTGGATTTTAATACAGTATCTTTTTTGTTGTATAAACTAATATAATTATGAATTCAAACACGCGTTTTTGTCCTGAATGTGGAACAAAATTAGAGGAAGTATTTGCATTTTGCCCCGAGTGCGGTGCGAAGTTGGCAGGTATATTCCCTGTTGTGCAACCGTCTGCTGAGACAGCCACAGCAACAACGACGGATGATGCTCGTCCTTCAACCACTTTTAATGGTAGTATAGACGCGAATGGCGAGGCACCAGAGATGCCTGTTGCACCACAAGAAGAGGAAGCACCAGTACTAGCTCGTGGTTTTATCTTGACCAACTTGGTGAGTCTGGCTAAACGTTGGCATACGAATGTAAGTACCGTGGCAGCTGTGATCGATTGGTATGTGAAGAATATGCGTAAGTTGGGCGTGGTGTATAAGGTGTTGGATGCGAGCGATTATACGTATTTGAAGAAACCAATATTTGGTAATCCAAAGCACGTATCGTTGGGACCTGCCAATAGTTGGCATGAGTATGCCGATATTTTGAAGGATCAACATGATGCCGAGGTACGTGATAAAAAGCCCGAGACGGAATATGTATTTATCATAGGTAGCGATAAGGAAGTGCCAATGCCTACCTTGCCTAACTTTGTGTCCAATGATGACAGAAGTTTTGACACAGACTTGCTATACGCCTTCCCTTATGGTCAAGAGATGGAACGCAAGTTGATGTCGCAAGATATCTTCAAATACGATGCATTGTTCTATGTGGGGCGTTTGCCGTTTGCTGTAGATAGTACGCTGCAGGATATGGAAGATTATATGGTGCGCGTGCTAGAGAATCGTTGTTCAGTGGATGTACGCGAGGCGTATGCTCAGTGTGATCCTCACTGGCGTAATGTGACGATGACCATTACGGATGATCTGGCACAATACGGTATATTCCCTCGTTATTCATCGGATATGCCAAGTGAGTTGTTATACCAAGGTCGCATATTTACCACACCGATGGTGATTATTCACCCTCAGACTCGTGAGCAGTTGCCACCAGTGTTTAATAAAGAAGCGAATTATATCTTCTTTAATATGCATGGTGGTGGCACTCGTGATGCACGTGGTTTCTATGGTTATTCAGACGAGATGGGTGGTGAAGGTATTTGCCCAGAGGTATTGTCAACAGCGACAGAACCTAATATGTTGTTTACGCAGGCGTGCTATGGCGGTAAATTTATAGGTTATGCTAAACGTGAATGTATGCTATTGACGGCATTAAATACGAACACGCTGACGTATATAGGTTCATCGCGTATTGCATATGGCGATGGTGACCAACATGGTGGTAATATATCGGCATCGGATGTGTTGGCCAAAGCGTTTAACTTCTATGTTATGCGTGGTTTTACGGCTGGTGCAGCGTTCTTCCAAGCTCGTATTCATACGTTTAAGAATCGTCCGGGTTGCCCTATACATGCGCTGACCATATGCGAGTTTAACCTATATGGAGATCCGATGATGCACGTTCGTAAGTCTGAGGATAGTTATAAGATGGTAAGTAGTAAAGCGGCTGTTTTGCGTCCGCATGAGATGGTAGGTGTTGTACGTGAGGAAGTGCTGATGAATAAATCGGTAGGTGGCCAACAAAGTCTATTGCAACAAGTACGTTCTGCTGTTGACAAGAATATCATGGATATCTCAGCATCAATAGCAAAGACGTTGTATTCGCAATATGGTATTTCTGCTCGTGAGCCAGCGATTATCAGTCGTAGAACCTACGCAGATGGTCATAAGGAGTTGAGTTTTACTTATAAGCAACCTATTGAGGAAGGCTTGACCAATGATGTGATGGCGATTACATCAGATAAGGGCGATTTGCAACGCGTGATGACAACCAAATAATAAGAATATTCACCATAAAACACTTGAAGATATGAGTTATTGTACAAAATGTGGCAACGAACTGAAAGAAGGTGCTAAGTTCTGTGTATATTGCGGCGAGAAATTGGCTCCTGCCCCACAACCAGCAGTAGAAACTCCAGCGCCAGTAGAAGAGGTAGCAGATGAGAAATTGGATATACAAGAGGGCGATTTGCAATCGGCAAGTCGACGTGTGTATTGGGATATACAGGCAGGTCAAGTAGCACGCATAGTTAAGTCAAGCGATTTGGCTAAGTTTAAGAATATCAAAGGTATTGTAATCTCCGAGGGTACTACTGCCTATGTGCGCGTGAACGGCAAGACAGTACTGAGTTTGGAAGGTGGCGTATATGACTTTAAGCAAAGCAAACCCAATCCTAAAGAGAGTGGTTTGGCACATGCGTGGAGTGTTATCAAGAATATATTCTCTAGCAAAAAGCCATTAACGGCAGAGGAAGAGAAAGCGATAGTGGAGAATATTTGCAAAGAGAACGACTTTACTATTATCGTATTGGTAAACAAGGCATTTCAATTGTTGGTTGGAGCAAAACAGGGTAGTTTGGACGACTATAAGAACTTTGTTCCAATGCAAATACAAACTCGTCATTATACCCTGCAAGTAGGTGTAAATGCTTATTTCCAAATACAAGATAAAGAGCAATTCATCTTGCATTGGTTGACAGATAAGGTCGAATTGACCACTGCACATTTGGTG
>JAZNPR010000040.1:0-77068 GCA_045589755.1 Paludibacteraceae bacterium
ACGCCCACTCCCCATTTATTTCCATGACTTGTTGCCACTTCACCCCAAATATCCACCTTACCCATATTCCACCTCGCATTCACACCCATCACTCCGATAACATCTCGCCCTTTTACCTCTAAACTGTAGCTCGCTTGCGAGCGTTCTCTAAACTGCGACGAAGTCGCCTCTATAGTCTCCACCGCCGTCACACCTACTTTCAGCCTATTCCATCGGCCTGTTGCATTCACTCCCACCACATGATTCCACGCTTCCTCTTTACCTTTGCGCAACGAATAAAACGCACTCACATCTGCCCAACTGCTCACTCTTGCTGTCGCACCAACACCATGAAAATAATTGTAACTATCTCCTATCGAGGTATATTTCTTCAACCCCTCATCCGTCGTAGCAGTTGACTGAATATAAGCACTTTTTCCTCGTTTGAAGGGGCTACCAACTACTAATCCATAACCAAAACTCGCCTGATAATTACCAGCCACAACAGTTTTCATAGGTCCAATATCCTTCAGTTGAATATATCCTCCATAATCAATTTCTTCCCATGGAACTCCCGTTGAACGACCGATTGTCACACCCGCCTGCACACGATTTCGATAATTAAACCGATACCTAAGTTTCCCATACATCGGATCACCTTCAAAATCCTCAATATTTCGTGCATCCATTCTCAGCGTCATCTCATGCTTTGCATAGTGAAACACCTCCCGAAAATAAATATCCTTGCCTTTCGCCTCTAACCTATCACCTTTAACCTCTACAAAAGGCAACAAATTCCGTATCTCATAATCCTTTAGACAATCAATCAGTTGCAATTCATATATCTCCTTAAAACCATATTCGTATTGATACATCAAAATGGCATCAATCTGCTCATCGCTCAAGAACATCAACTCTGCCAATTCATCAGCATTCGTGTTATTCAAATTAATAGGATTCGCCGCTATATTCATCAACTGTTCTTGCACATCCTCCTGCAGTATCTCGTCTTCTTCCGAAAGTTGGTTGTATATATCTTCTAATACATCTTCTATTGCTACACTTTGACCATGCATAGCCAATACCACACACAGCCCTACCAACGACAATATCCATCTAATTCCTTTCATTTCACCTGCAAAAGTACTAAAAATAACGCAAATATCCCAACAATTGCAAAAAAATTTTGTGTTTACACAAATTTTTAGTATCTTTGCACCCGAAAATGAAACCTAACAAACCATACCTCCGTATTTTTAATACGCTGCTTATCCTTGCGGCGTATGGTTATTTGGCATATCGTCTCATTATTTTCGACGATTATTCATCATTTCTCAGCGCCTTTCGCACTAGCAACATCGGTCTGTGGCTCACCCTCATTGCCACCCTTCTGCTCATGCCCCTCAATGTTGTAGCAGAGGCAGGCAAATGGCGTTTGCTGCTTCGCAAAACCGAACCCATGACCATCTGGGGTGCTCAGCGCCAAGTCTATTACGGCTATGTCGGCGCTTTCGTAACTCCTTATCACGCAGGCGATTATCCTGCTCGTGCCATGCTCCTCAAGGACAAGAGTAACTTCTCCGCAGCCGTCGGCCTCGGTCTCGTCGGCTCCGTGGCTCTGCTCGTGGTCGAACTCATCTTCGGCATTCCTGCCACATGGCTCTTCGTCAGCTACCATCCTGCTATACCAATGCAGTATTTCGCTGTAGCGTTCATCGTTTTGGTGCTCCTGCTCAGTTTCTTGCCTCACCTTGTGCGCTACCTTTCTCGCCACGAGTGGCACAATACCCAGATGCGCCAGCTCTCCCTTGCGCTCTCGCATATGTCCTATCCGCTCTTCATGAAGACCATCGCATGGTCCATGCTTCGCTATATCATCTGGGCACTCCAACTCGCCCTCACGCTCCATTTCTGCGGCGTGGACATGACCCTCGTGCAATACATGATCGCCATCCCATTCTACTACATGGTGGTGGCTATCTTCCCATCCATACCTGTGGCTAATATCGCCATCCGTGGCACTTGGTCGCTCATTATTTTCGGTGTCTTCAGCCCCAACACAGCCGGCATTGCCCTTGCCGTCGCACTCATATGGCTCATCAACACCGTCCTGCCAATGCTCATCGGTTCCATCCTCTACCGCAACGGCAAAACCAAATAAACAACACTACACAACGCTAAACAATACTAACAACACAACAATATGACCCTTCATTTCACAATCAACTACCAAGCGCAATGGGGACAACAGCTTGCTGTTCTCTACGCTGCGGATGCGGACATCACTACCGCATCGCCTGTGACTCTCCCTATGGATTGCCACGGCAACTCTGAGTGGTCGGCTCAAGTCACCCTCAGCGACATCCATAAGTACATCTCTTACTGCTATGTAGTTCTCGACGAACAAGGCAATATCCTCCGCCGCGAGTCTATGCCTCACCTCCTCGAGTGCCAACCTGGCAATATCGTGCTGCGTGACCTCTGGCAAGACAAATCCCAATCGCTCTTCGCTTCTAAGGTCTTCAGCCAAGTGCTCTTCGCACACCGTGCACCTGTAGCGGCTAAGAAAGCTACTGGCAACATCACCCTTAAGGTCTCTGTACCTCGTCTCGAGCGTCATCAGGGTGTGGCTATCATGGGTAACATCGCCGCCCTCGGCGAATGGGATCGCACCAAAAAACTCCCTCTTACCAATAGCCAATTGCCTATTGCCAATAACCACAACTACAACCCTGAATGGACTGTCACTTTCCACGCTAAACTCGGCTCTGTAGTGGAGTACAAGTATGTTATCTACGACCTCAAGTCTGGCGACATTGTGGACATGGAGTGGGGCGAGAACCGTAAGATCTGGGACGTTCAACGCGCTAAGCACTATGTCATCTCCGACTCTCCTTTCCGCTACACCCAAGCCAACTGGAAAGGTGCCGGCGTAGCTGTGCCTGTCTTCTCTCTCCGCTCAGAGAACGGCTTCGGTATTGGTGAGTTCCAAGACCTCAAGCTCCTCGCTGACTGGGCAGTACTCACAGGTCAAAAAATGATCCAAACCCTCCCAATCAACGACACCACCCTTCGTCACAACAACCTCGACTCATATCCTTACAACGCGGTTAGCGTCTTCGCGCTCCACCCAATCTACCTCAATATCGAGAAGATGGGTACCCTCACTCCTACCCAACTCAAGAAGTATCGCAAGACACAAGAGGAGTTCAACGCCAAGACCATCGCGGACTACCAATGCGTTTACGATGAGAAGATGAAGTACTTCAAGTCCCTCTACAAGGCCGACAAAGCTACTCTCTTCGCTTCCGACGAATATAAGACTTTCCTCGCTGCCAACGAGGGCTGGCTCTTGCCTTATGCAGAGTTCCTCTCTAAGCGCGACAAACAACCTAAGGACTTCTACTGCTACCTCCAGTTCCATGCGGACAAACAGCTCCGTGAGGCAGTGGACTACGCACACTCTGTAGGCGTGGCATTCAAGGGCGATATTCCTATCGGTATCTCTCCTGACTCTGTGGACGCTTCCACCGACCCACACCTCTTCAACCTCTCTGCATCGGCGGGTGCGCCACCTGATGACTTCGATGCACGTGGTCAGAACTGGGGCTTCCCAACCTACAACTGGGATGTCATGGCTCAAGACGACTACCAATGGTGGAAGTTCCGTTTCACCAAGATGGCGGACTACTTCGACGCATATCGTGTGGACCACATCCTTGGCTTCTTCCGTATCTGGCAAATGCGCAAATCGGATGTTTGGGGTCTCTGCGGTCACTTCTCTCCTGCGATGCCATATTCATTGCAAAACCTCTGGAACATGGGCGTGAAGCTCGATGAGGATCGCCTCACCAAACCATATATCCGTGCTAACTTCCTCGGCGACACCTTCGGCTACGATACCGAGTATGTGAAGAACAATTTCCTCCTTACCAACGACGGATACATCTATTTCTTCCCTGAGCATCTCGACACCCAACGCAAGGTGCAACAGTTCTTCCTCAACCCTGAGAACCGTGCTGCTCACGAAAACAACTGCAATATCGACAATGTCCTCAACGGACTCTTGTATCTCCATTGCGAGGTGCTCTTCGTGCGTGACCAGAAGAACCCATCAATGCTCCACCCACGCATCGCGCTCTACCAGTCACACAACTACCAAGAGCTCTATGCGGACCAACGCCAACTCTTGGCTGACATCCACAACGACTACTTCTACCACCGCCACACCTCATTCTGGCGCGAGTCTGCACTCAAGAAGTTGCCTACACTCATCGCTTCTACCGACATGCTCTGCTGCGGCGAGGACCTCGGTATGGTGCCATCATGTGTGCCTGATGTCATGAACCAATTGCAGATCCTCTCGCTCGAGATCCAACGCATGCCTAAGGATCCAACCGTAGCTTTCGCTCACCCAGCGGATGCTCCTTACCATAGCGTTTGTACCATTGGTACCCACGACATGAACCCTATGCGTGCATGGTGGGAGGAAGACCGCCAAGTCACTCAGAAGTTCTACAACGAGCAGATGGGCTGGTGGGGTGAAGCGCCACAGGAGATGTCACCAGAAATTGCCGAATTCATCGTTAATCAGCACATGTATAGCCCTGCAATGTGGGTAATTCTCCCATTGCAAGACTGGTTTGCTATTGATGGTGATATTCGTTTGGCTGACCAACACGCCGAGCGTATCAACTTGCCTTCTAACCCAGAGCATTTCTGGAACTACCGCATGCACCTCACCCTCGAGGACTTGCTCAAGAAGGATGCCTTCAACGCTCACGTGAAATCCCTCACCCAAGTGCGTTAATCACGCCTCTTGCCCATAGTCTAAAAAGAGCATTTCCACCCGAAATGCTCTTTTTTCTTGCCTCTAAACTGCGCTGCAGGCTCTCGACGGTGTCCCGTCTCGCGTGTCCCGACTCCCTAATCCCCTACCTCTAAACCCTAAACAGTAGCTCGCTTGCGAGCGTCCACTAAACTAAAATGGCGACTTTTTCGCCATTTATTTGCATAAATGCAAAAATTTTTGTATCTTTGCGGGCTAAATAGGAAACATTTTCCCAACACTATCGGGACAATCTAAATTACTATCAAAGAGATTGAGCAACAAAAAGCCATGTATATGCTTCAGCAGGGCGAATGACTTTCTGACTTCGATAAAGAGATAAAAAAAACTACAAGATAAATAACCAATTTTATTTGCATTTTGCAAAAATTGTTGTAACTTTGCGGGCTAAATATACAATTATGGACAGAATACAAGACATTCATGCTCTTGAGGAGCGAATTTATGAGTTAGTGGATGGCTATTTTCAAGAGGTAGATTGCTATGCCACTACTCCTGTACTGGCAGTATGGAAACGCTGTGGCAAACTCAATGTGGCAGTAGATGTGGAAACCAATCTAAAACTGACCAAGACGGCAGATGTGTTCCCCATTGCGGATGTGCTTCGCCCAACCGAGGACGGTACCATCCAAGAACCCGATAATGACAAAATCGCAGAGATTGCTGCGAAATGGTTTGATGTGAGATAAAGAAAGATATGCCAGAAGGACAACAAATACAACCAGCAAGACGTTTATGGGAGCGTAAAGAGCTAATATTGGCTCTTAGCGTTTATTTTCAGTTGCCTTTTGGTCGTCTTAATCGTAGTACGCCAGAGGTAATGGAATTAGCTCGTTTGTTGGGTAGAACGAGTAACTCCGCAGCGTTGCGTCTGGTAAACTTTGCAGCATGTGACCCATATATTATCAATTCTGGTCGTACAGGTATGCCAGCAGGTATCCCTGTTTGTAAACCAATTTGGGATGAGTATGCCAATGATAAAGAACGCCTTTTCTTTGAAGCACAACAGATTAGAGCAGAATTGATGCAGAAGTCAATAGAGGAGAGTTTGAATATCCCTCAGACGCTTTTGGTTGGCAAGGAGAAAGAGACGATAATAAAACAGCGTGTTAATCAATCTGTGTTCCGCACAATGATTCTGCAGAACTATGAGAATAAGTGTGCGATCACAGGAATTAATGTGCCAGATCTGTTGATAGCAAGCCATATTATTCCTTGGGCAGATAGTACAGCAGAGCAACGTCTGGCTCCAGAGAACGGAATCTGTTTGTCTGCATTGTATGACAAGGCATTTGACAGAGGACTGATTACAATTTCTCCAGACGATTATACGATTACCTTGTCCTCTGCATTGTTGAAATACGAAACAAAGGACTACTTTGATAAGCACTTTGGCAGTATTGCTGGAAACAAGATAATTATGCCGATAGAGCACGCCCCTAATCGCGACTATTTAGCATATCACAAAGAGAGAATTTTTAAAGGAGTTTGAGAAATAAAATGTCCAAAAATATAGATCAAAATATAAAAGAATTTAATTTAACTCAATATGGGGAAAAAAAATTTCTCATAGGAGGGTATCGTGTAAAAAAAGGACAACACAATTGGATTTTTGGTATAAAACCTCAGAGAGAAACTTACTTATATAATACTCGATTTACCGTTACAGGTGTAGCCTGTCGTAACGGAGCAATGAATACAGGTGAATTACCAGATTTTGTGATATTGTACGATTTTACCAACAAACAAAACGTGCGTTTATTTAAGTGTCTTTCATATTCTATTAAAACATCCAAAGAAATGAAAGATATGAAATATCCTATTCAATGTAATGAAAATCACTCGTACATCTTATATGAATTAGGAGATGAATATGATGCTTCTTGTGTTGATATTTCGAAGTTGATAACTTATGCTCAACAGAAATATCCTGATTATAAAGCGAAAACAGAATGTATGCCGTTTACTATTACTGGAGGTGATATAGTACGTGCAATGGCTGGAGAATTACCGTTATTAGAAGTTCATGAAAACATACGCATAATAGATCTTTTCGCTGGACTTGGGGGGTTTCATCATGCATTCAGAAAAGTGGGAAAGGAAATGGGATTTGATGTAGATTGCGTATACACATCAGAATTGAAAGAAGATTTACGGAGATTATATGCACGTAATTATGACAAAATCTATGATGAAATAAATCCAGATATAACCCAGTTAAATAGTGATAATCAAATTCTTGAGAATGTTCCTGAACATGATATTTTATGTGCTGGATTTCCATGTCAACCATTTAGTCAAGCAGGTAAACAACAGGGATTCAATGATGAAGAAGGTCGAGGTGAATTATTCTATTACATTGCAAATATTATAAAAATTCGCAGACCAAGATTCATATTTCTTGAAAATGTATCAAATTTAGAAACACATGATAATGGAAACACATGGGAAACTATATACAATATATTGAACAATCCTTTAGCGGATGGTGGCTTAAATTATGATATAAAACATGAGGTGTTATCGCCACATGAATATGGTCTACCTCAACATAGGAAACGCATCTACATTGTCGGACAAGCTAGGGAATATGGCGAATTTGATTTTCATTTCCCTGTCAAACCAAAAGAAGCAACCTGTGATATAAATACTATCATTAATAAGAAATCAACAGTTATTCAGCCAATAAATCAACAATTTACGAGATATATAGAAGTTTGGCAACAATTCATTAATTTATGTATGGAGCATCATGCCGAATTACCTCATGCTCCAGTATGGGCTATGGAGTTTGGAGCAGATTATCCATATGAAAAAAAAGCACCATGTTTCTCTACAAAAAATGATATAGATGGATATCATGGGAGATTAGGAGAAATTATCACAGGAGAATCTTTAGCAGAGTGCTTAGAGCATCTTCCCAATTATTCGAAGAAAAGTAAAACTGAAGTATTCCCTAATTGGAAGATAAAATTCATCAAGGAAAATAGAGAGTTCTATAAAAAAAATAAAGAATGGATTGACATATGGAAGGAACAATTGATAGGATGGGAAGATAGTTTTATAAAGTTTGAATATAATTGTCCAGAGAATGATAAAATGAATTTATACGATAAAATTCTACAATTTCGTCCCTCTGGCTTGCGTGTCAAATTACCAAACTACTCTCCAGCATTAACATTCATGTCTTCACAAGTTCCAATTTATCCATGGATCCCATATTCTTTACCGAATGGTCAAAAAGGTATTGGACGTTATATGACAATCCAAGAAGGAGCTAACCTACAAGGCATGGGAGAACTTTCTTTCGAAGGATTATCTGACTCTCGTGTGTACGGAGCATTAGGCAATGCAGTAGATGTAGGTTTAGTAAAATTAATTGCCAAAAATTTAATCACAACATATATTGAGTGATAAGTATGAAAGAAAAAGTAGATGTTAGAGAATTAAATATTCAGCCACAAGCTGGCGTTATTGGAGTATTTTCTCGTTTGAACTATAAACCTTGGTACGCCATAGCGGAATTCGTAGATAACTCTACGCAATCTTTCTATTCGCATAAGAATGAATTGGCGGCGCACGGAATTAACGATGTTAAGATATCGATTAAATATGACGATAAGAATGATATCCTCACTATTGTTGACGATGCTTATGGTATGGAATTTGAGGACTTCGCAAGGGCCGTAAAAGTAGATTCCCCACCAGATAATAAAAATGGTCGAAACGAGTTTGGCATGGGATTAAAAACTGCCGCTTCATGGTTTGGAAATATTTGGTCCGTTCGTTCTACACAATTAGGTTCTGTCTATGAATATTATACAGAGATTAATATACCAGAATTAAGAAGTAGCAATGCCAACTTCGTTTCAATAGAAACAACTATTGTTGAGCCAGATAAACATGGAACAGAAATAATAATTCGTGAAGTTACAAAGAAAATAGGGGCACCTCGTACGAAGGGAAAAATAGTTGAATTAATCACAAGCATGTATCGTCGAGATTTGAATAGTGGCCATGTACATATTAACTATGATGGTGAATCACTATTTTATAATGGATTAGAATGCTTAACTTTTCGTGACAGAACATGGAGAAAGGACTTAGATTTCACCTTTGATTTTGACGGATATAGCCATCGAGTTGTTGGTTATGTGGGAATTCTGGCAAATGGTAGTTTCCCTCGTGCTGGTTTTGCATTGTTCCGAA
Source organism: Paludibacteraceae bacterium (assembly GCA_045589755.1). GTDB lineage: Bacteria > Bacteroidota > Bacteroidia > Bacteroidales > Paludibacteraceae > Colicola. The sequence goes on from JAZNPR010000040.1 coordinate 9,038, forward strand.
GAAATCGAGTTGTAATAGGAGGTGATGATTTTAACTATAAACCTGATAAAATATTTGTACAAGCACAAAGTCAAATATCACTCAAGTTGTTTGGAGAGTTAGACTTAGACGATTTCCCTATTAATCAAGCAAAAGATGGATTTGTCTGGGATGATGGTTTGGAAGATGAATTTGTGGCTAATTTAAAGTCTCAAATCCATGAATATATTAAAATTGCAAAGTTATCCAAAACTGAGAGAATAAATGAAGAGTCCACATCAAAGAGCGTATCTGATAGCGTACAGACTCAGGTTCAAGAATCTATAAATAGTTCCTTCTCTAAGCAAACAGAAGAGGCTCCTCTTCTGTTGCCTCTTTTAGACGAAGAAACATCTGAAAATCTACAAACAGATTTGGATTCTTATAAAGAATATCAAGCAGAGCAAAATAATTTACCTGAGGAGATAGACGAGAAAATACGACCATATACAATTCCGTTAGATGCAGTAACAAAATGTAATATAACGGTACAATGGACAAAAGGTAATTCATCAAAATGGATTAGTGTAGAATCTCCGAATAGTACTAATGCTCATATACAATTGAATATTAACCATCCATTTTTTAAACCTTTTTCAAAAAAAGAAGAATTCAAAACTGTTTTAGAAAAATTTGCAATAGCTTTTGCTCTTGCAGAAATTAGAGCAAAAAATAATGCAAATAAAGATGGTATGATAAGCCCAATTGCTTTCAGAACACACATTAATAATTTTTTGAGAGAATTATCTGAAGAATAATGGAACAATACACCATAAATAAGCCCAATCTACCACTTTCTATCAAAGAAGGTATGTACTTTATGCGTATCCATCAACAGCATATCGAATCCTATGGCAGGAAAGGAGCAAATAATATAGTTCAGAACGTACGTGCTACATATATTAAATTGATGCAGCAGTTATACACAAATCCGAGTGGAAATCATAACTCGCTTTTGGTTGGAAAGGTTCAATCTGGTAAGACTTCGAACTTAGAATTATTATCTGCTTTAGCTTTTGACAATGGCTATAATTTTTTGCTTATTTTAGGTGGTTATGATAAGGATTTACTTAGACAAAGCACGGAAAGATTTGGTGGAACTTTCAACACAGCAAGTGGAACTGAGGTTCTCTTCTCTGATAGTCCAGTTTTATTCACAACGAACGATTCGACAAAAGAATCAATATCAATCAATAGTTTAGATCCCGATTTTGTCAAACAACTTGTAGAAGAAAAAAGGCCAATAATTATTACATGTCTCAAACGTCCGCCAGCAATGAAGTTAGCATTAAAAGCGATAGTTCATGTAATGGAATCTGTTCAGGGTATAGTTCCTTTTATAATTGATGATGAAGGAGATCAGGCAAGTTTAAATACTGCTAAAAATAAATCAAGGGATGCAACGCCGACATATAGATGCATACAAAAACTTAAAAAAGTATTAGGCAATCCACTATATTTATCTGTGACAGCAACTCCGCAAGCTAATATTTTTCAAGAAGATATTAGTGAACTTAATCCTGCTTCAATTCACACTGTTCAACCAGGTGCTGGATATGATGGAGCAAGTATATATCATTTGACAGAGAATCAGATAATAGAAAATGTGAATGAAGTAGATGATTCTATATCTTTGATGACAGAATCATTACGAGAAGCAATATACTACTTTTTTATCGCAAGTGCTATTAAACGTAAAAGATCCACGCAAAAGAAAGAACAGTTGTCCGACATGATCATTCATGTAGATAGAACAGTTGCGGCTCATGAAAGTATATATTCTTCGATATATGATTTATTAAGGGAGATTAGACAAGCATTTATTGAAGATGAAAGTGTAGATTTTTACGTAAAACTATTGAGAAAATGCTATAATAAATATCTATCCGTAGAAATAAAATCACGATATCCATTTGATGAAACACTATTGGATGAAATTTCTAAGACTATTCACACAACAGGTGCAATTCTTCAGAATGGAATAGGAAAACAAACCAAAGCATTAGAACTAACAAAACTGCACAAGATATACATTGGAGGAGATTTACTTCAACGTGGTTTGACTTTTCCAAACTTGCTTGTGTCATATTTCACTCGCTTTGCTAAAAGTGGAGGTAATATGGATACAACACTCCAGCGTGCTCGGTGGTTTGGTTACAGAGAAAAATATTTAGACCTTTGCAAAATATTTACTACTAATGAAATTGCTAAGGAGTTTACAACATTAGCAGAAGTAGAGGATGACTTGTGGGAGCAATTTGAAGATGTAGAAAAGGGAGTGCTCAATATATCAGATATTATCATTCAAGCAGATAATACTAAACAAAAACCAACTGCTAAAAACAAGGCAAAATATAAGACGATTTCATTTAAAAATCGCTGGATAAAACAGAAATTCATTGTAATAGACGATGTTGAAATACAAGAGAACAACAACCATATAGATTCTCTCATTACATCCATTTCTGCATGGAATGAAACAAAGGCAGGAAGTAAAGTAAACACTTCGACCGCTCAGTATGCGTTATTTACAGCGGAGCAATTAAAAACTCTAATTGAATCAATAAACACAGCTTTTGATAGAGAGCCATTCAACAAAAAACCATTATTAGAACTTGTTGACCAATCTGACATTCCTGTTATTCTTATGTGGACAGATAATAACGAAAAAATACGTTATCGTTCCATCTACAATGATGCTGCTCGTGATAGAATTAAGGCTCTGCATCAAGGTGCAAACACCACAGATGAAACAAAATTAACTTATTTTGGTGACAAAAAAGTTATTGTTGATCCAACTAAGATTAATATACAGATTCATTATGTTTCTCCAGGTATTGATAAGTTGAATCGTTTAGGAAAAGATCAGTATATGTTTGCTATATATATTCCTAAAGACAAAAAATATTTTATAAAAGATAATGATTGAGATTAACACCTTATTAAATACAGTTTTCAAGGTTCCCAAGGATAACACCTTGTACTTACTAGAAAAACTTCCTAGTAATACGGGACTATTTGCTCACAATGGCAACATTATATATATTGTACCAAATGAGGAACATTGCGATTCTTTAGGAATAAAAACCGACTTTCTCCATCTCGAAACAAATGTATTTGTATCTGCGTTTAATACATCGGTATCTTCTTTTAAGGATGGCTACTACAACTATATAGAACTTCAACTAATAGAACAAAACAATTCATCAGAAAATTTAACAGCTTTTGTCAACTTATGCTTAGCACATGCAACATATATGTATGGAGAAGAGTTTCTAACATTCTTTGATTCTTTAGTGTCATTATTCCAATTACCTAGAGAACAGAATTATAAAAACTTAGTGGGATTGATAGGTGAGTTATTCCTTATAGAACATATATTCCAAAATAACGCAATAGATATTTCACCTTACTGGCATTCAGATGGGGTAACTTCTAAACTAGATTTTGTTTGTCCAAGTGCAAATTTGGAAGTTAAGACAACAACGAGTGATTCTCCTCTCTTCACTATTAAACATGAACAGTTATTTTCATGTTCTAAAAATTATCTAGTTACTATTTGTATTGAGGAAAATAATACAGGAATCACACTTGACGAACTAATTAATTCGTTATTAGATTCTCCTGAATATTGCAATAATCTGAAGTTCTCACTGAATGTAGAAAAAGAAAAACGAAGAGTTTCTCCCGTGGATTTAGTTAACAAACGTTTTATATGCAAAAAAATCCGTGCATACCATTCTGAAAATATTAATCCATTCACGAATATACCAGATTGTGTGGAAAATTTATCATATAAATTAAACACTATACAATTTGCTGAAAGTCAGTTGTCTGATATATTCAAAGCATAATCCCCCTATTCCCCACATAATTGCATGTGGTAAAATGAATATCTTGTTCAAAATATTACTAGCAGCTGTAAGCACCATCTTTTGTGTTGCGCTGGTTTACACCATATGTAGAGTATGGAAAAGGCGAATTTCATATCACGGACCATGCAATATTGCTTGCCAAGACGAACCACACAATAAAAAACTCAGAAAAGTACAGGACGAAATGTTTGAAGAAGTTTATAACGATAACAGAGCATAAAGTAAGAATAATTATCCCCAACACCCCATAAAAACCAATTTATTTGCATTTCTTTCTATCCTTCCCTATCTTTCCTATTCTTTCCCATTCTCTTCTCACCCCAACATCCATCTCACCTCTACCCTTGCTCCTTTCCCCTCTTTACTTACCCATAGCTTGCTCTTTTTTTCTCACAAAAAGGCAGCGAAACTTAATAAAAAAAGGAGCAAGTCAAAAAGTGGTTGTTCGGAATTTCCGAACAACCACTTTGGAGTAGGTTACAGATTGTAACCAGCTGATGAAAACGAACTAGTAAAAGTTTCTTATGAGTTCAAAATAGAGAGTTGAAGCGGTGACGAATTGTCACCAATTGAATACATCTACTGCTTCTTATCTGCTCCCCCCTTCTCCTCATCCTCACTGCCACTGCCAGTTCCATTATCCCTTTCCAGTACCTCTTTCCGCACCTACACACATATCCCTCTCCTCTCCCCATTCAGTTTATATACAGCTTGCTCCTTTTTTTAAAAAATAATGAAGTCTCTGCGACAAAAAAGGAGCAAGCTTCTTGTGTGTTTCAATAATTTTGTGTACCTTTGCAGCAAATATCTCACAGATTATGGCAAAAGTTCGCATCACCGCTATTCGCCAAACGGTATATACCGATCTAATGGCGAAGTATGAAAATCCCATTGAACACGCATGCACCGTGCAAGAAGGACAACAATGGATATCCATAGATGGCAAATGCCCAGAAGGGTTATGCTTATCTGCATGGGAAACTATGCGTCAGTTTGTGGAGCAATTATCTCAAGGAAAAGGCAATTTCTACGACGGATGGATGCAAAATCCTATGAGCGCCATGATTAGCTGCAACGATGGATTCAGACCATTCAGTTTCTATATTGAAGCGATAGAAGAGTCAACTCAAACGGTAGAACAACCATCACAACCAATCCTTACTACCCTGCCCACCGACAAAGCTGAAGGACGTATACAAAAACTAATACTAGCTATTGGCGATCAAACCATGCCACGACGACAGATCATTGCATATTTGGGTCTGAAACAAAGAAGTCGCCGTAACTTCATGGATAACTATCTTCGTCCTGCTATTGCCCGAGGTTATGTTGTTTTGGCTTATCCAGACTCTCCAAACAAACCCGAACAAGCATACCGCCTTTCCGCCAACGGTCTAGAACGCTGGGCTCAGTTAACTACTACTAACATGCAATAACCACCTGCACATTGCATCCGCTCTCATATCTACCATCCTCTTCTGTTTTACACTCCAACCCTCACCAATAGCTCACATGTAGCTTGCTCCTTTTTCAATTCAAAAACCAACGAATTTAAATAAAAAAGGAGCAAGCTAAAGATAATCTAAGAAGATAATTTGGTAGTTTCCCTTATTTTTTGTATCTTTGCACTCAATAATCATAACATTAACCACTACCCCCCCATTTATTATGACTAAGAAAATCGTTGTTTTTACAGGAGCAGGCGTATCCGCTGAGAGCGGATTAGGCACTTTTCGTGGTTCTGACGGCATGTGGGACCGCTACCGCATAGAAGATGTATGCACCCACGACGCATGGCTCAACAATCCCCAACTCTGTGTCGAGTTCTACAACATGCGCCGCCGTGAAGCCCTCGCAGCCCAACCTAATGCAGCCCATCATGCTATTGCACGCCTGCAAGAAGTCTTCCCAAACACTCAAGTCATTACCCAAAACATTGACAACCTCCACGAGCGAGCAGGTAGCCACGATGTCATTCACCTGCACGGCGAAATCACCAAGCTTCGCTCCGAAACCAACCAACTAGCCACCATCGACTTAGACGGATGGGAACAGCACTATGGCGACCGCCATCCTGACGGCTCACTCCTGCGCCCTTATGTGGTGTTCTTTGGCGAAGATGTGCCGTATTTCCCTTTGGCTTGCGAGGTGGCTAGCCAAGCGGACATCCTCATTGTGGTAGGAACCTCGCTCAATGTCTATCCCGCAGCATCATTGCTGCAATATGCAAGACATACGGCAGAGATTTATGTGATAGATCCTAATACGCCCGAACTCGGCATCTACCGCTACCGCGCCCATCACATCCAAAAAAACGCCACCATCGGCGTTCCCGAACTCGTGGATAAACTCATCCAAGCACATCCATAATACATCGGTAATATATCCATAATATACCGATTTATTAGTTGTATTAGTTTTCCAAAAAATATTTCAATCAATATTTGTCAGTATGTTGTATGCAGGGATATGGTCAATGAATTGGTATTGTGTAGCATGTATTTGTGCAACAATACTTTCGCGTCCATTGCAAAGCATCAATATAGGCACATGCAGAGTGCGGTTGTAGATAGCGGCTTGGTCGAAGACTTCTTGGGTGAGATGAATAGATGGAGCTTTGAACTCAATGAGCATCAGCGGTTGCATATGCTGGTTATAGATGATTGCATCGCAACGTTTTTGTATACCAGCTACTTCAATAGGCACCTCCACCGCTATTAGGTTGTGTGGATATCCAAACTCATCTACCAGCAGTTGAAGTGTCGTTTGGCGCACTAGTTCCTCTGGCGTAAGGCGGACATATCTCCGCCTCCACGCACAGAGAACATATTGTTTGCCGTTTTGAGTCCGTATATGCATTACTTCTGCCAGTTATCTTTCAGCGAAGCGGTGCGGTTGAAGACAAGCTTCTCGCTCGTGGTATCAGGATCTACCACGAAATAGCCATGCTTGAGGAATTGGTAGTTGTTGCATTTAGCAATACCATCTACAACCTCTGGTGCATGCATCTCAGCTTTCATAGCACCCTCGATCTTGCAGGTAGTAACTTTCAAACTCTCTGGGTTCAATAGGTCGCGGAAGTCGCCTTCCTCTGCCGATGGGTTCTCGCAAGCGAAGAGGCGATCGTACAAGCGAACTTCAGCATCCACGCAAGAGTTGCACTCTACCCAGTTGATGGTAGATTTAGTCTTACGGTTACCACCTTCGGTACCTGACTTAGAGTCAGGATCGTAAGTTGCATACACCGTCGTGATATTACCCTCTGCGTCTTTCTCGCAGCCTGTTGCTTGGATGATATAGGCAGCTTTCAAACGTACTTCACGACCACCAGGGCTAAGGCGGAAGAATTTCTTGTCACCCTCCTCTTGGAAGTCACCGCGCTCGATATAGAGTTCCTTCGCGAACTTCATCTCACGAGTACCAAGCTCTGGGTGTCCGTCGATATTCTCTGCTACGATAGTTTCGCTCTCACCCTCATAATTGGTGATGACGAGTTTTACAGGATCGAAGATAGCACATACGCGTGGAGCAGTCTCTTTGAGTGTCTCACGAACGGTATGTTCGAGCAGTCCGAGGTCAATCATACCCTCTACTTTGGTATAACCAATCTTATCGATAAAAGCACGAATCGCCTCTGGAGTATAACCACGGCGACGGAGTCCACAAACAGTAGGCATACGTGGGTCGTCCCAACCGCTTACGAGGCCTTCCTTCACCAATTGCAACATCTTACGCTTAGACATCACGGTGTAGGTGATATTGAGGCGGTTGAACTCATATTGGCGTGGGCGGTAGTCGCCTGTAACGAATTGGTCGATATAATAGTCGTAGAGTGGACGGTGTACCACGAATTCCAGCGTACAGATAGAGTGTGTCACGCCCTCGAAGTAGTCGGATTGACCGTGCGCGAAGTCGTACATTGGATATACGTTCCATGTGCGGCCCGTGCGGTGGTGAGGATGCGTGGTGATGATGCGGTACATGATTGGGTCGCGGAAATGCATATTTGGATTAGCCATGTCAATCTTCGCACGGAGCACCATCTTGCCGTCTTCAATTTCGCCATTTTGCATGGCTTGGAAGAGGCGAAGGTTCTCGTCGATAGGGCGATTACGATATGGAGAAGCTACACCAGGCTCGGTAGGTGTACCTTTTTGCTCGGCAATCTGCTCAGCAGTCTGCTCATCTACGTATGCCTTGCCTTGTTTGATGAACTCGATAGCGAGGTCGTAGAGTTGTTGGAAATAGTCGGAAGCGTAGTAGATATTACCCCACTTGAAACCTAACCACGCGATGTCTTGCTGGATAGAGTCCACATATTCTACATCCTCTTTAACGGGGTTGGTATCATCAAAACGAAGGTTGCAGACACCGTTGTATTTCTCGGCTATACCAAAGTCCATGCAGATGGCCTTGACGTGACCGATGTGCAGGTAGCCATTTGGCTCAGGCGGGAAACGCGTCTGAATGCGTCCGTCGTTCTTACCTTCTTGTAAATCTTTTTCTACGATTTGCTCAATAAAATTGAGACTTCTTTCTTCCATTTCCATTATTCTTGTCTTTAAACTTTAAATCCTTAACTTTAAACCAACGCTACGCATTTAATTATATCCTCTCACTATTCCACGAGGCGATCCTTTGATAAACTCAAGGATCAGGTCGCGCTCCGCACTTTGTGGCAAGGTATTCTCCACTTGCTCTACCGCTTGGCTCACATTCAACCCCGAGAGGTACACCAGACGATAGGTGTTTTGAATAGCCGTAATCTGCTCTTGGGTGAATGCACGGCGATTGAGTCCTACAGAGTTGATACCGCAATAGGAGATTGGCTCGCGAGCTGCAATGATATATGGAGGTACATCCTTGTTGATTTTCGATCCTCCTTGAATCATCACATGTGCACCGATATGGCTGAATTGGTGTACCAGACTTCCGCCACCAATGATTGCCCAGTCATCTACTACTACTTCGCCCGCGAGTTGGGTAGCATTGGACATGATGATATGGTCGTGCAACAAGCAGTCGTGTGCCACGTGGCAGTATGCCATGATTAGGCAATGATTGCCTACCACCGTCTTGCCTTTGCTGGCAGTACCGCGGTGGATTGTTGCGAATTCGCGTATAGTGGTGTTATCGCTAATAATGGCATAGGTCTTTTCGCCTTTATATTTGAGATCTTGTGGGTCGCCACCAACTACTGCACCTGAATAGATATGGCAGTTTTTACCGATACGTGTACCGCTGTAGATGGTTACATTGTTGTCAATCACTGTACCTTCGCCTATCTCCACATCCTCGTGGATACAAGAGAAATGCCCAACAGTTACAGTTGGATGAAGCTTTGCTTCTGGATGAATAAAATTAGTCATTTTATTGTAGTTTTAAAAGTTTCAGAAGTTTTTAATGGTGGTTTACTGCACTACCAATTGGCGCAAGCGTTTTGCGCATTGCGTATTGAAGGTATGTCCTGGTCGCAACGCTGCAATCTTGCCTTGAATACGGCAGCCAACGAGCGACATATCGCCAATGAGGTCCAGCAACTTGTGGCGTGCTGGCTCATTGGGGTAATTCAGCGGACTGAGATAACCCAACTTGTTGGCATCCAAACGTGGCTGCCCCAGTTTGTCGGTCATGTAGTCCAAGCCCTCTTGCGACATAGGTGTCTCGTAGATAACAAGTGCATTCTGCAAGTCACCACCTTTGATGAGTCCCATACGCAGCAGAGGTTCGATCTCGCGTACAAAGCAGAACGTGCGTGCTGCGGAGAGTTCGCGCTTGTAATCCGCTAGGTCGTGTATTTGGGCACTCTGCTCACGCAATATACCACTCTCGTATGCGATAGTTACTCCAGCTTCGTAATGGTCGCATGGCAGAATCATCATCTTGTTGCCTCGCTCGGAGATATACTCGATGGGCTCTGTGACAACAAATACTTTCTGTTCCGCCTCTTGCTCCTGCAAGCCCACCTTTTCTATGGCTTGGATATAATACTTCGCACTACCATCAAGAATTGGCATCTCTGGTCCATCCACCTCAATAAGACAGTTATCCACGCCTAAAGCATACAACGCCGATAGCGCATGTTCTACGGTGGAAACTTTCCACGCACCACGTTCGAGTACCGTGCCACGCTCTGTGGCGGTCACATAGTCTGCTATAGCTTCGTAGGTTGGTTGTCCCTCTAGGTCGGTGCGACAGATACGCACACCAGTATTTTCCTCAGCAGGGAGAAAAGTGGCGTGAATATGCAATCCTGTATGTAGTCCTTTTCCTTCAAGGGAAAAAGGTGCTTTCAATGTATGTTGTTTCATTATTTTTTATATATTTTTGCATACTACTCCAATGTAGTATGAAATCCGCTGCAAAATTACATAAAAATTCCGAATTATACAACATCAGAATAAAAAAACAAATGATTTTTTTGCTGATTTGCTATATTTTTCGTACCTTCGAGGGCACCTCAATCCTCGAAGCTACAGTAAAAAAATGTAGCCTATGGTAACAAAAGTAAACTTTTCTTGCACATATACATTTTTTTTCGTACCTTTGCAGCGTGAACCTTCGCTGGGGATGTCAACGGAGGTTTGGAACCAACTCCCTACAAAAAATATAAAGCAAATGAAAAAGTTTTTTAGTTATGTCATTTCCGTAATGGCAGTGTTATTCGCAGGTTGTGAGCCTAATGATCCTGTTCCATCCAATAAAGGAATAGGAGTGTTTTCTGTTAGTGAAACTACCACCGTGACTTTCTCTCCTGGTAATTTACAGTATCATTCTAAAGAAAATAAGTGGCGCTTTGCAGAAAAACAATGGAAATACATAGATTATTCCTCTCCTGACACGCAAAATGGTTGGTTGGATATGTTTGGCTGGAGTACGAGCGCTACTAATTTTGGTGTAAACTCTTCTGCTGATTACTCAGGCAATTTCATTGATTGGGGTACAAATACGATAGGTACTGATACTCCCAATACATGGAGAACAATGACTTATGAGGAGTGGAATTATCTTCTCGTTACCCGTCCAAATGCATCTTCTCTCAAAGGTGTGGCTCAAGTGAATGGTGTGAATGGTTTGATCTTGTTACCAGATAATTGGAACAGTCCAACTGGTGTTACTTTCAAGTCTGGTTTACATAGTAATTCTGGTGTAGATTATTATGCAGCTTATCAAAATTTTGCAGCAGAACAATGGTCGAAACTTGAAGATGCAGGTGCAGTATTCTTACCCGCGTGTATTTATCGTTTCGTAAATAATGATTCGGTGGGGGTTACTATACAACAGATAAATGGGTGCTATTGGTCTTCCACCGAAGAGGATGAACATTATGCGCACTGTCTCTTTTTCAGTCCAGCGGAGGCGAGTGTGCATAGCACCATTCGCTATGGAAGTTTATCAGTTCGTTTAGTCAAGGATTTGTAGTAAGTTTCCCGATCTTGTTCGAAGCGATGTTACAACAAAATCTTAAGGCTTACAACAAAACTCTCACCCAAAACAAGGTGAGAGTTTTTTGTTTTCGGTTGCTCGTTTCGGGGTTCTATGGAGGCAAGAAATAGTGCGGTGCGAGCGGGAAAAGTGAGAAACAGAAAACGGAAAAGTGACTTTTGACAAACAGCCACCCGTGAATATCAGAGTGGTAACCGAGTGGTAAGCGAAGATACCGTCAGCCAAATTACAGTTTCTTCTCCAGTTCTTGGAGGCGTTTCATGATGTCAGGCAGTTGCTTAAAGCCCACACTACTGCGACGCCAGTTCATGGCATCAATTGCAGGTGAACCCTGATACATTCCCGCCTTGCGGACACTACCAGCAATACCTGTTTGTGCACCAAACACGCAATTATCGGTAATCTCAATATGTCCAGCTACGCCCACTTGACCTGCCAAAATACAATGTTCTCCCACCTTCGTTGAGCCTGCTATACCTACTTGCGCACAGAGGAAAGTACTTTCGCCAACCTCCACATTATGAGCCACTTGTACAAGGTTGTCAATCTTGACATTCTTACGCACAATAGTAGAGCCCATCATAGCACGGTCAATGGTGGTATTGGCACCAATCTCTACATCATCTTCGATAATCACATTGCCAATCTGAGGGAGTTTTTGGTTCACACCTTTCGCATCGGGTTCAAAGCCAAAACCATCTGCACCTATCACTACACCTGCGTGCAAGATACAATCGTTTCCAACGACACAATTATAGTAGATCTTAACACCTGAATATACAATGGTATTATCACCTATACGCACATTATCGCCAATATATGCGTGCGGATAGATTTGCACCCCCTTGCCCAGTTGGACATTCTTACCGATATAGGCAAAGGCACCGATATACGCGTCTTCTGGAATAGTAACGCCTTCGCTGATGAAGCAGGGTTGCTCCACTCCCTGTTTGGCAGGGTTCATGGCTTTGGCTACAAGTGCAAGCAGCTGTCCCATAGCAGCGCGTGCGTTCTCTACGCGAATAATAGTGGCATTGGTTTCGCCATCAAAAGCGATGGAATCAGTCATAAGTACCACACTGGCACCCGTCTGAGGCAAATGGGAAAGGTATTTGGCGTCGCAAAGAAAAGTGAGTTGTCCCTCTTTGGCATTCTCGATAGAACCAATATCCGATACTTTGCGGTTGGCATCACCTGTGATTTTGCCCCCAAGGAGCATTGCTATTTGTTGTGCACTAAATTCCATGATTATATAACAGATTAGTTGTAGTAAATTCTTTGAAGATTGTTTTATAATATAGTATCAATCAAGACCTTCTTCTACGCGTTCGCGAAGATAAACCATAGCCTGATTAATGTCTTCAAATTGGCTCAAATCAACGGGTTTACCAATATGTAAATGAACGCGCGCGCGAGGATTAACATAAAAATGTCCTGAAGGCATAGCATCGTGGAAACCCGACAACGAGATAGGCACTACAGGTAAGTTTAGATCCATAGCGATTTTGAATGCTCCTTGTTTAAAACGTCCCATTTCACCCGTTTTGGTACGTGTTCCTTCCGGGAAAATAACAGTGGATATACCATCTACTAATTCTTTTTTGACCAATTCAACACTCTGCAAAGCAGCACGAGGGTTACTACGATCTACAAAAATATGTCCTGCTACTGCGCATGCTGTGCCGACAAATGGAATCTTACGCAACTCTTTCTTCATCATCCATTTGAAGTTGTTGGGCAACCAGCCATACACTGCAAACACATCCAAAGCCGATTGATGATTAGCTACGAATACATACGATTGCTTTGGATTTACATTTTCAGCACCAGTGATTTTAATTGGTACAAGCAATAGCCACAATACGCTGCGCGACCAAAATACTTGCACTGCGCGAGGTGCCTTACCGTTTTTCCAAGGAAAACAAACAATCGTAAAAACAGCAGTGAACAATGTCACTAAAATAATCAATGGAAGACCAATAAGATATTGGTATAAAATGTATAGAATTTTCATTGTGTTGTAAATTATAAATGATGTGTTTAGAATTTTAATTTGTGCATAAAACCACGGTAGAGTGCGCAGATGCGGCGAATCTCATCCCAAGTTTCTTCTGGAAGTTTAGTTCCTACGATTTCAACGACACGTCCCGCTGCTATTGTTCCTATTTCGCCACAACGACGAAGGTCAAATCCGTCGGATAATGCGTGTAGGAATCCGCCTGCATATAGGTCGCCTGCTCCTGTGGAGTCAAGACAATTAGAGGTGATAGCACCGATATGGTGTAGTTGGGTACCTTGACGAACGTATGAACCTCGTTTGCCAACTTTCACCACGGCTATATCACATTGCCTTGCTATATTTTCTACTGATTCTTCAGGATTGAGGTGTGTATAAGCAAATGATTCGTCTTCGTTAGCAAAGACTATATCAACATATTTATATATAAGGTCTTTGAGAAATTGATGATTTTCGTTCACCACATTGTAGCTTGCTAAATCAAGTGAAACTGTGCACCCTTGTTCTTTAGCTGTTCTAAGTGCAGTTTCTATTAGATTATGATCTTGAACAAGGTATCCTTCTACGTGGCAAATATCGTATCCTATAAATGCTTCTTTACGGATATCCTCTGCTCTCAAGTCTGCCGCTGCACCAAGATATGTACAGAATGTGCGTTCACCATCGGGTGTGATAAGTACAATACAGCAACCTGACATAAGTGAAGAACTAAGTAAGATGGGTTTGACATTGTTTTTGATAAGGTCTTCGCGATAGAATTTACCCACTTCATCTGTACCAATCTTGCCAATGAATGCCGTTTTTCCGCCAAGTTGTGCAATTGTAGCAACAGTATTGGATGCACTACCTCCAGCCACAAGGTGCTTGCGAACAGAAATAAATCGCGTTTGGATTTTTTCTAATTGTTCTTCGTTAATCAAGTTCATGCTTCCCTTTGGAAAACCTATTTCACGCAAGTCTCCTTCCGACACTTGAAGTAAGATATCGGTTAAAGCATTACCTAAACCTAAAACTCGTTTCATTTTGTATTTTTTAGTTAAAAATAGCTATTTTTTACCCAAAATTTAGTATAAAACCAAAAATTTTTGCAAAGATAGTAATTTTTTTTCAAAAAAACTTGCTTATATCAAAAAAAAGCAGTACTTTTGCACCCGATTTCGGAACTGACATGATTTTCGGGGTCAAAAAATACTGCTTCCTTAGCTCAGTCGGTTAGAGCATCTGACTGTTAATCAGGGGGTCCAAGGTTCAAGTCCTTGAGGGAGCGCGAGTGTGATGACTAAAGTAGTCATCACACTTTTTTTTCGAAACACTTGCATATATGCATTTTATTTTGTACCTTTGCACGATTTTGTGGCGTTTTGGGTAAGAAAGCAAGAAAATAATAAAACGTTTAATAAAATAATAGTAACAATATGGGACTTTTTTCGTTTACACAAGAGATTGCTATTGACCTTGGAACAGCGAACACCATTATTATTTGTGATGACAAAGTGGTAGTGGATGAACCATCCGTAGTGGCTATCAGCATGACAGAGAATAAGATGGTGGCTGTAGGACGTAAAGCACAACAGATGATTGGTAAAGGTGGTACGTTGATTCGTACAGTACGCCCTTTGCGTGATGGTGTGATTGCGGATTTCTATGCTTGCGAGATGATGATTCGCGGTATGATAAAGATGATTCCTAAGCAAAATCGTCTATTCACTCCAAATATCCGTATGGTGGTTTGTATTCCATCAGGTAGTACAGAAGTGGAGATTCGTGCGGTGCGTGATAGTAGTGAGCATGCAGGTGGTCGTGAAGTATATATGATTTATGAACCAATGGCTGCGGCAATAGGTATGGGTATTGATGTAGAGCAACCAGAGGGATGTATGGTGGTAGATATAGGTGGTGGTACTACCGAGATTGCTGTGATTTCTCTCGGTGGAATCGTAGCAAACCGCTCTATTAAGATTGCGGGTGATGACCTCAATCGCGATATTGTGGAGTATATGGGACGCACACACAACTTGCGTATTGATGAACCTACAGCGGAGCGAATCAAAATGCAGGTGGGTTCTGCACTGCCAGAGTTGGAGGATGCGCCAGAAGATTATATGGTAATAGGTCCGAATAAGGTAACGGCATTGCCAATGCAAGTGCCTATTAGTTACCAAGAGATTGCTCACTGTATGGATAAGAGTATTTCCAAAATTGAGAGTGCTATTTTGCAGGCCCTTGAGGTAACACCTCCAGAACTCTATGCTGATATTGTGAAGCGCGGTATATACCTCACAGGTGGTGGAGCGTTGTTGCATGGATTGAGCAAACGATTTACAGATAAGATTACTATTCCTTTCCATGTAGCGGAGGATCCATTGCATGCGGTAGCAAGAGGTACGGGAGTGGCATTGAAGAATGTGAATAACTTTGGCTTCTTGATTCGATAGATACAATACAGAAAGCGTAGCCGTATGAAAAATCTGCTACAATTTTTAACACGCTATAGCAACTTCCTAATCTTCTTGATATTGGAAGTTGTTGCGTTTATACTGATTACCACCACCAATCACTATCAACAAAGTGCTACATGGTCGGCGGCAAATAAGATTGTGGCATCTATACAGCATTTGGTAACCAATATTACAGACTATTTTTCTCTGCACGAAGAAAATGTGCGTCTTGCTGAAGAGAATGCATACTTAAAAACACAATTGATGTTGATGAATAATGCATCGGAAAGTGTGGTAGAGCGAGATAGCCAATATATTTATTCTCATCTTGATTGGGAATATATACCTGCTAAAGTGATAGGTCTAACTACTCATAAGCAACATAATTATCTTACAATCAATAAGGGAAGTTATGATGGGATAGTTGAGGATATGGGTGTGGTGAATCAAGATGGTGTGGTAGGTATAGTGAGTGCTGTGAGTGAGCGATATGCATTGGTAGTGCCGCTTATACATACGGAGATGAATCTTAGCTGTAGAATTCAGACAAATAATTATATAGGTAGAACACATTGGTTAGGAACGAATAGTAGTCAGTTGCAACTAGAAGATATATCGCGCCATGTGACTGTAAATAAAGGTGATACTATTATCACAAGTGGACTGACCCCTGTATTTCCAAGCGGTATTCTTGTGGGTGTAGTAGAGCAAACGAACTTAACAAATAGTGATAATTATCATCATATTACACTGCAAATTGCTGTGGATTATAGGAAACTGAGTTATGTACAAGTTATTCATAATCGAGCAATACATAATATAGAGTATCACACAAATCAATCCTTATGGAGTGGATTAGAGAAATAGGACGATTATTACTCATAGTTGTACTTCAGGTACTGCTATTTAATCATCTGCATATAGCTATATGGGGATTCCCTATGGTCTATATATTATTTTTGATAAATCTCTCTCCACGTGTACCACGCTGGGCAGAATTGTTAATAGGGTGTGTGGTGGGATTATTGATGGATGTATGGTATTCGTCGTTGGGAGTTCATATGGCTGCATGTGTAGCAATAGCGTTTATTCGTCCTATTCTGTTATCTAATACGGTGCAGGATATAGAACGTATCAAAGATAATATTGCGGGTAGAATGATAGGGGTGATGGAATATGCTAAATGTGTAATAATACTGACAATTATCCATCATTTTATCGTGTTTGCGTTGGAAGCATGGAATTTTTCACAATGGTGGATAGTATTGCTACAAACCTTGATTAGTAGTATAATGACGATATTTATCATATTGGGTTATGATCGGCTAAAAAAGTGATATGATTAATGATAATTTTTATAGGCGTAAATATGTGGTAGGTAGCATTGCTGTTATAATAGTGCTAACCTATATAGTACGCTTATTTTTGTTACAAGTCATTGATCAATCTACTCAAGAGAAAGCAGCTAATAATGCTCAGTTGCGCCAAACACTATATCCTTCACGTGGACTTATCTATGATCGCAAAGGCGAATTACTCGTAGCTAATCAACCCATCTATGAGATAACGGTTATTGTACGCGAGATGATGCAAGAACATTTCGATACAATTGGATTTTGCAATGCATTACATATTACATCAAATGATTTTGCAATGCGTATGCAGGAGATGTCTGATCGCCGAAAGAATAGAGGATTCTCACGCTATACTCCTCAGATTTTTATGCAAAACCTTAGTCAGGAAGATATTGCACAATTGCAACAAGAGCAGTATAAGTATCCTGGCATAGATATCCGTATTCGTACACTACGCGATTACACTTATCCCATAGCATCGCATGTTTTAGGCAATGTGGGGGAGGTGAATTATAACGATATAGAAAGTGATAATTATTATGCAGTAGGAGATTACTCTGGTCGCGGTGGAATCGAGCGAACGTATGAAAAAGAATTGCGTGGAAAAAAAGGAGTAGAAGTCTATATGCGTGACTCGCGAGGGCGCATACAGGGGTCATATCAGAATGGATTATTAGACCGACCAGCCGAAGCAGGTACAGATTTGTATTTGAGTATTGATAGGGCGACGCAGCAATTGGCTGAACAACTGATGCAAAATAAGGTGGGTAGTATTGTGGCTATTGAACCACAGACGGGTGAAATTATCACTATGGTAAGTGCTCCTAACTGGGATCCGAAGCGGTTAGTAGGTAGAGAGCGTTCTGCTAATTATCAGCAATTGCTGGATGATTCGCATAAACCCTTGATGAATAGGGCTACCCAAGCGCAATATGCCCCTGGTTCTACGTTTAAGATATTGCAGGCATTAGCGGCATTACAAAATGGTTGTATCACTCCAAATACGAAATATCCATGTAGTGGTCAAACATCTACGCCTATCAAATGTACGCATGATCATGGTAGTCCTGTGGATTTGGAAGAAGGAATAGAGCAGAGTTGCAATCCCTATTTTTGGGCACTTTATCGCGATATGCTCCAGCAAGACGGTTATGAGAATGGGCATGCCCTTTTCAAAGAGCACTACAATGATTGGAGAGAGATTATAGCCAGTTTTGGATTAGGCGAACGATTTGCGAATACGGATATTAGGGAACAAGCAAAGGGTTATCTGCCAACAGCAGAATTTTATAATCGAATATACGGACAAAAGGGTTGGAAAGCCATCACCATTCGTTCGTTGTCTATTGGACAAGGAGAGATATTGGTCACCCCCCTGCAATTGGCGAACCAAGCTGCAGCAATAGCCAATAAGGGTTATTATATCACCCCACATTTTAATCGGAATGACTCGATGAAATCGGATATTCATACTACTTTGGTAGATTCAGTTCATTTTGATGTAGTGCACAGAGGTATGTCGCGCGTAATGACTGAAGGTACAGGACGATGGTATAATATTCCAGAGTTGCAAATGTGTGGCAAGACAGGTACGGTGCAGAATCCACATGGTGAAGATCATGCCCTATTCATCGGTTTTGCTCCGATGGATAATCCACAAATAGCGGTAGCAGTAGCAGTCGAGAATGCCGGCTTTGGTGCTACTTGGGCCTGCCCGATGGCCACATTGGTTATGGAGCAATATCTGACAGGAGAAATCAAGCGAAGTGCACTCTTTGAGCGCATGGCGAATGCAAATTTGATAGATAAAGCAGATGAGGAATAATAGAAGTATCATATCGGGTATTGACTGGTGGACAATTGTGTTGTTCCTCGTGATTGCGCTGTTTGGTTGGCTGAATATCTACGGTTCGAGCTATTCGTTTGACCAAACAAGTATTTGGGACTTCTCCAATCGTGCAGGAAAGCAATTGGTTTGGCTGGCGACAGCCGTTGTAATGGGAGGAATCATACTGATGATAGAGGAGAGGACGTATGATGTATTGGGATATATCTTTTATGGAGTAATGCTTTTGCTGCTGATTATTACACCTATCTTTGCGCGAGATATCAAGGGTTCGTTGTCGTGGCTGACGATTGGTCCGATAAGTTTGCAACCAGCTGAGTTCGCCAAATGTTTCACGGCGATAGCGATAGCTAAATATATGAGTAGGTATGGTTATAAAGTGCGCGATTTGCGCGATTTGACCGTACCTTTCTTGCTAATGGGAGTACCTATGTTGATTATTATGGTAGCACAAAGAGAGACAGGTTCGGCATTGGTGTTTATTTCTTTTCTGTTGGCTTTTTATCGCCAAGGTATGACGGGATATGTACTGAGTTGGGGAGTGGTGAGTATATTGCTCTTTATCTTCGTGATTCGTTTTGGTGAGATGGCATTACCCTTTGGAACTGGTAATTTAGGCATATTGATCAGTACAACACTTATCCATACGATTGTGCTGGGATTGTTAATTGGTAAGGAGAAAGACATGCGCTCAGCTATTATTATGGCATTGGGAGTAGTAGCATGCTATGGAATAGGGTTGCTGGTAAATATATGGATTGCCGTTAATTTTAATTATATAGCGATTGTTAGCTTGGCGTATGTTGCTATTTATTTATTGTTACAAGCGGTGAAGCAGCGCAAAAGCAGTATGGGATGGATAGTGGGATTTGTAATGGTCTCTACCCTACTCTGCCAAGGTTGTGACTTTGCGTTCCACAAGATATTGCAGCCACACCAGCGTATTCGTATAGAGGTATTGTTAGGCATGAAAGATGACCCTCATGGTGCGGGGTATAATGTGAATCAGTCGTTGATTGCGATAGGTTCGGGTCAAACTACGGGTAAAGGATTTTTGCAAGGTACGCAAACCAAACTAAAGTTCGTGCCTGAGCAGGATACTGACTTTATCTTCTGTACGGTGGGTGAAGAATGGGGATTTATAGGTTCAGCTGGATTATTGTTGCTGTACTTAGCATTGATATTACGAATTATATATATTGCTGAAAGACAGCGTGATAAATTTAGTATGATATATGCTTATTGCGTGGCGGGTATATTGTTGTTCCATGTGACGATAAACATAGGTATGGTGTTGGGATTGCTGCCTGTGATTGGTATTCCGCTGCCATTCTTTAGTTATGGTGGTTCGTCGTTGTGGGGTTTCACGATATTGCTGGCAATTATGTTGAGATTGGATGCTGCGCGTGTGAATAAGATGCAAGGATAATGGCAGAGCATAATATCATAGGACAGAAGGGCGAGGAGATTGCTTGTGAAACAATGCGCAAGAAGGGATTTCGTGTGGTAGATACCAACTGGAAGTTTGGGCATTTGGAAATGGATGTGATAGCTGTGAGCAAGAAAGAGATTGCTTTTGTGGAGGTAAAGACACGCACTACTTCGTTTGGAGGAAAACGCCCAGAGGAGTATGTGGATGAATTGAAGCGGAGAAGGATGGCTGCAGCAGCTAATGCGTATATCAAGTTTCATAAGATAGAGTTGGTTCCACGATTTGACATTATTGGTATTACGATGGATCTTAATACATACGAAGTAAAGGAATTGACACATTTGGAGGATGCTTTTTTGCCTCCACAACGAACGATTGGCAAGAGCAGTTTTAGCGGACAAGGCAGATGGAAGCATAGAAATAGAGTAATTGGTAGGTAAGTTGTTGATTATATGGAATTTAAGTACGATATCATTGTAGTAGGTGCAGGACATGCGGGCTGTGAGGCAGCTAGCGCTGCTGCTCGTATGGGTAGCAAGACATTGCTCATCACGATGGATATGAACAAGATCGGTCAGATGAGTTGTAATCCTGCGGTTGGTGGAATAGCTAAGGGTCAGATAGTCAGAGAGATAGATGCAATGGGTGGACAAATGGGTATTGTGACAGATAGGAGTGCTATTCAGTTCCGTATGCTCAATCGTAGTAAGGGGCCTGCTATGTGGAGTCCTCGTAGTCAAAGCGACAGAAAGTGCTTTATTGAGGAGTGGGTGAAGATATTGACTACAACTCCGAACTTGGATATTTGGCAAGATACTGTGATGGAGTTGATAGTGAAAGATGGTCAAGTATGCGGAGTGAAGACATTGTTGGGTGTAGAGATGCAAGCGAAGGCGGTGATATTGACCAATGGTACATTCTTGAATGGTCTATTGCACTTTGGTAAGACACAGATTGAAGGAGGAAGAATATCGGAGCCAAGTAGTTTTGGTATTACTGAGCAGTTGCGCCAATTGGGTTTTGCTACAGACAGAATGAAGACGGGTACGCCTGCTCGTGTGGATAAGAGAAGCATTGATTTCTCGCAATTGACGGAGCAGTTGGGTGATGAGGATAATCATCAATTCTCGTATTTAGATACGGTACAGCGACAACTGAAGCAGATGAGCTGTTGGATTACCTACACCAATGAGCAGACGCATGAAGTGTTGCGTAGTGGATTGGCAGATTCGCCGCTCTATAACGGACAGATACAGAGTATAGGTCCACGGTATTGCCCCAGTATCGAGACCAAGATTGTGACTTTTGCGGATAAGGACATGCACCAATTATTTTTGGAACCCGAAGGTGTGGACTCAAATGAGTATTATATCAATGGATTCTCCTCTTCCCTACCCTGGCAAATTCAGTGGCAAGCATTGAAGACTGTAAAGGGTTTAGAGAACATTGTTCTCTATCGTCCAGGATATGCAATAGAATATGACTTCTTTGACCCCACCCAACTGCTGCATACATTGGAGACAAAGAAGATCAAAAACCTCTTCTTTGCAGGTCAAATAAATGGTACTACGGGCTATGAGGAGGCAGCAGGACAAGGATTGGTGGCAGGTATCAATGCACATCAGAATATCACAGGCGGAGCACCATTTACTTTGGCAAGGGATGAGAGTTATATAGGTGTGCTGATTGATGATTTGGTAAATAAGGGTGTGGATGAGCCATACCGAATGTTTACTTCACGGGCAGAGTACCGTATCTTGCTACGCCAAGATAATGCCGATGCTCGACTGACAGAACGCAGCCATGAGTTGGGATTGGCAGATGATTATCGATTGGGGTTGTTCAAGAATAAACAGGAAGGGGAACTGGCATTAACAGAAATGCTGCGTACGACATCTGTAAAAGCCAAAGATATTAATGCCTACTTGAATCAGATGGGCTATGGCGATCTGCAGCAAACATGTAAGTTGATTGATATTGTAGCTCGTCCTAATGTAACGATTATGGGATTGGCAGAAGCATTGCCTGAGTTGAAAGAGAAGATAGTAGCGCTCGGAGCAAGACAAGAGGAGATTGTAGAAAGTACAGAGATTAATATCAAATATAAAGGATATATTGAGCGTGAGAAACTGGCTGCAGATAAACTAAGAAGATTGGATAATATCCGTTTGCCCAAAGATTTTGATTATAATAGTGTGCAATCGCTCAGTACAGAAGCCAGACAAAAACTCATCCGTATTCAGCCTAATACGATTGGTGAGGCAAGCAGAATACCAGGAGTAAGTCCTAATGATGTGAGTGTATTATTGGTGTTGATGGGGCGATAACTTTAGTTTAAGGATTAAAGTTTATAGTTTAAAGGCATGGATAGTGTTCCACGTGGAACGATGTCTAGATTTGTAATAATTAAAACGAAAGAGATATGAAACACGAAGAAGTGCTCGCGGCTATTCGCGACGTTAAGGATTTTCCTGTACCAGGAATTATTTTTAAAGACATTACTACCGTATTGAGTAATCCAGAGTATTTGAAATGGATGAAAGATGAGATTGTGAATTTGTATCGCGCTTATGGCATCACAAAAGTAGTTGGTATTGAATCAAGAGGATTTATACTAGGTCCAGCTGTAGCAATGGATTTAGGAGCTGGATTTGTGCCAGTGCGCAAACCTGGAAAGTTACCTGCAGAAACTATTGAGGTAAGCTATGCAAAGGAATATGGTGTAGATACTATACAGATTCACGCAGATGCATTGTGCGAGGATGATGTGGTGCTTTTGCATGATGATCTGTTGGCTACTGGTGGATCGATGGCAGCGGCATTGGAGTTGGTAAGAAAATTCAATGTGAAGAAGGTGTATATCAATTTTATTATTGAGTTGGACTTCTTGAATGGACGCAAAGCCATTGGCGATGATGTAGAGATTAGTAGCTTGCTTAGTTGCTAGACCCTATCTAACCTCCCCTTCAAGGGGAGGAATTAATTCCGATAGAATCGGGTAAAATTGCCAATCTTGATTAAAAGCGAGCATATACAAGAGATACTTCGGCGGTTGCCTGAAGAGCCAGGGGTGTACCAATACTTCAATGAAGCAGGGGAAGTGATTTATGTGGGTAAAGCAAAGAATCTGAAGCGTAGGGTAAGTAGTTATTTTCATAAAGAACAGGATCGTTACAAGACCAAACTGCTGGTTCAGAGTATTGCAGACATCAAATATGTGGTGGTCAATAGCGAGCAAGATGCGTTTTTGCTGGAAAATAACCTCATTAAGCAGTATCAGCCCCACTATAATATCCTGCTCAAGGACGGAAAGAGTTATCCAAGTATTTGCATTACAAGAGAAGAATATCCTAGAATATTCAAGACGCGGAAGATAATCAAAGGTGTAGGCGAGTACTTTGGACCGTATAGTTTTGGTTATACATTGGACTTGGTTTTAGAACTAATCCATAAGCTCTACCCTATTCGCACTTGTGGTATGCAGATGAGCAAAAGTGCCGTTGAAATGGGGAAATATCGCGTGTGCTTGAAGTATCATTTGGGTAATTGCTGCGGCATATGCGAAGCAAAAGTGAGCCATGAGCAGTATATGGAGTATATTGATGCTGCACGGAAGATTATTCGAGGCGATGCACAAGAGATTAGCAAGCAGATAGAGGCAGAGATGTTGCAAGCAGCCGCAGAAATGCGGTATGAGGAAGCAGGCAGAATGAAAGAAAAGCTCGATTTCATCGAACAATTTACCAGTAAAACGATTATCACCAACTCGCATGCGGGCGATGTGGATGTGTTTGGTTACGATGAAATGGGGCAAAATGTGTATATCAGCATGCTGCATGTGCATAGAGGAAGTATTGTACAGGGGCAGACTATTGAATATAAGAAGCAGTTGGATGAGAGCCGAGAGGAGGTCTTGGCGATGGGTATATACGAATTGAGGGAGCAGTTGGGGAGTACAACAAAAGAGGTGATTGTTCCGTTTATTCCGGAGATAATTGATGAAAATATGCATGTGAATATTGCTCTGGGAGGCGATAAAAAGAAACTCTTGGATTTGGCCATGCAGAATGTGCAGCAGTATAAGAAAGACCGCATAAAGCAGGATGATAAGCTAAATCCTGACCAACGCGCGGTACGTATCTTGGGTGGGTTGCAAAGTTTGTTAGGGCTTCCTACCCTACCTATGTGGATTGATAGTTTTGATAACTCGAATACGCAAGGAAGTAATGCGGTGGCAGGTTGTGTGGTGTTTAAGAAAGGTAGAGCGTGCAAGAGTGAGTATAAGAAGTTTGAGATAAAGACGGTAGTAGGTCCTGATGACTACGCAAGTATGAGGGAGGTGGTGAGAAGAAGATATAGCCGATTGATGGAAGAAGGCAGTCCCCTACCCGACTTGATTATTGCCGACGGTGGCTTGGGGCAGATGAGTGCTATTCGTGAAGTGGTGGAAGGCGAATTGGGTTTGCAAATTCCAATTGCGGGACTGAAGAAGGACAACAAGCATAGGACAAATACCCTACTCTATGGCGACCCTGTTCAGGAGTTTGGTATGAAGGTGACGGATGAGATCTTCCGACTGATGGTGGAGATACAAGATGAGGTGCATCGATTTGCCATTAGTTACCACAAAAAGAAGCGCAGTAAGGCACAGACAAAGAGCGAACTCGATGATATTCAGGGAGTTGGCGCAGTTACTAAGCAAAAGATACTGCAACGTTTTGGTTCTGTGGCGCGTGCTAGAAGTGCGAAATTGGAAGAATGGATTGATTTGCTCGGAACTCGCTCAGGGACAAAGCTTTACGAGTATTTTAATGGCAAAATAACGCCCTGAGAATTGAATATTTTTGAGGAGCGTGGAACAAGACACAGGCAAAATGATGTGTTTTGTTAGAAAAAATAACAGTCGTTTGTAATATTTTCTTTTTCTCATTTGTCTAATGGGTGTAGTCGCAAAGAAGCGAACTGAAAACGATTTGTTAAATGATTAAATTTTTAGAAGTATGTTAGATTCATTTATGGATGGGTTAGTCCCTATTATTGGATGTTTATTAATTTTTGGTGGAATACCTGGAATCATTTTGACGGGTGTGATTATGTATCTCAAAAATCGTCGTCACAAAGTGGAGGAGCACAGTAAGCTCATTTCGCAAATGATAGATAAGAGTGAAGCATCTAACCTTGATTTCAAAGCAATGGCTGAGATGTTGAACGAGTCAGAGAGCAAGAAGAAAACCAAGAAGTCTGTTCTAAAGCAATTGAATGCAGGCGTGTTTTTAGGAGTGTTGGGGTTGTTTATTCTGATAGCTGGAATTGCTTTAGGCAAAGGTGAGGACGCAATCCTAACAGGAGCATTTTTGTTAACAGCAGGTATAGCGTTTGTTATCATGTTCTTTGTGTCAAAGAATTATCTCAAGAAGGAGATTGAGAAAGAGGAAAAAGAGCTTGCTGAAAAAGAGTAAACTGCGTTTGTCTGTCTGACTTATTTTTCAAAATCACTTGTTTTTCATCACTATATGGATAAGCAGCAGTTTATTTCCGCCATTGGCGGCATGCAGGAGTCCCTTCGGCGGTTCCTGCTTGTGCTGACTCATGGCGATGAAGAACTGGCAAATGATCTTGCACAAGAGGCCATACTGAAGGCATATTTGCATTGTGCTACTTTTGAGCAGAAATCAGCTTTGCAGACCTGGGTATTTCGTATTGCCTACAATGAATACCTTAACGAGCAGAATAAGTACTGGAATACCCATCGCGTAGCGGTGGAGAACTATGAGAGTGTTGATACGGAAGTAGCAAGTGAGCAGACTGATTCGGCTTTTCGCTATGAGCCACTGTATCAGGCAATTGACCAGTTACCGAAACAAGAGAAAGTGGTGGTAATACTGTATTATCTGGAGGAAAAGAGTATTCGAGAGATTAGCAAGATAACAGAGATAACGGAAAGCAATATAGCAGTCATGCTATTTAGAGCCAGGAAGAAGTTGAAAGCTATTTTGAGTAAAGAATAAGGAACAAGGAACCAAGACTAATATGATAACCAATAATACAATAAAAAAGCGTTTGCGCGCGAGTGCGCCTCAAGTAAAAGACAATGAGGAGTTTATGGCGGATACTATTCGTCAGATTAATCTTATGCCATCGCCCAGCAGTGAGTTGCAAGAGAGTTTGCGTAGGTACACGATGTTGGAGCGGTTGGCCATGCGGATGGATGCCGTTCGTTGGTTACTCGTTGGCGGAACAGGAAGTGTAGCTGTAGCGTACGCTGTTTTTAGCCATTTAGAAGCGATTTTAACCGCTATTTCGGCGTTGCTGGTGATGTAAAAAGCAATATTTACAGCATTTTTGAGGGATAAAAGGCAATAAAAAATAGGGGTGTTGAGCCCCTATTTTTTTGGTTCTATATTTCTATTTTACAAGGATGTTTCGTAGGTTTTGTGCATTTGGTTGTGGTGCTGAATCTCCCATTGGTAATCGATAGTTCTTTGAGATTGCTGAGCTAACCAAGCTTGTGCATTATTTAAGTAATCAGTAGCACTCATAATGCTGAAAGTTCGTTAAAACGATGCAAAGGTAGTGTTTTTTGTTGATATATGCAAATTTATCGTGATTTTTTTGAGGAGCGTGGAACAAGAGGTGATAAAAAACGAGGCTATTTTGACAAATAACCTCGTTTTTTGCATTTAAGCTTTATTGATGTGAGTTTACTTTTTGCTAAGAGAGAGGATGACGGTGAAGGTCTCGAAGGTAGCCATGAACTCTTTCTCCAATTCTGCGATTTGTGCTTCGGTGAGTTTCAAGCCCGCTTGCTCTTTCTCTACCAAGTCCACCATACCGCCTAACCAAGCAGCTTGCTTAGGAATGATGATAAAGAGGCGGTCGCCATCCTCATCTGGGAAAGAAGTTGCATTTACCTTATAGGTGTCGCTGCCCTCGTAGAGATTGAAGGTGAGGTTGTTGCCATCTAGGGTGTAGTTTTTGGTCTTTGCTTCGCCATCCAGAGTGTGGTTGAGTTTGCCGTCTGCTGCAAAAGTAGCATCGGCAAAGAACTTCTTCATTACATCAATAATACGATCGCCGTGCATTGCGTCCACAGGGATAGCGTTTTGACCTTGGAAAGTAACGCCTTCTGGGAGTTGAAGAGCGGTTTTCCCTTCGGCAGCAACTACGCGAACTGCAGAGTTAAGATAGGTGTAATTGCCTTTGATGTCGAAGAATTCTCTTGCGCGATAGGTGATTTTCTCTTCCATATCAGGATTTGCATCATTAGATTTAATCTTCAAGAAGTCGTTAGTAATTTCAACCTCTTGAGTAATAACTCTATTTTCTCCTTCTGCAACAACGGATGAAATAATTTTATTTCCTTCTACTCGATATGTTCCTTCTAACTCAAACCAACCCCAATCGGTATCAAGCCCAGTTGACTTTAAAGTGCCATCTGCCTGAAAATCTTGAAATATACTTACTTCTGGTGTAAAATTAAACCACTTACCTACAATGAGTTGTGGGTAGTCTGCGTAGTCGTCTGGATTGTTTTGGTCGCAACCTGTGAAAACGAGTGCCATTGCCAGAATGGCTAAACTGAAAATCTTTTTCATTGTTTTGAATATTTTGTTTGGGAAGTTGGCTCCAAACGACCCGTTAGTATAAAAGAAAAGCGTGGAACCTCTTTTTGCTTATTCTTTCGATAGAGGTTCCAGCAAGACCCTGTAACAAGAATAAACAATGAATGCCCACGCCGATATGCTAATCGTTGTGGAATACAACGGATATAACATACCAAGGGGCATTTACCGCTCTCTTGTTTCGGGTTACGAAATTTGCTGGATTTCTATCGACCAAAACATGCGCCAATAAACGCCTTTTTATAATATGTCTGCGCACCCTAATTGGGGTTTGCGGTTGCAAAGGTAGTGAAATATTTTGGATTGAGCAAGAAAAATCGCTTTTAGGGGCGATTTTTTACTCAGCGAATTAGCTCCGAGCACTAAATTAGTAACGGGATTGATAGTTGCATTTCAGGGTACACCTATACTAATCTATCGTGTATCTATCGTATATGTACCGTATATGTACCGTATATCTACCGTATATCTACCGTAGTTGATAGCGAAAAGATAAAGGTAGAAGTGGAGGAATATAGAGAGAAGAAGTGGAAAAGAAAATAGGTTGTATTTGCATATGTGAAGAAAAAGCAGTAATTTTGTGCGGAGAATAATAACATAAGGAGATATTTTGATATGATTAGAAGAGCAACAATAGAAGATGTGGCGTATATCGCGGAGGGGATATATTATGCATTTTTGTTGGAAGATGAAGCGCTTTATAATCAATGGATTAAGACACTGAAGGATGTGTGTGCACAAGAAGATACGCATTATAGTTACAGGAACACTTGGATAGCCGAAGTGGATGGAGAGAGGGCAGGAATGATGATTGCTGTGAACGGGGAGCATTACCGCGTGCAGAGAGATAGGATGTATCCGCAGCTGAAGGGGCTGTTTGATGTGGCTTTTGGCAAAGGGTGGGATGATATGGAAGATGAAGCAAAGGCAGGAGAGTTCTATATTGACAGTTTGTCGGTGTCCCTACCCTACAGGAATCAAGGCGTGGGAACGGATTTGATAGAAAAAGCAAAGGCAATGGCGAGAGAACAGGGAATAGGCGTGGTGACGTTGGCAGTAGAGCCCATAAACACGGCGAAGAAGTTGTATCAGGAGTTGGGATTTGCGTATCAGAGAATGATAAAGATATTCAATGAGGAATATGAACTGTATGCAGCGGAAATAGTTGTGTAATTGAAAAAAAAATAGTAACTTTGCCGCGAAATTGGAAAATCATATAGCATGAAGTATATATACACGATAAAAAAGGACCCAGAGAAGGGGATTTACTTGGTCAATGAGCAGGGCGCGGAAGTGGCTGCGACGGATATTTTGGACAAGTGCGGCGAAGCGCGTGTGTTTGCTTTTGACGGGAAGATGGGAGCAGGCAAGACGACCTTTATCAAGTGCCTATGCGAAGCGATGGGGACAGAAGATGTGGTGAATAGTCCGACGTTTGCGATAGTGAATGTGTATGAGGTGGAAGAACTGAAAGGTGAAAACGGAAAGGTGAAAACAGAGGTGTATCACTTTGATTGTTACCGAATTAAGGACTTGAGAGAGGCGATGGATATGGGTACGGAGGAGTATCTGTATTCGGGAAACTACTGCTTTATTGAGTGGGCGGAAATGATTGAGCCACTGCTGCCAGAAGATACGGTGTGGGTGAAAATCGAAGTGATGGAGAATGGGGAAAGAAGGTTGAGTTTTGATGCGTAAATGGTTGTGCATATTGCTATTATCGGTTGTCTGTCAGGTAGTTGCATTGGCAGAGAACTGGGGTGTGGAGCATGAGAATGTGCTGAGCGTGCGGTATGGGGGTATGTGGATGCAAGATCAGTATTTGAGTCCCCTACTTTATTCGGGACAACAGGTGGGATTGGGCAACGAATGGTGGCAAGAGTTTCGATGTGATAGCACGAAGAAGTGGGAGAACGTGGGGAAGATGGACGTGGGATTTGGTTGGATGTACAACCATATGTACACGAATCTGATATATTCATTAGGGCTGCATGGCGGTTGGGGAGCATGCTACAATTGGCATTTTGCAGATTATGGATTGCGTGTGAAGTTGGGTCCATACCTGGATGTGGATTTGATGGGAAAGATGCATGGCAGTAGTGTGAATAAGCCCTATTCGATGGATTTGGCGGTGAATTTGTGCGCTATGGGCGGATTGGAATGGGCCTTTCGGGCGAAAAAGACCAGTTACAGACTGCGCTATATGGTGCGGGCAAATATGATAGGCATGGACTACCTACCCGATTATTGGCATTCGTACTACGAGATGGGCGAAGGCGTGTTGGGTGATTTTCGTTGTGCGGGCATGTGGAACCATAGGCATCTGCAACATGAACTGACCTTCGACATGCAACTGAAACGGAGCACTTGGCGCGTGGGAATAGCGCATGAGTATTTGGAATACGGCGAGAAGGGTATGATGTTCTCGCGCGAGATGGTGAGTGCGGTTGTGGGATGTGTGTGGCAGTATCGCGTGAGAGGAGCAAAAGATTTGACGGTATGGTAAGAAAGTGGATGGTGGATAGTGTAAAGTGGATAGGCAATGGGCTATTGGCTATAGGATTATTGTGCGGTTGTACGCATGAGTTTGATAATCACAAGAATACACCGTCGGAGAACTTTGAGGCGTTGTGGCAGATTATTGATGAGAAATACTGCTTGTTTGATGATAAACAGGTGGATTGGGATTCGGTGTATGCTGAGTATCAGCCGCAGTTTGACACAATGAAAATAGTGACGTTTGAGGATCAATATCGGATGTTTGACCTAATGGAGGAGATGTTGAATACGTTGGAAGATGGGCATGTGAATCTGTATTCGCCGTTTGATGTGTCGGTATGCAGCTCATGGTACGAGGGATATCCAACGAACTTTGATTCGGAGATACTGACTAAATACTATTTGAAAGACTACCGCAGGGCAGGGGGATTGAACTATTGCAAGATAGATGGCGATAGCATTGGGTACGTGTATTATGGTTCGTTCTCGGATGGATTTTCGTATCTAAACTGGCTGATGGTGATGAACTATTTTGCTGATTGTAAGGGAATAGTGTTGGATGTGCGGAATAATGGTGGCGGAAGTATGGAGAATGCATATCGATTGGCGGCACCGTTCTTCTCGAAAGACACCGTGGTGGGTTATTGGCAGCATAAGTCGGGTAGGGGGCATGAGGATTTTTCGGAGGTAGAAGAGATGAAGATGGAGGGAAGCAAAGGCAATTGGATGCGGCCTGTGGTGGTGCTGTGCAATAGGCATAGTTATTCGGCGGCGAACTTCTTTGTGAGTATCATGCGCTATGCGGATAACTGCCTGGTGTTGGGCGGCAAGAGTGGGGGAGGAGGCGGTATGCCGATGAGTTATGAACTGCCTAATGGCTGGCTGGTGCGCTTCTCGAGCGTGAAGATGTATGACAGAGATATGCAGAGTATAGAGGGTGGTATAAGGCCGCATCTGCTTGTGAATCAGCACTCTGAAGATAAAGATGATTTGATAGAAGAGGCGGTGGATTTGATATATTCGGCATATAAAAAATAAATAAAAGCATGATAGAAGTAAAAAACATATACAAGTCTTTTGGCACGTTAGAGGTGCTGAAGGGGGTAGATCTTGCCGTGAAGAAGGGCGAGATTGTGAGTATTATTGGTAAGAGTGGAGCAGGCAAGACGACCTTGCTTCAGATTATTGGTACGCTGGATAAGCCAGACTCTGGTAGCGTGGTGATTGATGGGGTGGATGTGTTTGCGTTGAAGGAGAAAGAGTTGGCGGATTTTCGTAACCGACATATAGGATTTATCTTTCAGTTTCATCAGTTGCTGCCTGAGTTTAATGCGTTGGAGAACGTGATGATGCCTGCGATGATTGCTCGTATGAGCGAGAAAGAGGCGAAGGAACGCGCTGTGCAATTGCTGACGGAACTGGGTATGGCAGAGCGACTTACGCATAAACCCAACGAGTTGTCTGGTGGCGAGAAACAAAGGGTGGCAGCTGCGAGAGCGATGATGATGTCGCCTGATGTGATATTGGCAGATGAGCCAAGTGGTAGTCTGGATGAGAGTAATAAAAAGGAATTGCACAAGTTGCTGTTGCAGATGCGTGAGCAGTATGGACAGACGATAATTATCGTGACACACGATAAAGAATTGGCGGAGATAAGTGATCGAGTGATTGAGATGAAGGATGGGGTAGTAGATTAACAAGCCCTCTCCCAACCTCCCCCTAAAAGGGGAGGAGTAAAAAAAAGAGAGTATGAAGAAGTACGTATATATATTGTTGGCGGTGGTGATGTGCGGGTGTGGGAATAAGTATCAGTATATCCCCAAAGATATTGAGCCAGTAAAGGTGGAGATTGTGCGGTTTGATAGCGCACAATTGGCAGTGCGGCCGGATAGTGTGCGGCAGGATATAGAGAAGCTGTATGCTGATTATGAGGCGTTTATGCCGATGTTTGTAGAGGGAGTCTTGGGACTTCCGAGCGAAGATACCGCATATCTGTGTGCACTATATGCCGATTTTTTGACTGATACGGTGATGGGATTTGCGCAGACCAATGCATTGGCAAAAGAGAAGTTTGCGAATGTGGATAGTCTGCAAGAGGCATTGAATACGGGCTTTTCGCGCTTGCATTACCTTTATCCAGACTGGGAGATACCCACTGTGTATTTGTTTGTGTCGGGCTTCAATTCCACAGTGATTTACTACGAAGATATGTTGGGCGTGGGTGTGGATATGTATTTGGGTGGTGATTATTCGTACTATAATAATGTGGTGTATGACTACCAGCGACCTACGATGCAAAAAGAATATGTGGTGCGCGATGTGATGAGTATGTATTTGGCATACCATATTGCGTATAACAGTAAGTATAACAGATTGTTAGAACAAATGATCTTCAGGGGGAAACAGTTGTTCTTGCTGAGCCAATTGCTGCCCGAAGCGCCCGCATGGCAGGTAATAGGTTATACAGAAGAACAATGGGCATGGTGCGAACACTATGAGAGAGCCATTTGGAATCGGATTATGGAGAAGCGGGATTTGTTTAAGACTGAATCCAGCGTGTTGAGTTCGTATATGAACGAAGGCCCTTTTACCGCAGAAGTGACACAAGACTCGCCCGGAAGGTTGGGATTGTGGGTTGGTTGGCGTATAGTGGATAGTTATATGCGTCATAATCAGGATATTACTATTAATGATTTGATTCGTGAAGGCGATGCACAAAAGATATTAGAACAGAGTTTTTATAAGCCATGAGAAGAGAAGATTTTCCTATATTGAATGAGCAAGTACATGGCCGACAGTTGGTGTATCTGGATAATGCTGCGACTACACAGAAGCCGCAGGTGGTGATAGATGCGATAGCAGAGGCGTATGGAAAGTGGAATGCGAACGTGCATCGCGGGGTGCACCATTTGAGCCAAGTGGCAACGCAGAAGCATGAGGAGGCACGAAAGAAAGTGGCGGGATTGCTTCATGCGCAGTCGGAAGAGGAGATAATATTCACGAAGGGCACAACGGATAGTATCAACATGTTGGCACGTAGTTTTGGCGATGCGATGGTGAAAGCGGGCGATGAGATTATCGTTAGTCAATTGGAGCATCACTCGAATATCGTGCCATGGCAAATGCTGTGTGAGCGCAAAGGAGCGGTGCTGAAAGTAATCCCATTGCGCGAGGACTTATCGCTTGATATAGAGGCATTTGAGGGGTTGTTAAGCGAGAAGACACGATTGGTGTCGGTGGCGCAGGTGAGCAATGTGTTGGGGATAGTGAATCCTGTGGAGGAGATCATTCGTTTGGCTCATGCGAGGGGTGTGGCCGTGTGTGTAGATGGTGCGCAAAGCGTGCCTCATTTGGCGGTAGATGTGCAGGAGATGGACTGCGATTTCTTGGTGATGAGTGCGCACAAGATGTATGGTCCGACGGGCTTGGGTGTGCTGTATGGCAAGAAAGAGTGGCTTGATAAACTGCCTCCAGCAGAGGGTGGGGGAGAGATGATTGAGCATGTGAGCTTTGAGAAAACGACCTACAATGTGCTGCCGTATAAGTTTGAGGCGGGTACGCCTAACTATGTGGGCAGTTATGCTTTTGGCAAGGCGATTGATTATGTGCAATCGATTGGTTTAGAGCAGATTGCCGAACATGAGAACGCTTTGGCAAAGTATATGGAAACGCAATTGCTATTGCTACCCCATGTGCGAGTATATGCTGCGGGTAGAAAGAAAGCAGGGGCAGTATCGTTTAATGTTTATCGTGAAGATGGCGCGCTGATTCATCCGTTTGATGTGGGTGTGTTGCTGGATCGTCAGGGTGTAGCTGTGCGCACGGGACATCATTGTGCGGAGCCGCTGATTGACTATTTGCAGGTGCCAGGTACGGTGCGTGCGTCGGTGGCGATGTACAACACGAAAGAGGATATTGACACCTTCATTGCTGCTTTGAGAAAGGCGATTATGATGCTTCAATAATTAAGAATTATGACGTTTCCACGCTTGATATTGATGGTGCTGTTGAGTGTTGAGTGTGGATTTCTTGTGGCTCAAGAGCCGCTGACAATGATCTCCTATAATGTAGAGAATCTGTTTGATTGTCAGCATGATACATTGAAAAACGATTACTCGTTTCTGCCCGATGGTGATCATCATTGGACGTATCACAAGTATCAAACAAAGTTAGATAGGATAGCGCAGGTAGTGGTGAATATCTCGGGTTGGGAGAGTGCTGCCTTGGTTGGCTTGTGCGAAGTGGAGAACGCTCGCTGTTTGCGTGATTTATGCTATCGGCTGAAGCGGTTTCATTATCAGTATGTGCATTATGAGAGTGAGGATGAACGGGGGATAGATGTGGCGTTGCTGTATGATAGTACAAAAGTAAAGGTGCTGGATATCAGGCCTTTGCGTGTGGACTTGAATGAAGATAATACGCGGGATATTTTGTATGTTAAGGTGTTGTTGCACGAAAAGGATACGATGTATGCGATAGTGTGCCATTTGCCTTCTCGTTTGGGCGGCGGAGCAGCCACGGAATGGAAGCGCCTGCAAGCAAAGCTGGTGATTCAGCAGCAGATAGATAGTATTTTGCATCAGCAGCCCCAAGCGAATATTGTAGTTATGGGGGATATGAATAGTGAGGCAAAGAACGACCTTAAGGGTATGAGTAATCAGATGGTGGCTCTGGAGCAAGTGGGGCAGGGTACGCACAAATATCAAGGGGTGTGGTCATGTCTGGATCAGTATTATGTATCAAAGGAATTAAAAGACAGGGTTTCTGTGCAAATCTATTCGCCCGAATGGTTGTTGGAAGAGGATAATAAATACTTGGATTATCAGCCGAAACGTACGTTTGTAGGCTTTAGGTATCATGGCGGTTATTCTGACCACATGCCCATAGTGTTGACAATTCACAATAAATAAAAAATGACTACCTCAGTAGCCATTTTTTAGTATTAGAGCACTATTTTGTGCTGTCCGTTGCTATGCACGATAATGAAAACGCCCTTTTTATTAACAGGTATTTTATCATCTACAAAATGTCCCATCACATCATAAACACGTATTTCTTCTGTAGATACGACATCAGAGACAGCAGATGGTATTTCTATCCATTTAGCGTGTAAAGTGCCTGCCCAGCCATCTACAATCTCTGTGAGGGGGCTGCCTCGGAAGGTCTTGGTCTTGTACCAACCGCCAAACGTGTGTCCTTCTTTTCTGGCTGTAGGGAGTATGTAGGTTTCTGTCACATATTTAGGAAGTTCCACATCTACCGTTCCGCCATACAATTCCCAGAAGATCACTTGTGGGTAATCAAAGTAACCTTCGCCTTGGAAGGTAGCATATTCATGCTCCATGCCATAGCGATCGTACGAGCATACAGCAATTGTGAGCTGACTAATATCTCCTAGTCCTATCAGATTGAATGAGTTTCCATATACTACTTGCTTGAAGTAAGTAGGATTTCCTACAGCATCCCCTTCATTCATTTCTCGTGGGAAGGCATATATAGTGAAGCGTTCAGCGGAAGGGTGAGACCAGGATAGGATGCTATCTGTGAGTACAAAATCCGTAGGAGCAGCCAAGTTTTCCTTCACCTTCCAACTCATGGCAGGTGGTAGCGCTTTTATCTTGAAATGTGAGTCGCGAATATCGCGGAAGAGTTGCATATATGCCGTGGTGTTGAAGAATACCGAACCTGTATAACCCGATGATAGGTTACGGCGATTGGTGTCTATCTGACGTTGTATTTCTACCACACCATCTTCATAGCCAGATAGTCCCGCGTCAGGATCGGTCGCACCGTATGCTGCTTGGGATGCAAAAAAATGTACGCGTTGACCATTGGGGAGTTTTTTTGAGAAGTTCTCGCACACGGTTTTTGCCCACCATGGACATAGCACATCGTAGTCTTGACGTGGGGCTTGTGTGGACCAATATATTTGTGGATTCAGGTAGTCCACCCAACCTTGTTTAGCCCATTCTAGCGCGTTGCAATACAGGTAGTCGTATGATTCCATAGCACTTATACCTGCAGGCAAAGAGATGCCATATGCGGCAGCTGCTGCGGCTTTCGAAGACCAACTGCCTGGAATACCCATACCAAAGCGAACCCATGGTTTCACTTCTTGAATTGCTTTATACAAATTGCATATCACCGAATCCACATTTGCGCGACGCCAATCATCATCGGTGCTACCATCTTTATCTACGTCCTTTACATTAGAGGGCTTGTGTAAACTTCTGGATGTCGCATCTTCGTTTTTTGTACCACCATACGCATAGAAATAATCGTCCATCACTATGCCGTCCACATCGTAGTTGTTGATGATCTCCATACAAACATTATGTACATATTCGCGCGCCTCGGGATAACCTGGGTCAATAATCTGACCTTTGAACGAACTATTGCTGTATTTGATAATCCATTGTCCTGCGTTTTTCCAAACGAGATCTGCCGTGTCCAGCACACCAGAAGAGGTTACACGGAAAGGATTCACCCATACATGTAGTTCTATACCGCGTTTGTGTGCTTCTTCGATAGCAAATGCCAGCGGGTCATAGCCTGGGTCTTTGCCACGTGTGCCTGTCAAGGAAGCTGACCATGGTTCGTACGAAGATTGATACAGGGCATCGCAAAACGAGCGCACCTGAAGGCAGGCTGCATTCATATTGCCTTTTGCCATCACATCTAATATCTGGCAAAGACTCTTTTTCTGACTTTTTATGTCGTGCGTCTTAGGCCAATCAATACCATTACCTGTCAACCATGTAGCACGAAATTCATATTTGGGGTTTTCAGCCCAACTAAACGAAGCAAAAAGAATTGCAAACAAACAAAATAAAACCCTTTTTCTCATTTGTATATATATTTATATTAATATATTTATATTACGCTGCAAAGGTAGTATAATTTTTACAATCGTGCAAATTTTTTCTTGTTTTTGTGAAAAAAAAGGCTGTACCATCACTGGCACAGCCTCCCATAAAAACAATCTAAAAACAATAAAAACAATCTTTGGTTATGAAGAATACCCACATGGGATATAGGGAATATTATTCTATTGAATGTCAATTACGCGTGTAGTTTGCTTGTCTGGCATTGTCGCTAATTTGGGCAGGGTGATGCAGAGCACACCGCTGCATGCTTTGGCGGTGATAGCTTCTTTGTCCACGTTCTCGGGGAGAAGTAGTGCTTGTTCGAAACGGGTGTAGTTGAATTCGCGACGAAGGTATTTAGCAGATTTGTCTTCGTCTTTGGTTTCTTTTTTCTTTTCGACAGAAATCACCAGTTGCTCTTTGTCGTTGACATGCACTTTGAAGTCATCTTTGGTCATGCCAGGAGCTGCAATCTCGACGGTAAATGCTTTGTCGTCTTCCTTGACATTGATGGCGGGCGCAGTAGCCGCTACTGCACGCATAGGAAACCAATCATCGTTGAAGAAATCGTTGAAAATAGTTGGCAACCAATTGTTTTGCCTTTTGATAGTAGGTAACATAATAACAATAAATTTTATAGTTTAGGTTTTAGGTTTATGGCAACGTGCTCTATATAGCCAGTTCGCCATTTTTCCTTTGCGAGGAAGATATACAAATAGCGTGCCAAAGTGTCGCTATTGGAACATAAATATATATCTTTTCTGTGGCTTGAAGGTTAGCGTTTCCATATTCAGCATGTCGGAGGCCTCTGCAATATCGCGAACGGAGCCATCTTTGAATAAAATACCGATGGATTCTCCCTTCTCGGAGTACGTATTTGATGTGGAAATATGTTCTACGAAGAAATACTGTGCTTCTTCGTTTGTGACGCCGAATAGAGTTGCATAGTGCGTGCAAAGGGCCTCGTGCTCCGCTTGTGTGAGTGGACGGTCAAGGATTTTGCCTTTGAATAGTTGGCGATTGGTGAAGTGTTGGCACAGCAGTCCCAGCACTTTGTCTTCGCTTTTCATCCACACTTTGATAGCGGATAGTAGGTCGGAGTCATCTAATAGTGCATATTGATGTAGCGCGTTAGGGTTGTTGGTAAATTCCTCTTTGGTGATTTGGTTGTAGAGGAAGAATTGCAATGCTGGTGCGCCGAATAGCGCTACACCTTGTGATGCGAGTTGTTTAGCGCGTTCAAGAATCTTGATGAGTAGTTGTTCGGCTGCCACACTGGTGTGATGGAGATACACTTGCCAGTACATGAGGCGGCGTGCCACTAAGAATTTTTCAACCGAATAGATGCCTTTGGCCTCTACAACAAGATGATTGTCAACCACATTAATCATCTTCAGAATACGTGCACTGGCGACGCTACCCTCTGTAACCCCGCAGAAAAATGAGTCGCGGCAAAGGTAATCAAGACGGTCCACATCCAATTGTGAGGATATGAGTTGATGCAAGAAGTGTTTGTCGTACTCGTCTTTGAATATACTGATAGCGAGGTCTAATAATTGGATATAGTCGGGGGATTGGGTTTGTTGTAGATCTTCTCTGATTTGCTTCATCATGATGAGGCTAATATCCTCGTGCGTGATACCGCTGACCAAGGTATGTTCCATCACGTGAGAGAATGGCCCATGTCCTATGTCGTGCAGCAAAATAGCCAACATCGCTGCGGTGGCCTCGTTGTCGGTGATGATGATATTCTTTTGTCGCAGCACATTGATGGCCTCTTGCATGAGGTGCATCGCACCTAAAGAGTGTAGCAATCGAGTGTGCATCGCGCCAGGATAGACAAAGAAACTCAGTCCTAATTGTCGGATGCGAGTTAATCGTTGTAGGTAAGGGTGCTGCAGTACTTGATAGAGTACACCATCTGGAATATTAAGAAATCCAAATACTGGATCGTTGATAATTTTACGTGTTGGTGACATAGGCAATAACATTCGAAAGTTATAAAAACTATGCAAAATTACAACAAAAATTACACATACGCAAACAAAACGATTCGAAAAATCAACTTTATGTGAAAATTCTTGCATATATGCAAATTTTGTTGTACCTTTGCAGTCACGATAAGTATAAATAGTAACCTTGTTATAATAATAAATGGTATGAGTGCATTTTTTGGAACATTTGACATCTGGCAAGTCTTGTCTTCATTTATTTTCCTGTTTGCCATCATTGACCCATTGGGCAATTTGCCTATAACACTAAATATGCAACGAAAAGGAGTCACGATATCTCCTATTCGTGTCTGTTTGGCTACTATCATTATTTTGATTACCTTTCTTTTTGCGGGTGAATGGGTGCTGAAGTTGTTTGGTGTGAAGATTGAGTATTTTGCTATTGCGGGTGGATTTGTCATCTTTTTGATGGCTTTGGAAATGATTTTGGATGTTACAATCTTCAAAAATGAAGGATTGGACGGGTCGGGTAGTATTGTGCCATTGGCGTTTCCTATGTATGCTGGTCCTGGTGCCTTTACCGCACTACTGTCTATTACGGCGGAATATGATATCATAAACTTGGTTGTCTCTGTAGCGCTGAATACCGTGGCATTGTTTTTGGTGCTGACAGGTACCAATTGGCTGAACAAATATGTAGGTCAGACAACGCTGTATATTCTTCGTAAATTCTTCGGAATCATTGTGTTGGCAATCGCTTGTAAGTTGATGTTTGCTAATTTGGCAATGGTGTTTGGTCATTAAAACTTATCTCTTTAGCAAACCAAAATAGAATGATGAACAAGTATTTTATTATCACGGGTATATTGCTGTTTTCTCTGTTTGGTTGCCAGCGCGCGCCTATGTTTACTGTGGATGGAACAATATCCAACGCTGCGGGTGAGATGGTTTATCTGGAGCACATGGCTCTAAGGGCTACTGTCGCACTGGATTCCTGCCTGCTGGATGCCGAAGGAGAGTTTCTGCTCCATGCTCCTGCACCTACTTTTCCAGATTTTTATCGTTTGCGTGTGGGGTCGTTGGCGTTGCCTTTAGCTGTAGATTCTACCGAAACGATCACTGTGACTACCCAGCGTGACAGTTTGCCATATACTTTTTCAATAGAAGGAAGTGCCAATACGTTGGCTATAGCTCAGTTGCGTCATGTCGCAAAGACTGAATCATTGGATGAGTTGCGTGAAAAAGCAAAGTTGATTATCACGACTAATCCTCGTTCGTTGGTTGCGTATTATGCGGTGTTTTTGAAAAAAGATGGTCGATATGTATGGGATATTTTTGACCCATCTGATCGTCGTATGTATCAAGCCGTAGCTACTTCTTTCCAAACGTGGATGCCGCAATACGAGCGTACAACCGCATTGTATGGACAGGTGCTGGATGTCTTACGAGCAGAGCGTTCGTTGCAAAATCAAGAAGCTATGCAACAATTTATTAAAGATGCGGATAATGCTTTTTTAGATATTACTTTACCTAATGAGCAAGGAGAGTTGCAATCCTTATCCTACTTACGTGGAGATGTGATTGTGTTGGATTTTTCTCATTCAATGATGGACCAATATATAGAGTATAATTTTGAATTGCGAGAGTTGTACAACAAATACCACAAGCAAGGATTGGAGATATATTCTGTATCATTGGATAATAATCAATTGGCTTGGGAACAAGCGACGGAACACTTGCCATGGGTAACTGTGCGTGCCGATCAAAATGTATCTACATTCGTGTTAATGCAATATAATGTGCAGAGTCTGCCCACGCTATTTTTGCTTGATCGCAAGGGTAATGTACAAGGTAGGTATATTGATTTTAAACAACTTGAAGCTGACATCCAAAAATATCTGTAAGCTGGCTACTGAGGTTGGTTTTGATGCGTGTGGTATAGCCTCTGTTCATCGCTTGGATGCAGATGCTCAATACATGGATGATTGGGTGGCGCGTGGGTTACATGGTGATATGACTTACCTTGAACGCAATTGCGACAAACGATACGATCCCTCTTTGTTGGTTCCTGGTGGCAAGACGATTGTTGTTTGTTTGCTCACGTATGAACATTCGGGTAGGGATTATCATAGACGAGTGAAGTCGCTTTTGTATGCATTAGAAGCAAAACTCAAAGAGGTGTTTGGTGAAGATATTGTTTCAGATACGCATCAGCATATTTTTTGCGATTCCGCACCTATATTAGAAAGGCGCTGGTGCGTAGAGGCGGGATTAGGGTTTATTGGTAGAAATCATCAATTCATACATCCTGAATTGGGTAGTATGGTTCATCCTGGGGAAATTGTGTTGAATATACCTATTGAAGAAGATGTTTGTTTGAAAGAACTACCACCAAATGAGGCTTGTACTGATTGCAATCGGTGTGTGGATGCTTGTCCAACTGGTGTGCTACGCGGTGATGTATGGGATGCGCGACAGTGTATAGCTTATGTGACGCATCATTGCTTGGAATGTCAAATTATTTGTCCGTATAATAACCATTAATGATATATGAATATGATAAACTATAAGATTGGTATCGCATCTGATCATGCGGGATATAATCTCCGTCAAGAAGTAATTGCATGGCTCAAAGAGCAAGGTGCAATTGTTACTGATTATGGATGTCCATCTGTCGAGAGTTGTGATTATCCTGATTTTGCTCACCCTATGGCTGCTTCTGTTGAAGAAGGTGTGAATGATATGGGTATCGCTATTTGTTCTACAGGAAATGGCATATGTATGACCGCCAACCATCATCAAGGCATTCGTGCTGCTTTATGCTGGGACGAACCGCTTGCCCGTTTAGCGCGCCAGCATAACAATGCTAATGTGCTGTGTCTTCCTGCTTCTTTTGTTTCGGTAGAAAAAGCGTTACAAATCGTAGAGGTATTCTTTGCTTCTGAATTCGAAGGAGGACGACACGAGCGTCGAGTAAATAAGATACCTGTGCAATAAGGTTCTGTCCCATTCTATGCGTGTAATCAATACATTCCAGTGTCTATGGAGTTATTTACTGTCGCTTTTTGGAGTGGTGCGCGTACATCATCTTCCTACTTTTGTTAGTGTTGAACCTGCTAATTATTGTCAGTTACGTTGTCCTGAATGTCCTGTTGGGCAACGTTTTCATACGAATAGGAAGGCTAAACATTTGTCGTTGGAATTATTTTCTTCGATAGTAGAACAGGTAAGGAATACTGCGCATACGATGCAATTTTATTTTCAAGGAGAACCCTTGCTTCATGCACAGTTACCTGAGATGATTTCTCGTGCACGCGAGGCGGGCTTATATACTATAGTCTCTACCAATGCACAGGCGCTTACGAACGAAATGGCATTAGCACTTGTTAAGAGTGGACTGAATCGTATTATTGTTTCTATAGATGGGTTCTCTCAGTCTTCTTATGAGGCTTATCGAGTGGGAGGGGAGTTAGAAAAAGCATTGGCTGGACTGCGCTATCTTAAACAAGCACGATTGCAATTGCAATCGCACATTTGCATCGAACTGCAAGTGTTGCGATTGCGAACTAATGAACACGAGTGGCCATGGATACAAAGCCATTATCGCGAATTGGGGGCTACGAGATTGGTTTTTAAGACGGCACAGCTGTATGATTATAAATTGGGCAATCGGTTTTTGCCCTCCGAATTGCGGTATTCGCGATACCATCAGGCAAAAGATGGAACTTACTACTTGCGCCGTACATGGATGCGTCGTCTTTGGTTCAATCAGCCTTGTTATAGGCTGTGGTCAGGATGTGTTATAACTGCTGAAGGAGAACTCTTGCCTTGCTGCTATGACAAAGCGGGCAACTATTCCTTTGGTTCTTTACAGCGAGAATCATTGGCGACAATTTGGCATAATAGAAAGGCTGACAATTTTCGCTATCGTGTACTACATGATAATAGCAGTCTTCCAATTTGCCAAGAATGTAATCATTAGTTGATATGCGTTTGCAGGTATCTGTCTATTTGCCGTTGGGAGGTATGTTGTATATCTTCTAGTCGTTTGATGTCTTTCATGTACCACCCAAACTGATAGGTGTCGGATAGTGCTTGTTTTTCTTGATTCGTTAGATAATACACCCATGTGTGCACTTTTTTCACGCCTTCTCCTTGCACCCGAATTCGGTCGTGGGTGTGCGCACTAACAAAGTTTAGCAATTGCAATGCTAATTCCCCTTCTATGGTCATTATTTCGTGCCATCCTTCGGCCTCAAAACTATGATTGACACCTGCAAAGCGAACTTCTTCTCCATTTGATGTGAGAGTTAGGCGTTGCTGTTCTACTGCATAAGAACCAAAATAATAACTTTTGACAACGGTTTCGTGATTGTCTTTCACATACACTTGTAAAAAGTTCCGCGATAGGTTATCCTGTATTCTTAACAAACGATGCACATACCGACCATAATCTTCGTATTTTTCATCTTTCTCATAACGGAAATGTTTGATTAGTGCATCTGTTTTTTCGATTAATAGAGGGAGCATTGAGTCGATGTAAGCCAATGTAGCAGTTGCTTCCAAGTATGTTATACTGTCTTCTATGCTTTTGGCTGACCGTCGTTGTGCTATTTCTTTAGGGTAGAGGGTATGTATAGAGTCTAAGACAATGCGGGCTTGTCGCCAATTCCCATCGTGCACCAATTTTTGCGCATGGTGTACTAATTCTTGTGCGCGGTCTGTATCAGAAGAACTGCAATTGGTCAAGAGAATAATACATACCAACGAAAAGATAAAACTTACTTTCATAATCACTTAAATTTATCGAAATATTATTATTGCCTGCAAAAGTACTGCTTTTTTTGGAAACACGCAAGTATTCGACACATTTTTTTATATGGTTGTGTGGAAGTAGAAAGTTTTGGTTAGTGTTGACTTTTTTAGCAGAAGATAGAATGCCTATACTTTTATTTTTTGACGTATAATGTACCTGTTTTGACACTTCTTGTGGTTGTGTGGAGCAAAATTTAGAATTTTTTAATAAA
This sequence comes from Paludibacteraceae bacterium, assembly GCA_045589755.1. Classification (GTDB taxonomy): domain Bacteria; phylum Bacteroidota; class Bacteroidia; order Bacteroidales; family Paludibacteraceae; genus Colicola. Next base: position 53,431 of record JAZNPR010000040.1, read on the forward strand.
AATAACACACTTTTTTGGTCATTTGTAAATATTTTTGTACCTTTGCAGGCGATAAGGTGTGTCTATTGCACGATTTTTGTAGATTGATACTAACAAGTAGTTTAAAATACTGTAAAAACAAACTAATTTTTAAAGATATGAAAAAGTCATTATTTTTTGCGTCCGTTATTGCTGTTGCAATCCTGACGTCTTGCGGAACGGCAGTTCAGCCAGAACAAATTTCCGTTAATCCAAGTCCACTTGTTGTAGTGGGAAATCAAGTAGAAGCGCAAATTACAGGTACTTTCCCTGTGAAAAAGTTTGCTAAAAACGCGGTCTTGACTGTTACTCCTGTGTTAAAATACGAGGGAGGAGAGGCTTTGGGTCAATCTGTTGTTTATGTAGGTGAAAAGGCAAAAGAAAATGGTCAAATGGTGTCGTACAAAGAAGGTGGTAAATATACACAAGTTGCCACATTCGATTATGTACCACAAATGGCAAAATCAGAATTGTATTTGCGCTTTGTAGCACGTTCAGGAAATAAAAATGTAGAAATCCCTGATGTAAAGATTGCTGATGGTGTTGTTTCTACTGCTAAATTGGTAGTGGCTACTGCTGATGAGGTAAAACCTCAAATTACTGCGGATAAATTCCAACGCATTATTCAAGAGGTGCAAGAGGCTGATATTCGCTTCCTTATCCAACAATCTACATTGCGCAATTCTGAACTCAAAAGCCAAGAGATGAAGAATTTGCAAGGTGCTATCAAAGATGCTGATACTGCTGTCAATAAGGCAATTAATAAGATTGAAGTAGCTGGTTATGCATCACCTGATGGTAACATGGAGTTGAATACTCAATTAGCAGATGCTCGTCAAGAAAAAGCACAGAAATATCTTGCTAAGCAACTTAAAAAGGCTAAAGTAAACGCTGAAATCGAATCCAATGTTACAGCAGAGGACTGGGCTGGATTCCAAAAAGCAATGGAGGCAAGTAATATCCAAGACAAAGAGTTGGTTCTTCGCGTGTTGGGTATGTACACCGATCCTGAGGAGCGTGAAGCGCAAATCAAGAACTTGAGTGCTGTTTATAAAACTATTGCAGATGAAATCTTGCCTGCGTTGCGTCGTAGTCGTTTAATTTTGACTACCGATTTGATTGGTAAGTCTGATGACGAGATTGCTGCATTGGCTAAGAACGATCCTCGCGCATTGAATGTTGATGAGTTGCTCTATGCTGCTACACTTACCCAAGAGGCTGCAGAGAAAATCAATATCTATACTAAAACTGCAGAGTTGTTCCCTGCGGATTACCGTGCTTACAACAATATTGGTATGGTATATTTCATTCAAGGTGAAGTTGCCAATGCGCGCAGAAGCTTTGCTAAAGCGCTTCAGTTGGCTCCTAATAACCCTGACGTAAACTACAATGCTGGTATTTCTGCTATGGCAGAGAATGACTTAGCACAAGCTGAGCAATATCTTGGTAAAGCGGCTGGTACTCAAGGTGACTTGAAGGCGGCTATGGGTACACTCTATACCATGAAGGGTGACTACAGTGCGGCTAAAACCGCTTATGGTAAAGAGGCTACCAATAACGCAGCTGTTCAACAAATCTTGAATGAAGATTATGCGGCTGCTCGTCAAACACTTGCTCGCGTTGCTAAGCCTAATGCTACTACTGCTTATTTGGCTGCTGTAGTTGGGGCTCGTACTAACGACCGTGATGCTGTTTATGGCAATTTGAAAGTGGCTGTACAACGCAATGCGCAAATGAAAGAAAAAGCTCAAAATGATATTGAGTTCGCTAAATATCAACAAGATGAGCAATTCCAAGCAATTGTAAAATAATGTCGGTTCTTTTCCCAAAAGTACCCAAACCACGTGAGTGGGACTATCGCCCCATTTACTATGATAAAGAAAAGGAGGCGCGCAAGGATAAACTTGCGCGTCTTCATCGTGGCTCGTTCCGTGAAGCACACGAAACTAATACATATAAGCGGAAAGAACAACAGCAAAAAAAATCAAAGTTAGTTTTTTGGATTCTGTTGTTGGCTTTGTTATTATTTGTATTCTACTATCTGCTATGAGTGACATCATTCATCTTTTACCGGATAATGTAGCCAACCAAATTGCAGCGGGTGAAGTTATTCAGCGTCCCGCATCTTGCTTGAAAGAGTTGGTCGAAAATGCTTTGGATGCGGGAGCAACTCATATTCGCGTCCTTGTGCGCGATGGAGGAAGAACATTATTGCAGGTGATAGATAATGGTAAGGGTATGAGCCCTACTGATGCCTGTATGGCATTTGAACGCCATGCTACTTCTAAAATCACTCAAGCTGCAGATCTTTTTCAATTGCGTACAATGGGATTTCGTGGGGAGGCATTGGCTAGTATTTGTGCTGTAGCCCATGTGGAACTATTTACCCGAAGACCTGAAGATGAGATAGGAACACGAGTGGAAATAGCAGGTTCCAAAATTATTTCTCAAGAGATAGTACAGTGTCCTATTGGGACTAATATACGGGTAAAAAATCTCTTTTTTAACGTCCCCGCACGCCGTAAATTTTTAAAAACAGACCAAACAGAGATGCGAAATATTCGAATGGAATATAATCGTATCGCATTGGTCTATCCGCAAGTTCAGTTTACACTTGTCAATAATGACGAGATTGAATCGGAATTGCCTATCAGTTCTCTAAAACAACGAATAGAAGCTGTTTGTGGACATTCTTCTAAACCGTTTACAAGTCAAGTCGTAGATGTTTTAGCCAATACGGAATTGGTCAATATATATGGTTATGTCGGCAAACCAGAAACGGCATCTAAGACTAGTCAGCAGTATTTTTTTGTCAATGGTAGATATATGCGGCACCCTTATTTTCATAAGGCAATCATCACTGCATATTCTGGTTTATTATCCAGTGACCACAGTCCATCGTATTTTATTTATTTTGAAATTCAACCTGATGCGATAGATGTTAATATACATCCGACAAAGACTGAAATCAAGTTCGCTGATGAACAGGCAATATTCCAAATACTGCTCGCTGCTGTGCGCGAATCATTAGGTAAGTTCAATATCACTCCTTCCTTAGATTTTACCTCTGAAACGCATATTGAGATGCCTCAAGCCACTCATTCTCCAACTGCTATTACCATGCCGCGTTTGCAGGTAGATCCGTCTTACAATCCGTTTAAGAAGCAATCTTCTCACAAACCGTCTGCTGCATCTGGATGGGAGAAATTATATGTACAATCTGCTTTCGATCAAACGTCAGAAGAACCACCTCAACAGTTATTCACATTGCCATCAATTACAGATGCAACGCCATTGATGCAGTGGGAGAATAAATATATTGTAGTGCCAACAGATAAGGGATTAATGTTGGTTCATCAACATCGTGCTCATGTAGCTGTCCTGTACAAAGAATTATTGTCACAACTTCAAGAGCATAAGGGAATGTCCCAATCGTTACTTTTCCCTGAAGTGATTGAACTATCTAGTACGGATATGACGACACTGCAATCCTTGCAAAATGATTTGCAAGTGATTGGTTTTGCAATGGAGCAATTATCTCCCAACGCTTATACTATTACAGCAGTACCTATGCAACTTGGACAAATTAATCCGATTGATACGCTCCTGCAAGTCATTCATCAAGTGCAAGATACGGGATCTAATGTGACTTTGCAATGGCAAGAGGCAATGACCTTGACTCTTGCAGATAAGATGGCAATACCTCTGGGTAAAACTCTTACCGATATAGAGATGCGCGACTTGCTGATGCGTTTCAACGAAAATTATTCAGTACAATACCTTAATAATGGTCAAACTATTTTTACAATTCTTACACTTGATGAAATACAAAAGCGTTTTTAATGGTTGTATGGGGCTACTGTTGAACTTCTTGTTTGTAGCTTGTTCTGCCTCTACGGATACGCTGGTTATCTTGCACACCAACGATACACATTCACAGATTGAGCCTATTGCTGCGGGGAAGCGTGATGGTAATTGTGCTGGCTATGCAAGAAGAATGGGGTTCATACAGCAAGAGCGGGAGGCTAATCCAAATTTAATCTTATTGGATGCAGGTGATTTTTGTCAAGGGACTCCCTATTTTAATTTTTATCGAGGAAGAATGGAAGTGGAAGCGTTTAATAGGATGGGGTACGATGCTGTGACGTTGGGCAATCATGAGTTTGATAATGGGGTGGATACATTGGCGAGCGTTTTGCGAGATGCTAAATTTGCAGTAGTATCAACCAATTATGATGTGCAAAATACTCCACTAGAGGATATTGTACGTCCTTATGTAGTGGTTACGCGCGCGGGCGTTCGCGTAGGTATATTAGGTGTAGGTGTTAATCCAAAGGGATTGATTGCAGACAAAAATTTTTATCCGCTTCGCTATTTGGAACCCATACCTGTGGTGCAAAAAGTGGCAGATGAATTGAAAAAACACCATAAATGTGATGTCGTAATTTGCTTAAGTCATCTTGGGACTGATGCTCTAAGTGATGAACAAATATCCGATGTTGCTTTGGCTAAAGCGACGCGCAATATTGATGTGATTGTGGGGGGACATACCCATAAATTGGTTACAAATAGGTATGTAGAAAATTTGGACGGAGATAGTGTTTTATTATCGCAGATGGGCAAATCTGGGGCTAGAATTGGCAAAATTTTGCTTAAAATAGCGGAATAATTGCAGATTTATGCCTAAAAATTTGGAAAATCGAAAAAAAAGTTGTTACTTTGCACCCGATTTTGTGTAGTAATCAAATAAAATTGAAAAAAATATAAATTTATTAATAATAAAAATCATTACAATTATGGCTGAAATTGAAGCAAAAGTAAAAGCAATCATCGTTGACAAACTTGGTGTTGAAGAGTCTCAAGTTACTCCAGAGGCAAGTTTTACTGCAGATCTCAATGCAGACTCATTGGATACAGTAGAGTTGATTATGGAATTTGAGAAGGAGTTTGGTGTGCAAATTCCTGATGAGGACACACAAAAAATCAACACAGTAAAAGATGTTATTGATTATATTGAGAAACTTCAATAATACGTTATCTTGATTTTACTATTGGCGAGTTTATAGTTTTGGACTATAGACTCGCTATTGTGTTTTTGCTATGAACCATAGACGAGTTGTTGTTACGGGTATTGGATTGGTTACATCTTTAGGAAAGGATGTGGCTACAAACTGGAAAAATTTAGTTCAGGGAGAAAGTGGGGCTCAGACTATCACTAATTTTGATGCGTCTAAATTTAAAACACAGTTTGCTTGTGAGGTTAAAGATTTAGACATTTCTTCTATATTTGATCGAAAAGAAGCGCGTCGATATGATCGTTTTACGCATTTGGCTATCTATTCAGCTGAAGAGGCTATGAACGATGCGCAACTTCAAATGGATAAAGAAGATCCTTTGCGTTGTGGTGTTATTTACGGAAGTGGCATGGGAGGTGTACATACTTTAGATGTGAATATCGCAGGTTTTGGAGCAGGTGATGGAACGCCACGTTATTCTCCGTTTTTTATTCCATCTATTATCACTAATATAGCTGCTGGTGTGTTGGCTATTCGCTATGGTTTTTGCGGTGTCAATTATGCTACCACTTCTGCTTGTGCTAGTTCTTCACACGCGATAGCTAATGCATATTATCAAATTTGTATGGGAATGGCTGACGTGATGATTACTGGTGGTAGTGAAGCTGCATCGGAATGTTCTGGAATAGGCGGCTTTAATGCGCTACATGCCCTTTCTACTCGCAACGATGACCCACAACGTGCTTCTCGTCCTTTTTCAGCATCAAGAGACGGATTTGTTCTTGGAGAAGGTGCTGGAACCTTAATTTTAGAGGAATATGAACATGCCAAAGCGCGTGGAGCACATATTTATGCTGAAATTGTGGGAGTTGGATTGACATGTGATGCGTATCATATGACGGCATCAGATCCAGAAGGTGTAGGTGCTCAGCATGCCATGCGTTTAGCTATACAACATGCAGGAATTGCACCAAATAAAATAGATTACATCAATACGCATGGAACATCTACCCCGATTGGTGATATTGCAGAGGTAAAAGCCATTAAAAATGTGTTTGGTGAACATGCATACAATATTTCGCTGACTTCATCCAAATCTATGACAGGGCATCTTTTGGGTGGAACAGGAGCTGTAGAAGCTATTATTTCTATCCTCTCCATGCAACATGGTATAGTGACTCCTACTATCAATCACGAAGAGGGGGACGAGGACTCGAATATTGATTATAAACTCAATTTCACATTCAACCAAGCGCAGCAACGCGAAATCCACTATGCGATGAGCAATAATTTTGGCTTTGGTGGTCACAACGCATGCTTGCTCTTCAAAAAACCAATATCCAATATCCAATAACCGACTATAACGCGGCTCTGCCGCACTATATATTAACTGTTTTATTTTTTAAGGTATTATGATTACAACTAAAATTGGTGAGAACGCAGGTTTGATCTGGAATGCATTACAAGGTGGTGCTCTCACACTCAAAGCTTTGAAGAAAGCTACAAAATTGAAAAACGACGATTTGAACCTCGCTTTGGGCTGGTTGGCTCGCGAAGGTAAAATCGCTTTCGAAGAGGCAGAAGAATTGACTATTTCTTTGCTTTAATTGTTATTCTTAGGGCTGTTTGGCATTTGCCAAACGGCTCTATTTTAGCCGTCAATTACGCACAATAGACGCACAATACACGCACAATTCCAATCTCATCCAACTACTATGAATATAGCTATCGTGGGCGCATCAGGCGCCGTAGGACAAGAACTACTCCACATTTTGGCTCAGCGCCAATTTCCTATCACTTCCCTTCGACTGTTTGGTTCCGCACGTTCTGCGGGCACTACATATACGTTCTGCGGCAAGGAATACACCGTAGAACTACTCCAGCACGGTGATCTCTTCCGTGGCATTGATATTGCTTTCGTTTCCGCAGGTGGTTCTGTGTCTAAGGAATACGCAGAGGACATCACCCGCTATGGAGCAATCATGATTGACAATTCTTCTGCTTTCCGTATGGATGATGAGGTACCTTTGGTGGTTCCCGAACTCAATGCTGACGACATTGCCCAAGCATTGCAGGAGGGTGGGAAACGTATCATCGCCAACCCCAACTGTACCACTATTATTATGGCAGTCTGCTTGAAGGCCATTGAGGAACTCTCACATATCAAGCGCGTGCATGTATCTTCTTATCAATCGGCTTCGGGCGCTGGCGCCAGTGCAATGGCTGAGTTGAAGGAGCAATACCGCCAAGCTGTCAACGGTGAAGAAGTAAAGCACCAAAAGTTTGCTTACCAACTCGCATATAATCTCATTCCTCAGATTGATGTCTTTGGTGATGATGACTACACCAAAGAGGAGCTGAAGATGTATAATGAGACGCGCAAGATTATGCACTCTGACATTGCTGTATCTGCTACTTGCGTCCGTGTACCTTCTTTGCGCGCGCATAGCGAAGCGATTTGGGTAGAGACTGCCGAGCCGCTTACTCCAGAGCAAGTGCGCGAAGCTCTTTCTCACGCCGAAGGTGTACAAGTGATGGACAATCCTCAACTGTCAACTGCCAACTGTCAACTATCAACTGCCAACTGCACCTTCCCTTACCCTATGCCATTATACTTGAGTGGTACTGATGACGTATATGTGGGTCGTATACGCCGTGATTTGGCAAATGAGAATGGTATCACTTTTTGGTGTGTAGGCGACCAAATCCGCAAAGGTGCTGCGCTGAATGCGGTGCAGATTGCTGAGAAGATTGTCGCTAAGAAATAATAAAACGCTATTTACAGAAAAGGTTGCCAATTGGGCAACCTTTTGTTTTTTAGTTATCTTATGTTTAGAACAAACTCAGTTGTTCGTCCACGGGTTTGCTGTCTTCAGGTACTTCGTTGGTGATGGTGAATGGCACATCTACTACATTCGTTGCGGTCGTTGTTTGTGCCTCATCATTTGCTAGCTCTGCCTGCTCATCGCCTTCGTTTGGTTCGATCTCTGGCTCTGGTTCAGGTTCTGGCTCTGGTTCAGGAGTGATGTCTTCTATCTTAGCAATATCCAGTGTGGAGAAGCGTTTTCCTTTTGCTTTGGGTGACTTGGCTTCTATAAACTCGGACATCTGTACCTCAACTGCCAATTTGGTTTCATCCACAAAAGTAATGCGGAAGAGTGGCTCTTCACGATCGGTAAGAATGATGATTTTGCTGTCGCTATTCTCGCCCAACATATTTTGGAGTTTAGCTTGTGCGTCCATTTGGAAACGCTTGCCATAGTAGTAACCCAGATCGGCATTCCACATGGCGAGTGACCATACTTTTTCGCTATCGAATTTCTCAATACGCCAAATGTTTTGGTCAAAGTGTGCTGTCAAATCAAAGTTGGTGAGGTAATAGCCGCCCGTATTGGTAATCACCAAGATACGATCCTCATCGGTAAACTCGCCTAAGTATTTGCCTTGTCCATCGTAGTTCAAGCGCAATATATCTGGGTCAAACCATACTTTGCGTCCGCCAAGTGTGGAATGTCCTTTTTGCTTGAGGGTAATGGATTTCACATCGTATTTGGTGAGTACATTGCCTCGTGCGGTGCGGCTCTTGATAGCCAACTCGCTGAGGTCCTTGATGACTTCCAATTTCTTGAGATGCAGTGCAGGTTTGAGTTGAATCTTAATCACCTCTGCCTCGCCATTTGGGTTGGCAGTGAAGTACATGACACGTGAACCTGGCTTGCCTTGAGTGAGGTCATATTCTTTGTCGCGCGCAACGCCTGTTACCGCAAAACGTTTCATGTAGTATATGCCGCCCTTTCCATCGCGATAGATAGCATTGTAGATGGTTCGGTTATCGTTCTTGCGGTATATATCTATATGGATAATATCCAATCCAACGAACACCTTGTCGGCCACTTTCACAATCTTGTATTTACCATCTTTGTGGAAAATGATTACTTCGTCCAGATTAGAGCAGTTGCATAGGAACTCATCTTTCTTCAGGGCGGTACCAATGAAGCCATCTGCGCGGTTGATATACAGTTTCTCGTTGGCTTCTACTACGGTCTTGATATTGATGTTCGCAAAGTTGCGTACTTCTGTGCGGCGTGGATATAGTTGCCCATACTTAGCTTTGAGTGTATCAAACCAATCTATGGTATAGTCATTGAGGTTTTTGAGGTTCTTGATGGTTGCTTTGATTTTCTTATCCAATTCGCGCATCAACTCATTGGCCTTCTTCGAGTCGAAGCGTGTGATACGAATCATGCGAATCTCAAACAGTCGTTCTATATCCTCGCGGCGTACTTCACGAATCAGTTTCTCTTTCCATGGCTCTAATGCCTTATCAACAAATGCAATCAGTTTCTCTTTGTCAGGAGCTGTCTCGTATCCCTCTTCTTTGTAAATACGGTTCTCGATAAAGATTTTCTCGAGTGAGGTATAGAAGTATTGCTCCTCTAATTCGGCTTTTAGAATCTCCAATTCCCATTTCAATAGGGCTTTGGTGTGTTCTACAGACATTCGGAGCAGTTCGCTGACGGTGGTGAAGATAGGTTTCTTATCTTGTACCACGCAGCAGTTAGGCGAGATGTTTATCTCGCAATCGGTGAACGCGTAGAGCGCGTCTATCGTTTTGTCGGACGAGCTACCTGGTGCCAGTTGCACTTCGATACGTGCTTCTTCGGCAGTGAAGTCATCCACCTTACGTACTTTGATTTTGCCTTTCTGTACAGCGCGTGTGATGGTTTCGATGATCTTGGTTGTTGTTGTACCAAAAGGTATCTCGGTGATGATTAGTGTGCGGTTGTCGTCCGACTTTTGTATTTTTGCACGGATACGTACTGTGCCGCCACGTTCGCCATCGTTGTAGCGACTCACATCAATCTCGCCGCCTGTTGGGAAGTCGGGGTAGAGTACGAACTCTTCGCCGCGCAAGTATGCCAATGCCGCATCGCAAATATCGCAGAAGTTGTGAGGCAGAATCTTAGAGTTGAGACCCACGGCAATACCCTCAACGCCTTGTGCCAGCAGCAATGGGAACTTGATAGGCAGGTGGATTGGCTCTTTTTTGCGTCCGTCGTAGGACATCATCCATTGTGTGGTTTTGGGGTTGAAGACCGTATCCAGAGCAAACTTGCTCAATCTTGCCTCTATGTAACGTGGTGCGGCTGCGCCGTCGCCAGTGAGAATGTTTCCCCAGTTACCTTGACAGTCTATGAGCAGGTTCTTTTGTCCCAGTTGCACAAGTGCATCGCCGATGCTGGCATCACCGTGAGGGTGGTATTGCATGGTTTGACCCACGATGTTGGCAACCTTATTGTACTTGCCATCATCCACACCTTTCATGGCGTGCAGAATACGGCGTTGTACAGGTTTTAGACCATCTTCGATGGCGGGTACTGCACGCTCCAATATCACATACGAAGCATAGTCCAAGAACCAGTCTTGGTACATGCCTGTCAAATGTTGTTTCACCGAATCGTTATGCTCTGCCATATTCTCTAAACACTAAATTCTAAAACATCAAACTACACCTCCACTTCTGCCCATGCGACAGGCAAATCCAATGGGGGATTCTTCTTTGCTATTCTCACATGTACTTCTTGTGCTTGTGGGAAGGCGGTTTGTAAGGCGTGCTTGATGCGCCATGCCACATGCTCCAACAGGTCTGATGTTTGTTGCATCTCCTGATGTACTATCGTACAAACAGAACGATAATCCAATGTGTCTTGGATATCGTCCGATGGTATGCCCAGCGGGTCATCTACCACTATGCTCACATTTACGAGAAAGGTGTTGCCCTTCTGCTTCTCTTCTTCCAATACTCCATGATAGGCATGGCATTGGATATCGCGCAGGCGGATAATCACGATTATCCTAAACGCTTGTTAATCAAGATGTAGGACAATACGCCTGCCACCTCAAGAGCCAATGCTGCTACCAGCAAACCGTTGACTTGTACTCCAAAATAATATACTGCCAAGCATACTACGCCAAGCAATACCAAAATAGCACCTAAATTCTTCAAAAGGGTATTCATATACGTTATAGTTTTTTAATTAACTTTATTTTCGCTACAAAGGTACAACATTTTTTTGAGATAACAAAATCTTTTTCTATTTTCTTGTAAAATATCCTCATATTAGACGTTCTTTACGCGCCACATGCCACCGGGCATGGATTTCACTATCTCTTGTATCTCCATCATCATTAGTTCGGCAGATACGGTGCCGTATGCCAATTGTGTTTCCATCACCAGTTGATTGATGTGCATGCCGTTTTCGGCGTCGCGCAAAAGGTTGATGAGTTGTTGCTGCGTAGGGGTTAGGTCATATAGCATTTCCGTCATCGTGGTCTGCCTTGGTTGTTTGGCTTGTTCTTCCCAGCGCATAGCAGATAGTAGGTCTGCGGCATTTTCTATGAGTTGTGCTTTTTGCTGTTTGAGCAATTGGTTGCACCCAGCACTACACACGTCATCTGGCCGTCCTGGTACTGTAAATATATCGCGATTGTAGTCTTGTGCCATCTGAGCGGTAATCAGCGAACCGCCTCTGGCTTTCGACTCCACCACTACCACAGCATCTGCCATACCTGCTACGATACGATTGCGTGCTACAAAATTAAACCGTTCGGGTTCTGTGCCGGTGGTGTATTCGGTGAGTATTCCACCTTTGTCTAAGGATTGTACCGCCACACTACGGTGCACCGCAGGATATACTCTATCTAATCCGTGGGCAGGGATGATGATTGTAGGAATCCCTGCTTCTATTGCTGCCCTGTGTGCAATCACATCTATTCCGTATGCCAATCCGCTGATGATAGTCAAGTTGGGCACTTGGGCGGCTAAGTCCAATACAAAGCGTTTGCACCAGTCCTTTCCTCTCTCGCTAGGCATACGCGTACCCACCACGCTGACCGCGTGCTGGGGATTAACGTCAATATTGCCTTTTCCGTATAATAATAGAGGTGCATCCACGCATTGCGCGAGGCGGTAAGGATAGTTGGTGTCTTTGTAGTAATATAGTTGGATAGTATGTTTCTCGATGAACTCGAGTTCTTTTTGTGCGTGTTGTATCGCTTCACGGCTTACCATGTCGGGATGGTGAGCGATGGCTGCGGTGGCACTGTCGTATCGATCTAATACTTCTCGCAACTGCCTTTGGCGTGTGCGGTTGCCCCATGTGATGGCTATTCTATTGAGCCACTCTTCTCTCATACCATTTTGTTCCTATTATCCATCCGCCAACAGCCAGCGCAATGCCTGCGCAGTCGGCCAGCCAATCCATCCAGTCGCCTGTACGTGGGTGGCAATATCTCTCTTGTATCATCTCGATGAATCCGCCGTATATTACAGGAATAGCGATGGCGATTGTCCATATCTGCCATGGTTGGCAGCCCGTTCGTTTGCTATCCCACAGCAATACCAATGTTAGTACCAGATACATCAACATATGTGCCCATTTGTCTATACCTTCAATAGAGGGTAGGAGCACGCTTGATTCGCGCAATAGGCAGACATATGCTATTGCGCTAATCACCAAAAAACTCTTCCAGTATCCTATAATTTTTCGCCAAAGCATAAGTCGCCTGCATCGCCCAAACCAGGAACAATATACTTCTTTTCGTTGAGCATTGGGTCAATCACTGCGCACCACAAGGTGGCTTCTTCTGGCATATTGGCTTGCAGATACTCGATGGCCTGAGGGGTACCAAACAGACAGGCTATATGCACATTTTTGGGAGTTCCGTGGCTCAACAATGCCTTGTAGCCCACCTCCATCGACAGGCCTGTGGCGAGCATTGGATCTACCAATATCAATGTCTTGCCTTCAATAGATGGCGCAGCCAAGTATTCTGATACAATCTCTATCTGCATCTCGCCTCTACGACCAATGGTCTCTTTGCGATAAGCGCTGATGAAGGCATTTTCTGCTTGGTCAAACATATTCAGAAATCCCTGATGCATAGGCAGTCCTGCGCGCAGTAGCGTGCCAAGTACAATTTTGTCTTGAGGCACTTGCACTTCAGCCACAGCCAACGGTGTCTGTACTTGTTCGGTGGCGTAGGTCAGATGACGGCTGATTTCTACAGCCATGATTTCGCCTATTCGCTCTATGTTACGGCGAAAACGCATGCTGTCTTTTTGCACATCTGTGCTACGCATTTCTTTTAGATACTGATTCAGCAACGAGGGTTGCTCTGATAGATTAATGACTTTCATGGGTATTCGTATTGAAAATATTGCGCAAAGTTACTGCTTTTTTTGCAGATACGCAAATTTTTTACTACCTTTGCACAAAATTTTGAATATGAAGGAGCAGAATACGCATTATGTTTATCAGGAGCCAGCGATTGAGTTTGTGACGGTGGCGGTACAACTATGCTTATATTTGGAGCAAACAGCAGAGCATGAAAAGGCAGATTTTATCGAGAAGATGCTCTGTATGTTGCCATTGTTATACCTCAAAGCGCGTCTTGTGCCGAAGGCTACCGAAGAACTAGATGGCTATTCTGAGCGCTTTGTGACGGAGCAGGAATATGAAGACTTGCGCCAATTCATCGCACAGAAATTAGGTTCGGACGATGCCTACTTGGAGGTGTTTGTAGAGGAGATGCGCTATTCTGATGAACCCATCACGGCGTTTATCTCGGAGAATATAGCGGATATATATCAAGAGATGAAAGACTTGGCGTGCAACTATCAGACGCGCGATGAGGCGGTGATGAACGATGCGTTGGTCAGTTGCTTAGAGGCATTCGAGCAACATTGGGGACAGAAACTGCTCAATGTGCTTCGCCCCTTGCACCTCTTGTCTAATAGCGAAGAAAAAGAAATGTAATGGATATGAGCAGTTTTTTGCCAAATACTTTTGCACCACATATTGACAAGACAGCTATTCAGGCGCTGCCTGTGACTTTTTTTGAGGGCGAAGTCATCGTGGTGGACAAGCCCGAGATGGTGGCAGATGCTGCGGCGTACTTGCGTCAGCATACCGTGTTGGGCGTGGATACCGAGGCACGTCCTTCGTTCAAGCGCGGCGTACATTATCCTACCGCCTTGGTGCAAATATCCACATTGGAGCGCTGTTACCTGTTTCGCCTGACACATGTGGGAATGCCCGTTGAAATCGCAGCTATCTTTGCTAATCCCAATATCTGCAAGGTGGGATTGGCTTTCAAGGACGATATCAACGGACTGCGTAGAAGGCGCGACTTTAAGCCAGCTAATTGCATAGATTTACAATCTATGGTGTGCAAGTATGGCATCATGGAGTTGGGATTGCAAAAGATTTTTGCTATCATCTTCGGCAAGAAGATCAGCAAGGCACAGCAGCTCACCAATTGGGAGAACTCACATCTCACAGCCGAGCAAGCCCGCTATGCTTCTACCGATGCATGGGCTACACTCAGTATATATCTGGCATTGCAGCAAGTCAAACCTCTATCCAAACGCGCTGTAGAAGCGCTCAAGCGCGCAGAGAAAGAGGCACAGATCCGCCGCCAACAAGAAGCCATGGCTAAAAAGTGTGCTGAAAGCACCCCGCCTCTCACCTCTAATCCCTCACCTCTTACCTAACATGACAACGGTATATCTGAAACCCCATAAAGAAGAATCGCTTCTTCGTTTTCACCCTTGGGTCTTCTCGGGTGCTATTCGTAGTATTCAACTGGACGCTGATTATCCACACGCGCAGCCACAAGAGGGTGAAGTGGTACAAGTGCTCGATTCCAACGGCAAAATTTTAGGCGTTGGGCATTATCAGATTGGCTCTATTGCTGTACGTATCTTGGCTTTTGGAGTAGGAGAACTACCCATGGATTTCTGGCAAGAGCGTATTCGTGCAGCATATGAAGTGCGCCGTTCGTTAGGTTTGATTACTTCGACATCCAATACCCAATATCCAATCAATAACACTTATCGTCTCGTCCATGGCGAGGGTGATTTTCTGCCAGGACTGATTGTGGATGTGTATGCTGATACAGCCGTGATTCAGGCCCATTCCATCGGTATGCACTGCCATCGAATGGAGATCGCCGAGGCAATTGTGCAGGTCGTGCCACAAGTGGATAAGGTGTATTATAAGTCAGACGATACCTTGCCCCATAAAGCGCCTATTCAAGGGGAATGCGTAGGCTACCTGATTGGTGCAGAAAAAGCCGATTTCAACGGAGATTTTTGGGCTAAAGAGAATGGACTGGACTTCCGCATTGACTGGCTCCGCGGACAAAAGACGGGCTTCTTTATTGATCAGCGTGACAACCGTGCTCTGTTGGAGCATTATGCACAGGGCAAAGAGGTGCTCAATATGTTTTGCTATACGGGTGGTTTTTCTGTGTATGCTTTGCGTGGCGGAGCGAAACTGGTACACTCTGTGGATGTGAGTCAAAAGGCGATTGACTTGGTGCGCAGCAATGTGGCGCACAACTTTGGCGAGCATGTACCACACGAAGCATTTGCCGAGGAGGCCTTTGAGTTCATGGCCAAGAATCAGAATAAGTATGATTTGATAGTGCTTGATCCACCTGCTTTTGCCAAGCACCGCGATGCGGTGAAGAATGCACTTCGTGGCTATCAGCGTTTGAATGCGAAGGGCATACAGGCCATCCGTCCAGGAGGTATCTTGTTTACCTTCTCATGCTCGCAGGCAATTGATAAGGATATGTTCCGTTTGGCAGTTTTTTCTGCTGCGGCACAAGTGGGACGTAAGGTGCGTATCTTGCACCAACTGCACCAACCTGCCGACCACCCAATCAATATCTACCATCCAGAAGGAGAGTATCTGAAGGGTTTGGTCTTGCAAGTAGAGTAGGTCTTCCTATATGCTTATAGGCAATAAGTTAGATTATCATTTCTCTTTTATTCGGTCGAGGCAGAAATCTTTTCTACCGCATTGTTTGCAATGAGTGCCTTCCCAGATGGAATCGAAGTGACTCATCGCTGCATCAATGAAGCCGGGTTCGTCGGTTAATATACCTGCTTCGAAATTGCGATTGGAGGCAGATTTCATACCCATGCCAGCGCCAGTGAGATTGGCAGAACCGATATATACGAGTTCGCTATCCATGACCACAATTTTCATATGGACACGTGGACACAGACGGCGTTCCATCTTGCTCCATAGTGCGGGGTATTTATCAAAATCTTCGCGGAAGGCTGGTCCTGGTTCTTTGGCATGGATAAGACGCACTTCTACGCCTTTCTTGACAAGATCATTGAGAACCTGCAACAAAGGAACGACAGTCTTCTCGGACTTCTTCACATATAGATCCTTCAGGTCAGCGGTTGCAATCCATAGCAACCGCTTGACCTTCGGTATCCGCGAAATAACTTCGCTATAGTGCTCTGTATCAGCGATGTATTGGGTCATAAGTCTTTAAAGAGTTTCTTTAATTTCTTTATATGTTCAACAATATCATTATGTTAACAAATGAAGCAAGAGAATTCGGCTGAGGCAAACTTTTGTTCGGATTAGATTGTTTATATATAACACCAGTACTATGCCAATTATATTCCTCATTTCTATAGATGAAAATAATATCTCTACTATCAAAAGTTCCACATTCCTTACGACAAGTTTGATCATGAAGTGTTATGATATTGTTATCAATCGCATCATTAAGTATATTATCTCGATCCTCATTGAATATTACATATGGGCGATTCGAAGCTTGATGGTGAATGTATACATCACAAGTAAACTTCCAACTATACGCCAAATACATACCTCTTTCGCTATTAACTTCATTAATAAATCCTGTCTTTATAATAACTCGCTCACAATATGATTTGTTTCGTAAGTCCTTATTAGATAGTTGTTCTTCGTTAAGTGGTTGGTTTATAAGCCATGTATGTACGTTGTGAACGATAGAGGGATGTGATAATATCAGGCGCCATAATGCGTTATGCACATCTCCGCTTTGAAACCAATAGTACCTTTTGATAGAAGCAAAATCGTATAGAAGGTAATTGCGATATGCGATGTCCGTTAAATCGTGTTTATAGTTATTTAAATACCAATATAAATTTTGATATTTGATGTCAAAACAACTCCAGTTCAAAGTTCCATCTTCACCTCTCATAAGAGCAGCAATAGTTCCTTGAAAGAATGGTAGTTTTTCAAGTTCAAGAATAATATCTTCCCATGTCTTTCCTATGAGATTTGATAATTTTCCTTGATAATCCCTTTTGCTGATTTGTTGAATTTTTGCATATTCCTCTAGAATATGTGAATTGTCAATAGCATCGCTGTTGATTTTTTCTAGATTGTAAACGTCACATTTGTCTTGAAATGCTTGTTCTAATGCAATAATAGTTGATCGTAAAGCCGTTTTATTTCTTATCTCATCAGCTATACTAGCATTTGATAATACACTAAACTTCGACACGTTCCAAACAATACGCATCCAATGTTTAAGATTGTTGAGCGTATGTGGAGTTGCCTCGATTTTATTAGAAGCGAAGAATTGACAGACGCCCCAAAATGCTATTGTTTCAGGTATTGTTAGTTTATAGAAATCTTTCCCCTTATATATTAATTCGAATTTTTCATCATCGTTTGGACTATACATGTATTTAATGCATTCGGTAAGTTCATCCTTATTGAATAAAGATAAATTATTCAAAATTGTTTTAAGATTAGTAAGTAATTTGTTTCCAATTTTTTCTGCATTAATTTCGTGTTCAAATAATCGTTGATAAACAGCAAAGCCTGTTTTTCTATAACTTTCTCTCTTATCTTTACTTTCGGTGTAACTATACAGGTATTTGAATGTTTTGGATAAACGATCATTGCCGAGGTCTTTATCTTCAATTTTCTCTAGTATTTTAAGTTGCAGCATTTGGACAAGGAAATATCGATTTATAAATCCAAACATCATGTCGTCTAGGGTAATTCCATCTTGAGAATATTGCCAAAAAAAGTCGGTCCAGGTTGTATCCATTAAAATAGGCAAGCCATTTTCTGCATCGCTTAATTCCTTCCAATCTTGGTCAATAAGATATTTCACTAAATCTGCTTTAAAGTTTTCATAATCAGTTAACGGCTTGCCTCGTCCATTCATCTTAATATACAAATCGTCTGATTGTCCAATATTTTCTAAATCTAATTTATAGAATACAATAGGGCATTCGTTAGAATTACTTATCAAACTTTCCCAATATTTAGGTAAATAGTCATTGTTTAACTTAAAAAGTTCTTCGATTCCATCAATTTTATTATCTTGTTCTCCGCTTAGCATACGAAGCATAGCTTGTATTGTAGGGTCTTGTCTCCAAAAAGAAGGAAACCATGTTTGACGCATAATAGCATCTGATATTGTTTCCTGGTTTTGTGGCATTAGCTTAGATCCATATTTCACTAATCTTTCACAGAACTGCTTACTACTAGAGCGAGTTTCATAAGAAAAATGCAATAACCGATCAATTATAGAAGAGTTGGTTAATTTATTTAATCGATAGGCTATGTACCAATGTAGTAACCAAAGAGTAGTTAATCGTTGTTGTCCATCTAAGGGATAAAATTGATGCTGATGGTTAGTAGAGCCATAAACAAAATCTAGTTTGAGTTGTTCTCCAGTTTTTAAAGCTGTTAACAATGATCCTAAAAATTTTTCACGCAGATTTTCAAAACCAACTCTTCCTTGAGCGTAATCTCGTTGAATAATTGGAATAACAACATTTGTATCATCTAATAGCTGCCAAAATGAAATTTTACGAGCAATACTATCCATATTATTTTCATTTTAAAAAGTTAGTCAATTTGTCTTGAATATCACCTAAATATGCCTTTGCATCTGTTTTTGTCCATGCTAGCAATGCGTTTGCATCAGCAGTATAGTATTTCATAAATGCTTGTTTTGTACAGATAGGAACAAATGCTATACACTTGTCGTTATCGAACTCTACTTTCCCATTAGAAGAGAGGAAACAATGTGTTCCCTGCTCTTTATATATAACAAATGCCCGTTTTACACTAAAAATAGAATTATGATAACTTTTGTTGGTTTTTTCGTCTAATAATGCAAGATTCCAAATATGCATTCGCTCGTTATCATCTTCTTCGTTTTGTTCTTTAAGCAAGTCGTCTGAAGGAAAGGAAGACATAACTTTATTATAAATATCTTCAAAGCCTTCCATACTATTTTTGTCTGGTGTGTTTAATATATCTTCTACATCTTGATATGATAACTTGCCTGTTGCAATAGCAGCTCGTAGCCATGCTTTTTTATCTTTGGTTTTTTCAAGATCATTGGTGGTAGCGGAATCAATGTGTTCAACATTCCATATTTCCTTCTTGAATAAGTGAAACGGAAATTTATAAAAGACATGCTGTTTATATTTTTCTGTTTGTACACCTTGTTGATTTATAATCGTTTGTATGTTATGTAGCAGTAAGATTTTTCTTATTTTTGATTTATTATTTTCAAAATGCAGGGTATTTAACTCATCACGATTGCAATCAATGGCATTTTTAATGTCTTTGATAAGATGCTCCTCTAAGAATTTATTTTTGTCAGTAGCTATCCATTTTTCGTATTGTTCAGCGATAAATTTTCTTCTATCAATTTTATTATCGTTATTATCTTCTTTGGTCCAAATGCGATATCCTATATAATGATAAAATAAAGAATCATTATACCATTCTATTAAAGTGTCATATAAAGTGGTTATTTTATTCCACACGCTATCTAAAGTATTTACGATCTCATTGTTCTCTCTAATTTGAATAACCTTTGCAAAATAACGGTATACACTATATCTATCATTACCAATACAAGCATCATACTCTTTTTCATCTAAATTGAGATGCAATAAATCATTCTCATATATAATATTAAACAAATAATCGATACGAGTAAACTCTATACTTTTAGCGTCGTTAAGAAATAGCCAAATTTCATCATTTTGTAGTGTATATTCAATTTCATCCCATTTCGCGGCAATTTGCAATTGTTTACTACGAATCAAATTTTCAGTTAGTCCTGTATAATTAGAACTATTTAATATCATAGCTTTAATCAGTTCTGCATTGGTTAAGGATATTTTCCCTATATTTAATCGAGTGAATACTTCTATAGGATCTTCACCTACTGATTCATACCAAATAAACTGAACTTGGTCTAAAATCACGGTCAGTAAAATCTCTCTTATTGAAGAGTGCTTATCTAACCAGATTCTTATAACATTTCGCGCTTGTATCATGTGGAGGAAGTCAATATTTTCTTTACCTTCACTATTTGATGTGTATATTTGTTCTAAGAATTTCCCACTACCTTTTCTCTCATATTCTAGATTATAAGGCTTCTTCCCCTTACGTAATTCTGTTAGGATAATAAATAATGTGGTCAATCGTTGCTGTCCATCTATAACTTCCCAACGCGTATGGCGTTTTAATTCAGAAAGTAAACTCCCTACTAAATCGGAATCTTCTTTAATTGTATCTAAATATTCTTTTATATCTTTGATTTCACTAATATTGTCTTTTATTGTACTACGTTTAATCACTAGTGGTTGCAAACAATAAAATCCACGTTGCCCTTGCTCTATAAAACGAAGAATATCATTTAATAGCTCTTCAACTTGTAATTTTTCCCATCTATATCCTCTTTGATACTTTGGTATGAAAAAATCCATGTCTAAAAGTTCGCTAATAGGAACTATTTTAATCTTGTTTTCTAAAGAACCGCTATTCATTGTGTTTTGATTTCTTTGATAAAGGATTGAATTTAATGCTACAAAGGTACAATTTTTATTACATATATGCAAATATAAGTGCCAAAATGTTTAAAAACCCTATTGGTCTGACTTGTGTTTTAAAGGATTTCTACACAAATATAATCCGTATAATTGGCTTATTACGAACCAATTATGCGGATTTGGATTTTAGTTGTCCTTTTTTAGTTGCTTCCAATGGACTTTTAGCTATTTGTACTGAAAGTCCGGCGTGTCCGTGAGGCTTATTTCGCTGATTTTCTGCGGAGGTACAACAAAATTTGCGCATTTGCAAATTTTAAGTGGAAAATGTTTCAGGAGTTTTAAAAGTTTTAAAGGTGAGTCTTGTTTATCGGATGGGGCAAAGGTGCTACTATTTTTGAGGGTAAGGGCGGGCTGCGGATCGCTTAATCCTATACCTAGAGTATGTTAGAAATAGGTACGGGGTATTCGTGGGATATTCATTGGGTATACGTATGTATCGGGGTATGTGTCGGGAAAGCGTGGGAACAAACGGGATGCGAGGGGGTTCTTCGTTATATTCCTTGTATGACAATCTGCATAATGAATATATTATTAACAACCTAAACAACATAAATCAACATAGAGCAAGATAACTCCTATTAGGAGAATATTATCTCTTTTTCGCTACACTCCAGCGTTTGGGATATGGAATGACCATGAACGGCACAGATGGGTGTAAGAAAATCTTCGTTTTAAGCGATTGGAGGGTTTTGGGGAGTGAAAATACAAAATGGCAGAAGCTGAAAAAGGTGGTTTATTTGCGATTAGAGCGCATTTCTCGAAAAAGGCGGGTGGGGGTATTGTGTATGTGAAAAAAAAGTAGTAACTTTGCAGGCATTTTGTGCAACAGGGGATATGATTAAGACAATATCGACAATAGAAGAGACAATTAAAAACAATTATTAAACAGAGATAGGGTTGACAACAACACAAACAACATAAAACCAACAACAATTCCGCTGGGGAAACAACACACCCCAGCGGCAAGGGATATATTAAGACAATACCAACAATAGAACAGACAATTAAAAACAATACAAGGACTAAATAGAAAATAATAAAATACAAAATACAATGGAAGAATTGAATCAACAAGTAGAACAACAAGAGAAGTATGATGGTTCGAGCATTCAGGTGCTCGAAGGTCTGGAGGCAGTGCGTAAACGCCCTGCGATGTATATCGGCGATATCTCGCTGAAAGGTTTGCATCACTTGGTTTATGAGGTGGTGGACAACTCTATTGACGAAGCATTGGCTGGTTTCTGTAGCAACATCGAGGTGACAATCAACGAGGATAACTCCATTACCGTACAAGATAACGGTCGTGGTATCCCAGTGGATATGCACCCAAAAGAGAAAAAGAGCGCACTTGAAGTCGTTATGACTGTATTGCACGCCGGTGGTAAGTTCAATAAAGACAGCTACAAGGTGTCTGGTGGTTTGCACGGTGTGGGTGTGAGCTGTGTGAATGCGCTCTCTACTCATTTGCATGTGGAGGTTCGTCGCGATGGCAAAATCCATGCGCAAGACTACGCCAAAGGTAAACCATTGGCTCCTGTGAGCGTAGTTGGCACCTACAACGAGGGCGAAGGTACAGGTACTCGCGTGCAGTTCTGGCCAGACGGCAGCATCTTCACCGAGACTGTTTATCACTACGACATCTTGGCTAACCGTATGCGTGAGTTGGCATACCTGAACGCTGGTGTGCGTATCACCTTGACCGACCTGCGCGAGAAGAACGAGGACGGCACATTCAAAGGCGAGGTGTTCTACTCAGAGGAAGGATTGAGCGAGTTCGTTCGTTATATCGACGGCACCCGCACACCGCTGATTAGCGAGGTGATTCACTTGAATACCGAGAAATACGGTACTCCAGTAGAGGTGGCAATCCTCTATAACACCGATTTCAACGAGAACGTACACAGTTATGTAAACAATATCAACACCATCGAGGGTGGTACACACGTGGCAGGTTTCCGTGCTGCACTCACTCGCGTAATGAAGAAATACGCCGATGAGAGCAAGATGCTGGAGAAGGCCAAGTTGAAAGACAAAGATGGTAATGCCAATATCGATGCAAACGACTTCCGCGAAGGTTTGACCGCTATCATCAGCGTGAAGGTAGCTGAGCCACAGTTTGAGGGTCAGACCAAGACCAAGTTGGGTAATTCGGAGGTGGCTGGTATGGTATCTTCTGCTGTGAGCGAGGCATTGACCAACTACTTGGAGGAGCACCCAGAAGATGCGAAGAAGATCGTAGAGAAAGTGATCTTGGCTGCTCAAGCGCGTATTGCTGCGCGTAATGCTCGCCAGAGCGTGCTCAGAAAATCACCTCTTGGCGGTGGCGGTTTGCCTGGTAAGTTGGCAGACTGCGAGAGTAAAGACCCAGCCGAGTGCGAGTTGTTCCTTGTGGAGGGAGATTCTGCGGGTGGTACTGCTAAGACTGGTCGCGACCGTAAGATTCAGGCAATCTTGCCATTGCGTGGTAAGATCTTGAATGTGGAGAAAGCGATGGAGCATAAGGTGTTTGAGAGCGAGGAGGTGAGAAATATCTTCACCGCACTGGGTATTACCTTTGGTACCGAGGAAGATCCTAAGGCACTCAACCTTAGTAAGTTGCGCTATCATAAAGTAATTATTATGGCCGATGCCGACGTGGACGGTGCACACATTGCTACACTGATCATGACATTGTTCTTCCGCCATATGAAGGAGATTATTGAGCAAGGTCACTTGTATATCGCGATGGCACCATTGTACTTGTGCTCAAAGGGTAGCTACAAGGAGTATTGCTGGAATGACCAACAACGTTTGGACTTTATCATGAAGCATTGCGGTGGCGATGAGAAGTTGGTGAAGACACAGCGCTATAAAGGTCTTGGTGAGATGA
>JAZNPR010000041.1:0-56232 GCA_045589755.1 Paludibacteraceae bacterium
AGCTCCAAGATTAGATTTCCATTGAGGGTCGTTGTAGACTACGACGTTGATAGGCTGCAGGTGTACAAATGGTGACATAAAGCCGAGCAGTACTAATTGCCCGAGATCTTTTTCTAGAGAAGAGATTCTCAAATAAGCTAACAATCATAGAACTTAGGGTATTTGCTCTAAGCTTCTACAGTCAATACGTTAACCCCATAATTAAGGTGGTTATAGCGCTGAGGTCCCACCCCTTCCCATTCCGAACAGGGTCGTTAAGCTCAGCAACGCCGATGGTACTGCGTTTGTGGGAGAGTAGGTAGCCGCCATTTTCAGAACCCTTCATCTATAAGATGAGGGGTTCTTTGTTTATATCCGAGCTTTAGCCTCTCACTTTTAGTTTTTAACCTCTAACCTTACACTTTTACACGCCCAAATTTGCACAATTAAAAAAAATGTTGTATCTTTGCGCGAAAATTAAATGATACGAATATGAAACAGAAAGTTCTATTTTCTCTTGTAGCATTGTTTTGCCTTGTGCAGGTAATGGCTACTAATCTGGTTATCGAATGTTATACTGGTGCTGAAATGGCGAAAGATATTGCGTTGATAGGTAAGTGGGTATTTGTAGGTGAAGATTTGCAACTATTGGACAAAGCAGGCAATGTGCTTGCTACTGAGCCTATTGCTAATATCCATAAGATAGTTTTCTCTAACGAGTCAACCGCCTTGGAGAATGTAGTGAAGGGCAGTATTGTTGTTTATCCCAATCCTACACAAGATATGTTGTATATCAAAGGAATAGATATTCAGACTTTGCGTGTGTACGATTTGCATGGACGTGTATTGCAATCTACCGAAGGAACACAAATCTCTGTAGAGAACTTGCCAAAGGGTGCCTATCTCCTACAAATAGGTACACAAGTGGTGCGATTTATCAAGCAATAAATACTCTAATTTCGCAAAAGGGATAGCATGTACTGTCCCTAAAATTCTAATATTCATTATTCATTAAAAACACTACAATTATGGCACTAAAAGATTGGTTCAAAAAAAGACGTGAAACACGCGAAAATGGTTATGTTTCTTTCACGCAAGATGATCTGAAGGCAGGTCAAGAGGCTACTCCTTCTAACGAGAAGGCGTATGAATTGTTGGATGCTGCTATGATGACAAGCAGTCACATCACGAAAGAAGATGAAAACCAGCAAACAGTCAATATTGACGATGTGTATCCATGTACTGAAGCAGAATGTGATGAGATGGATCGACTCTTGGATTGCGCACAGGCTGCAGTGCAGGATCCTAACGATGAGTTCTTCAAAGAGCGTTATGAGGAGTTGCGTGAAATTGTTAGTTGGTCAAGAAAGAAACACTGGACATTCAAGTGGTCATTGATAGCAGGCTGTATCTTGTCTATTTTTATCATGTTTTACATCTCTGGCGAGGTAGCAAGCGATAGACAAGCTATCGAGGCGAAAGTGGAGGGTATCAAGAACTGGCAAAAGCAAGATACTACCATTGCATTTGCAGATTGTAGAACAGACTCGTTGGTTTATACATTAGCTAATGCCAATGGTCACAAGGCATATAAATTGGGTCATATAAAGAAGAACTACGAAAATGCGTTGGAAAATATAGAGGACTACAAACATAGGGCGGATACAGCACAAGATCGCGAGCGCAAGAAGGGGTACAAGAAGCAAATAAAGTATTACGAAGATAAGGCTGAGGCATATTTAGAGCAGTATGAGGATATCAATGATATGGGCTTTAAGAAATATCGTAAGACTGTAGTAAAAAGTTACAAAGATGATTTGCGTGCTGCACGTTGGTTGGATCGTATTGTATGGTTGATTTGTATCTATGTATTGCTATTGACCCCATTCTATATCTACAGTAGCCACCAGTATGGTTACTATATCACTCGCTACCGTGCAGAGCGTGCAAGATTGGATAAATTCCAGAAGATTGGTTTTGCTTTTGCATCGTTCTTGCTGGGTGCAAGTGTTGCGCTGCAGTTCTTCCCTGAGACTGAGGTGACGACTATCTATTCGAGTGGTAGAACAGAAACGCATACAGAATCCAACCCATTGGATATCGTGATTATTATCTTGAAACTGGTGTTATTGGCGGCAGCTGCATGTGTATTTAGTTTCGTATGCATTTATATTATGAGCCATGTGACAATCACCTCTTTCAAACGCAATCATGATTGGTCTAAAGTGGCGACTGCTACTGCTGCATTGACCAGCAAGGCGACTGAGGTGGCAGGTAAGGCTGGTGAAGTGGCTATGAAGGCAGCAAGCAAAGCGGTCGAAGTAGTGGATGAGAATATTCAAAAACGTAAAGAGCAAAAAGAGAATACTTCTCAAGAATAACAACCCCATCGAGCCTTACTAGGAGGTATGATATAAATAGGATAATTTTGTGTTCCAACAAAATTATCCTATTTGTTTTTTGTGTAATTCAAAAAAATGTAGTACCTTTGCAAACTAATTGTTATACTATGCGTTTACAAACTTTGCGAAACTTTCTTATAGTTACTATCCTCATGATATCTTTCTCCGCAAAGGCAGAGGAACAGAAATCTTCATTTTCTTGGTCGGCATCAGCCACAATGACAAGCAACTATATCTGGCGTGGCTCGTACTGTGGTGGTCCAAGTTTGCAATTGGATGCCACTGTCGGTTATGCGGGCTTTTATGCCAATATGTGGTGGAATGTAGGTGCTACCGATTGGACGTTTACAGGTTTTAATCCAGAAGTGGACTTGATGATTGGTTTCAGTCGTTGGGGGTTGAATGTGAACTACCTGCATTGTTATTATTTTGATTGCTACCCAGATGGTACTCCTACTTGTTTCTTTGATTTCCGCAATCACCCCCGTGGTGGAGGTGGCACGACTGGTGAGTGGCGTGTCTCGTATCGTGTGAGCGATAAGATTCCGCTAAGTTGTTTAGTGGCTTTCCGCACCTTTGGCCGTGATGGATATATGGTAGATGGCGAATTGCATCGCGCCTATTCTACGTATATTGAGTTAGGCTATGACTTTGATTTGGGAGCGAATTGGTTGTTAGCAGCGCGTTTGGGTATAACACCTACTAAGAGTTTGTACACTGGTTTCCAAGGCGATTTTGCAGTAACACTTGTTGGGTTGAAACTGAATAAATCGTGGACGCTGTCCTATGGTACAGTGTCGGCTTTTGCCCATGTGATGCTGCAACCATGGCAAGTGACCAAAGATAATTTGATAATGCCCATCATGGAAGCAGGTAGTCAGAAACTGAATGTAGCTGTTGGGTGTAGTTATGGAATTTAGTGTTCGCCTTTAACCTCTAACCTTTTAACCTATCAGAAAATATCTTCCATTTCTAACGTTGGGATATGGGTGTTTTCTGACAATGGTGTCTCTTGTTGCACTTCTTCGGTGTGTGCGGAAGGACTGCGGTATTCAGCGGGGCGGTATAAAACTTGGATATTCTCTGCAATAATCTCTGTTTTGCGGCGAACTTGTCCGTCTTTCTCCCATGTGCGGGTTTGCAGTTTGCCCTCTACATAGAGTTTCATGCCTTTGCGTACATATTTTTCTGCCCATTCGGCGAGATTGCGCCAGAGTACGATGGGGTGCCACTCAGTGCGGTCTGGCACTTGGGTGCCGTTTTGCATGGTGTAGCCACGCTCTGTGGTGGCGAGATTGAAATTGGCAATAGCGGTGCCACGCTCCAAATAACGAACTTCTGGGTCGCTACCCACGTTGCCGACTAAAATAACTTTGTTTACGGATGACATACTAAAAAATGTTTTAAGTGTTCTAAAAGTTTTAAACGTTTTTTTAATGGTTTTGTATAAAAATCTCTGCAAAATTACAAAAAACTTTTGTACAATCCAAAAAAAAGTAGTAATTTTGCAAACAAATAAAGAAAAATCATGAAACTCATCAATTTACGATTTGCTTTTGTAGCAATTTTGGCATGCGTGATGTTTTCACCGCTTGCTGCACAGTCCGAAGATATGATACTTCGTTGTGTGGCGTTCTATAACTTAGAGAACGTATTTGATACCATTCACGATGAAGGTAAAAACGACTATGAGTACTTGCCCGATGGCGGTATGAAGTGGACGAAATTCAAGTACGAGCAGAAAATTCAGAATATGGCATATGCCATTGCTCAACTGGGAACCGATGAGGATCCTCGTGGCGCAGCATGTGTAGGTGTTTCGGAGGTGGAGAATATAACTTGCTTGCATGACCTCTGCCGCGAACTCAAGGAGAAGCATAATCGCAATTATTTGCCTATTCTGCTCGAAGGTCCTGATCGCCGCGGTATAGATGTGGGTTTCTTGTACAACCCTGATATGTTTAAGCCAGTAGGTCAGCCCAAAGGATATGAACTCAAGGCACATTATGCAGATGGCGGCGTAGTTAGAAGCCGTTTGCAGTTGTGGGTGTCAGGTTATATGTTGGACGACAATCGCAAGATTGTGATGGATAAGATTCATATCAGTGTCAATCACTGGCCCAGTCGTTCGGGTGGCGAGGAAAGTAGCCGTGCTACACGCGATACTGCCGCTATGTTGGTGAAGCATGTGGCGGATAGTATCTATATGAGAGAACCCCGTGCTAAGATTATTGTGATGGGAGACTTGAATGATGACCCATTCAACAATAGTTGTGCGGTGATTCTTGGCGCCAAGAAAACACGTGAGGAAGTTGAGCCACAAGGATTCTTCAATACCATGTGGCAAAAACTCGATCGCGGTATAGGCAGCTTGGCATATCAAGGCAGTTGGAATTTGTTTGACCAGATTATTATTTCAGAGCCGCTGATGAATGCTAAGGTGGAAGACGGTAAGTGGGTATATTGGAAGTCACAGATTTTCAACAAACCATTCTTGACCGTGCAAGAGGGTAAAGACAAAGGAACTCCGTTCCGTACTGTGAAGAGTGGCGTGTGGCAAAATGGCTATGCTGACCACTATCCTACGATGATTTATTTGATAAAGAAGAAATAGGTTGAAGGTTAAAGGCTAAAGGCAAGATAATATGGAACAAGGTAATTTGAGAAAAACAACAGTAGTGCGTATGCGTAATTATGGACGTATTATTCAAGATATGGTGCAATTGGCTGTAAACGAATTGGATACAGAGAAAAAGCAATCCATGATTATATATATAGCTCAGTGCATGCGCCAGAAGAATGCTATCTGGAATCGTGAGCAAGAATCGGGCACGGAGCGACTTAAAGATGATATCAGCGTGTTGTCGCATGGGGCGTTAGATTGCGATTTTCCTGAGTTTGAGGAGATGATGAAGCGCTTGGCACAGCGTCCGATGTTGACTCCTGATCGTCAGATGATTCAGAAGAAAAAGAAGAAATAAATATGATGAAAAATCTAGTTCTTTTGTTGGGCATAGCACTATCTATTGGTAATGCTATTGCCCAACAAGCGTATAATGTGCGTGCCCCTTTTGACCCTGCTACGGTCAAAATGGAGGAGAGTTTACGTGGCGAAGTGCTGAAGTTTTCGCTTAATGATTCGCATATCTATCCTGGTACGGAGCGCGAGATTCTGGTGTATGTGCCTCAGCAATATACAGGAGATGTGCCTGCATGTTTGTTGGTATGTATGGACGGCATTCTCTATGATGCCATTACGGTGATGGATAATTTGATTGCCTCGGGCGAGATGCCAGTGACGATAGGTGTCTTTGTTAATCCTGGCGTGGTGTATGATGAGGGGGGCGAGGTGGTGCGCTATAATCGCTGCAAGGAGTTTGATTCGACGGATGACCTCTTTGTGCAGTTTCTTGAACAGGAGGTACTGGCTAAGGTGGAGGGTATGCGGACGCTAAGCGGAAAGACCATTATGCTTTCTAACGATGCCAATGACCGCGCCATCACGGGTGCCAGTAGCGGTGGTATAGCTGCGTTTACTGCGGCATGGAATAGACCAGATTTGTTTAGCCGCGTATATACTACAGTGGGAACCTTCGTGGCTATGCGCGGTGGACATGAGTATCCCGCTATTGTGCGCAAGACCGAACCCAAACCGCTGCGCATCTATATGCAGGACGGTTGGTACGATGTGTGGAATCCTATTTTTGGCGAGTGGTTTGAATATAACCTGCTGATGGAGTCTGCATTTAATTTTGCGGGCTATGAGGTATTCCATAAGTGGGATAGAGGCAATCATAGCATCAAGTACGGCACATTGGCTTTCCCTGATGCGATGCGTTGGTTGTGGAAGGGCTACCCAGCTAAGGTGCAAAAAGGTTGGTCAAATAATGGCATGCTGAAGGAGATTTTGATTGAAGAAGAGGATTGGCAAGAGTTGGTATTGCCTGTTGAATTAGGCAGCAAGGATATATTTGCCACGGCAGATAGCTCGGTGGTGTTTGCTTTGCGTTCACATATATATAAGGTGTCAGTAGATGGAAAATGTGAGCAAGTAGGTCAACTGAAGAGTGGAGAGAAATTAATGGGAGATAAGTTGACAGCACGCGGAAGTACATTGTATAAAAATAGTGTAAAAGTAGCAGATGGCTTGTCTGGATTGCAAGCGGTTCAAGAATTGGAAGGCGACAAATTCCTCGCTTTGTGTAATGACCAAGCGAAGTGCCAGGACAATGTGTGGGTCATCACTACAGGTGAGCGTACTGTGGCGATAGCACCGAATTATCGTTTTTGTGTAACAGCCGAGCAGAACACCCACCATTTGATTAGTACGATTATCAGCCAGCAGGGCGAAATGAAGTATAGCGAACCATTCTATTATCTGCACGATCTAAGCAATGGTGTGTCGCAACCCACAGGCAATATGGCATTTGATACGAATGGCAATCTATACGTTGCTACACCAATGGGTGTGCAAGTGGCTGACCATAATGGTCGTGTCAGGGCTATCTTGTCTTTGCCCGCGGGCAGAGTACACTCGTTAGCATTTAGTGGTCATTATTTGTATGTGCAATGTGGCGATAGACTATTCGTTCGCAAGATGAAGGCCGAAGGCCATTTGCCAACGAATGGCAATGTGGCGTATAAGTCGCAGGGACAAGGATAAAAAAAAGACTGCCTAGTGGCAGTCTTTTTTTTGATATTGGTATTGCGGGATTAATCCTCGTCCTTTTGAGTTGCTTCGTATTCCTTAATGAGTTTGTCTTGTACATCGCCTGGCACGAGTTCGTAGCTCTTGAACTTCATGGTGAAGGTAGCACGACCACCCGTGAGACTTGACAATGTAGTAGAGTAAGAACTCATCTCTTTCAATGGAACCAATGCCTTCAGTGTGGTAAAGTTTTTCTCTGTTTCCATACCGAGCACCATACCGCGGCGACCGTTGATGTCAGACATCACATCACCCATAATTTCGCTTGGTACGAAAACCTCAACCTCGTAGATAGGCTCCAAAAGTTTTGGATTAGCGTTCTTGAACGCCTCAGCGAAGGCGTTGCGACCTGCCAAACGGAAGGAGATTTCGTTGGAATCTACTGGGTGCATCTTACCATCATAAATGATAACGCGTACATCGCGTGCGTAAGAACCTGTCAAAGGACCTTGCTCAATACGATCCATCAAACCTTTGAGGATAGCAGGGATAAAGCGTGCATCGATAGCACCACCTACGATAGAGTTGATGAGCACCAATTTGCCGCCCCAATCGAGTGGAATCTCTTGGGTATCACGAACGGTAATACGATATTCTTGGTTACCAAACTTGTAAACCTCTTTTACTGGTTCGCCCTCTACGTATGGCTCTACGATGAGGTGTACCTCACCGAATTGACCAGAACCACCTGATTGTTTCTTATGACGATAGTCAGCGCGAGCAGACTTGGTGATAGTCTCGCGATAAGGAATCTTTGGCTCCTCGTATTGAACCATCATCTTATCGTTGTTCTCCAGACGCCATTTGAGTGTGCGGAGGTGGAACTCACCTTGACCTGAAACAATCACTTGTTTCAATTCCTTAGATTGCTCTACAACCCAAGTAGCATCCTCTTCGTGCATACGGGTGAGGAGTGCAGAGAGTTTCTCTGAATCAGCCTCGTTAACTGGCTTGATAGCACGGCGATATTTAGGATCTGGATAAGAGATAGCTGGATATTGGTTCTCGCAATCTTTCGCATTAAGGGTGTTACCCGTGCGAGTATCTTTGAGTTTTACAGTAGCAGCGATGTCACCAGCAGATACTTCCTCTACAGGAACGCGGATGTTACCAGCCACAGAATAGAGTTGAGAGATACGCTCTTTTGTGCCGCGATCAACGTTCAATACGTCGTCACCTGGCTTGAGGGTGCCTTGCATCACCTTGAAGTAGTTGACATCACCAATATGTGGCTCAACCGATGTCTTGAAGATGAAAACAGAGGTAGGAGCAGTAGCCACAGGAGCCACTTCTTCTGCATTGACTGTCAATGGTTTTGGTGCATCTGCTACAGATGGAGTCATCTCGCCAAGGAAGCCCATAAGGCGGCGGATACCCATATCCTTCAGACCGCTGGTGCAGATAACAGGATACATGCTACCTTCTGCGAAGACGGTCTTAAGACCTTGCATGAGCTCGTCATCAGAGAGGGTTCCTTGCTCGAAATACTTGTCCATGATAGTCTCGTCGGACTCAGCAGCCCACTCGAGGAGTTGAGCGCGAATCTCTTCTACAGTAGCTTTCTCGCTCTCTGGGATATCTTTAGCTTCAGGCGCGCCACCTTCTGCTTTCCAAACGAGCATTTTGCCTTGGAGTACATCAATAGCAGCGTTGAAGTCCTTGCCTGCGTTGATAGGATATTGGAAGAGGGTACATTTGTTGCCAAACACCTCTTTGAGTTCGTTGAAGGTACGCTCGAAGTCAGCGTTCTCGTGGTCGCACTTGTTGATAACGAAAGCGATAGGTTTCTTTGCTTTCTCGGCGCGACGGAAATTGTTTTGTGTGCCCACCTCTACGCCACCGTTTGCAGTGAGGGTGATGATAGCGGTGTCAGAGACGTGAAGTGCAGTGATAGCACCACCACAGAAGTCGTCTGAACCTGGGCAGTCAATGATATTGAGTTTTTTGTTATTGAACTCGATGTTACAAACTGTGGAAAAAACGGAGTAGCCGTATTCCTTTTCAACTGGGAAATAGTCGCAGACGGTAGATTGTGTTTCAACGGTTCCGCGACGTTTGATGACCCCGCACTCGAAGAGCATGGATTCCATGAGGGTAGTCTTACCCGAGCCACTGCCACCCATGAGGGCAATGTTCTTAATCTCGTTAGCTTGATAAACTTTAGCCATAACGTGTTTAGTTTTAGATGTTAAGTATATGTTTTTTCGGTATTTCTGATATCTTTATCGCCCACCGCAATAGGGATGTTGGTTAGCGTATAACAGATATTGCTTGCAAAGGTACAGAAAAAAAATTATATATGCAAGAGATTAGGTGAAAAAGTGTAATTTTTTGTTTGAGTCGATACTCACCCGCCCATTCGCTAACCACTCGGTTACCACTCTGATGTTCGCGGTAGCTAGTAAAAAAACTCACCCCACATTTTTGCGAGGTGAGCAGAAAATTCGGAATTTACTTCCTTTGTTTGAGGTACTATATTCTAGAAACTGAGCAGGAAGCCCATGCTATATCATTTCGTGAGATTGAAGGCATAATATACCTTCACGCCAAACTGCAATGGCATATAGGAATTCAACAACGAATGGTATGCATCGTTCACGCTTACCTCAGGTACAGGGTTATTGCCATCTGTGATGGGAGCAACGCTGATGATCGGTTTGTCGGTCGTTTCTGCTCGTGTACCCCACAGACCTACGTTGAGATATGCCATCACGCCAATAGCGTTGCTATTCCTAAAGGCATATTCATAGCCAATCTCGGTGGCAGCCATACATTCGATACCAAGCGATGGAAAGGCAATATCGCTAGACAGTTGCTCTTCTGCCACAAGGCCGGTGATTAGTTCGTTGGTGATGGATACGCCAAAGGCAGGGTAATAGGCTGTGATAGTAGGATTGGACAACTGTTGCTTACCCATTTGATATACTGCAGTTTGCACCCTCGCACCGATGTTCCACACAAATCCGTTGCTACGCAATGCAAACATCAGCGGAATACTAGCCAACAGTTGCTGGTGTGCAATATCAACAGTGCCCGAAGTGGTATAATCCATTTGATTGCCTAGGTAGTCCTGATTGCTAAAATGGTGCTCAAACTCTGCCTGGTAGGGTGATAGTTGATAGCCGAGTTCGATACCTGTTCTCAGACCTAAATCGATTTTTTGCAGCGATTTGTAGAATGCATAGTCCACAGCTATTGCGCCTGTGGCGCCAATCTTGCTTTTCATCTGGCACTCGTTGGGAGTGAGGTGGTAGGTACCACCGCCTGCTAATCCCACAAGTAGGACATGGTCTGTATCGTTGTGTCTTCTAGCCGATAGTGCAGGCGTGCAACTTATTGCCATCAATAGCAAACAAAGATATGTATAGATAGATCTGTTCATAACTGTATTATTAATGTGTGACAATATAGCGCAGTGTCTGCGTGATGGATGGTGATTTTACGAGCACTTGGTAGCAACCAGCTATGTGTCCAGCTTCTAGCGGGATGGTGGTTTTGCCTTGCGAAACGAACTGATGCATCAACTGACCCGTAGTGCTGTAGATATAGATATGACTATCTTCTTCGGGCACGAGTCCTTTGAGTTGCATGGTTTGTCCTGTGGTGATGGATGTGGGGAAGAGTGCCACTTGTGCCGCTTGCTTGCTGCCAGCGTAGGATACGAGTACGGAGCGCATGAGTCCATCGCATAGCATGCCTTGGCTATCGCTAGCGTCGATGACAGCGTAGTAGGTGCCAGTGCCCTTGAGACTCTTATCCAGCGTGAGATAGTAGTTGTCTTCTTCCACGAGTTGGTCGTCCATTGGGAACTGGTTGTGCATATCATCGGGTTCTCCCACTACGCGGTACCAACTGACATCCTCTGGCGCAAAGTAGTAGCCCATCTCGTTGATAGCACGTACATTCACCATTAGTAACCAATCATAGAGCGAGACAATAGGCCAATTGGCATACTCCTCGCAGTTGGCAGCAAAGTAGGCGATATAGGTAGCATCCTCATGCACTTGTATCTGCCGAACGGGATCTTGATTGCCATCGTTCCACTCGACAAAGTGGTAGTCGTAGAGCGGGTGTGCGGCAATCTCAATCCATGAACCACAAGCCATCTTATGTCCCTCCGCCCACATAAGTGAGCAGAAGAACATTAGACTGGTGATTAGTATGATTGATTTTGTCTTCATTACTTAGATACGCTTACGCTACCTTGTGTTTCGTCAGCAGACTCAACCTTGATGGTGTAGGTATTAATCTCGAAGATAGCGGTGAGGGTGACATCACTTGTAACCACGATGGTGCGTACCGCATTGGTGTCGCCATCCGACCATTTCACGAAGTGGTAGCAATCAGCAGGTGTAGCGGTGATGTTAGCCGATGTTCCATAGGTGTATGTACCAGCACCTGTGACAGTACCATTATCTGCGTAGAGTGTCACGGTGTAGCTATTTACATCGTTGGAGAAGGTTGCGGTAT
The DNA here is from genome assembly GCA_045589755.1 of Paludibacteraceae bacterium. Taxonomy (GTDB): domain Bacteria; phylum Bacteroidota; class Bacteroidia; order Bacteroidales; family Paludibacteraceae; genus Colicola. The sequence goes on from JAZNPR010000041.1 coordinate 11,560, forward strand.
AAGTGGCATCGCCAGTAACAGCCACAATAGCAGGTGTCCAACCAGAGAAGGTGTAAGTGTGTTCATCCGTAGCAGCCTTGGTAGGAACTTCGCCAGCATATACAGGTGTTTGACCGTACTCTACCTCGTAGGTAGCCAATGTAGTGCCGTCCCAGTTATTGAAGGTGATGGTGTACTTATTCACTGTAGCATCATATTGTGCCGTATAAACTACGTCACCTGTTACGCTTGCGATCTCTTTATCCCAACCAGAGAAGGTATAAGTGTATTGATCGGTAGCTGGCTTGGTAGGTGTAGCACCAGCATATACAGGTGTCTCACCATAGGCTACGCTAGTAGATTGTAGTACAGATCCGTCCCAGTTCTTGAAGGTAACGGTGTATTGGTTGACGGTTTTAGAGAAGACTGCTGTATATACATCATCACCTTGTACAGGATGGATATTTGGCGACCAACTATCGAATGTGTAGGTATATTGCGCATCGGCTGGTTTGGTAGGCACAGCACCGCCATATACAGGAGTAGTACCGTAGTCAAACTCTGCTTTGTAGAGTTCGCTATTGTCCCAGTTGAGCCAAGTGATGATGTGCTTGTTAGGCGCAAAATACGCAGTGTAGGTAACATCTGCGGTTACATCCACGATACGTGGGTTGTCGGTGTTGTTGTCGTTCCAACGAACAAAGTGATGACCCTCTTTAGGAGTAGCAGTAATAGTCACTTGGCTACCGCAATCTGCAGTAACTTCATTGGCAGCTTGCGTTGTGAATGCGAAGGCAAAAAGCATCATCGCAAAAAGTAAACATTTTTTCATTGTTGTATTGATTTGATATTATTAACTTGTTATTGATTTATTTCTATAGATACTGTACCTAGTGTTTTATCTGCAGATTCTACATATATTGTATATTGTTCTGCTTTAAATATAGCCGTATAAGTAGCATCGCTATTGACAGTTATGGTACGTGGGTTATCGGTGTTGCCGTCTGACCAACTGAAGAAATAATTACACTCTTTTGGATGAGCATAGAGTGTCACTTCAGTACCAGCAGATACATTTTGTGTAAGTTCGGTACTACATCCTTCGGTTTTCACAGTAATGGTATATTGTCCCTCTGGTGCAAGTTCGTCTGACTCCTTAAACTGTGCCATAAAGGTGGCATCTGCGTTGATAATGGCAGCACGAGGATTATCGGTATTGCCGTCAGACCATTGAGAGAAAGCATAGCCTGATTTAGCATGCGCATTCAGCAGAATTTGTTCGCCTTCTATGACAGAAATTACTTTGGGTGTAGCACAACCATCTGCATATACCGTCACTTCGTAGGTAGTTGGCATAGGCGACATAGCTACAAACTCGGCAGTATAAGAGGCATCGCTTGTCACTGTCAGTATGCGAGGATTTTCCGTGTTGCCATCTGACCATTGAGCAAAAGTGTATCCCGCCATCGGATGCGCATGAAGAACCATTTGCTCGCCTTCTGGAATGGTATAGGTTTGTACATTGCCACAGGTATTCGTGGTAATGCTCACCGTATAGTCCACAGCAGCAAGTTGCAATGGGATGGCAAGAAGCAGGAATAAATATCTTATCCTATATCTCATACGTGCTTACTCAATTGTGGTATTACAATCTTGATATACATGGATAGTATATCCTTCTTTTGCAAAGTATGCAGTTAGATTGATATCTTTTGTTACTTCCAAATAACGCGTTGCTTGGGTATTGCCATCACTCCATTTTACGAAAGTGCAGCCCTCATTAGGAATGGCAGTCAGTATCGCGCTGTTACAATCTGGGCGAGATGAAACTTTGGCTATGCCGTAGGTATTATTAGAAGAATTTACTGTGACAGAATAGACGGATTGTTCTATAAAATCTTCCATGTAAGAATTCCATCCTGATTTAGAATACGCCTCTAATGCACCGCATGGGATATAACATGTTAGATGTTCATAATATGTATTGCTACCTACTCTTATCCGTGGAAACGTTTCGATATCATTATTACTAGTTATAGAAGGAGGCGTGGGTGCATTACATTTCACATATTCTAGTTTATTGCAACCACTAAAAGCATAATTTCCAATGCTCGTCACGCTGCTGGGGATGGTGATGGAGGTGAGGGAGGAGCAATCAAGGAAAGCATCATAACCAATACTTGTTACGCTGTAGGTAGTGCCACTATAGGTAACGGTTTCGGGAATTACCACCGCACCAGAATATTCATTAGAATAATTAGAACCATAACTTCCACGATAAGTGACTGAAGCGGTTTTGCTACTGCTGTTAAAATCATACCAAATACCTCCCACAGATGTATTGGAGGCACAGAGCGTTCCTATACAAGCTATAAGCACAAGGATTAGTGTTAAAAATTTTTGTTTCATTTTTATTTATCTTATAATGTTATGTTTTACTAAAAGTGGTTAATAGTTACATATAAACACGCAAAAAGCGTAGACCTCCGTTGATTATTTATGAACAGAGGCCTTCGCATTGCCCACCAAATCCAATAAAACAACAGGAAACCTACGCTGGTATGACAACACACTATGCCTTGAAACAAGCATAGTATGGATATAATCATACCCATAGGCATTTACTGTTACTTTGGTTTTGATTTGGTTTGAAAAGTTGCGAAGTTTTCTATTAATCAAACGCAAAGCGTCAATAAACGCTATTTAATATGTCTGAAACCTACCCGAGAGGGTAGCTATGCGAAACGCTTTTCGCAGGACATATTTCCTCTAGCGCAGGATTCGGTTGCAAAGGTACTACAAAATTTGCGGATGTGCAAATTTTGAGTAGAAAAAGTTTTAAAAGTTTTTAAGTGGGATAGGGCGATTGGTATTTAGTGAATACGCTTTGCGCTTACTATTTATAGTTTAGAGATATTGGCAATCTTAATAAATCGTACTATTTGTATGTTTACACTAACAAATCACCACGTATGTTCGAAAACATAAATGGCGTAGGCTACAGGTTGTAAAGCGTTGAGAACTTTACACGTGCAGGCGACGGAGAGCATCCTCCTCTTTGGCGGTCATTTGGGCTTTGGTTTCAGGGGTTTTGTCTGCCTGGCCTGTGAGATGCAACAAGCCGTGGATTATGATACGGTGCAGTTCGTGAAGAAATGGTGCGCCCACCTGTTCGGCGTTGGTGGCTACCGTATCAAGAGAAATATAAATATCGCCATTCACACGCGTGCGCGTGGTATAATCAAAGGTGATGACATCCGTATAATAGTCGTGCTGAAGGAACTCGCGGTTCACTGCCAAAATCTTCTCGTCGTCACAGAAGATATAATTCAACTCACCCACAGAGAAACCGTATTGGGCTGCCACCGCACGAATCCAACGCTCTACTACGGAGTAGTCAAGCGAAGGCATTTCTATATTTTCAGATGAAAAATGAATCATATTTGGTTTATAGTTGCAAGTGTAAAGTTTCAAGGCACGGATTTATCCAAAGAAGATATTGGCGATAATAAAGGCTGCAATGGTGCCAATGAGGTCACAGAAGAGACAACAGCCAACTGTATGGCGGGTGTCCTTGATGCCTACGCTACCAAAATACACGGCGATAATATAGAAAGTTGTATCTGTAGTACCCTGCAAGACACAACACAAGCGACCTACCAATGAGTCGGCTCCGTGCGTAGCCATCGCCTCAATCATCATACCACGAGCACCACTACCCGAAAGCGGTTTCATCAATGCCGTAGGTACAGCACCCGCCATATCGGGATTGATGCCCATCCATGCAAACAGATTGGCAATGCCCTGCTCCAGCAAGTCCATCGCACCGCTGGCGCGGAACATACCCACAGCCACAAGAATAGCAATCAAATAAGGAATGATACCAATAGCCGTTTGGAATCCGCCTTTGGCTCCGTCGATAAACGCCTCATATACATTGACTTTGCGAACTGTGGCTTGGATAATAAACCAACAAATAACACCGAGCAACATAACGGCAGCCACGAGTGCGGAAACGGTGTTGAGCGTGGCTTCGGGCAGATGGCGTGCGGCGAACAGCATGCCGACCATTAAGGCGGTGAGGGTGAGGATAGTGCCGATAATGACCTTGTCCCAAATCTTAATCTTTTGTACAAAGCAGACTGCTAACATGCCCGCAAGGGTGGAGAAGTAAGTAGCCATCATGAGCGGTAGGAAGACATCGGCAGGGTTGGCTGCACCCATCTGTGCGCGGTATGCCATGATGGTGGTAGGAATGATGGTCAGTCCGCTGGCGCCAAGCACGATGAACATAATCATGGCGTTGCTGGCTTTAGTCTTGTCGGTATTGATCTCCTGCAATTGGTTCATTGCCTTGAGCCCGATAGGGGTGGCGGCGTTGTCCAAACCCAGCATGTTGGAGGCGATATTCATGAACATCGTGCCAAAGACAGGGTGCTTGGGCGGAATCTCTGGGAAAATGCGGCGGAAGAAAGGTGCTACGCCACGTGAGAGGGTATTCACCACGCCACCTTGCTGGCCGATATTGAGAATACCCATCCACAAGGCAAGGATACCTGTCAAGCCAATGGAAATCTCAAAGCCGTTCTTGGCAGAAGAGAAGGTGGAATTGAGTATTTCGGTGAAAATGTCGCTTTGTCCAAACGCAAAAAATTGTACGCAGCCCATGACGACTGCGAGAAGAATGAGTCCTATCCAAATGTAATTGAGTACCATAATTGAGCGCAAAGGTACGATTTTTTTTTGATATATGCAAAAAAAGTTGTATCTTTGCAGCGGATTTTCGCGTTCGGCGATTATAATGATGAAACTTGCTACTGCCATATATAGAGTATTATCGTGGTTCAGGCACCAACTGACCGCCCGAAATACGGGTGGACATGGCATACATTCGCCCTATTTGTTTGAGTGGGTGAGGATGGTGCTGCATGATGAGAATGTGTATTATGCGTGGAATAAGATCGAGGAGATACGCATGAGGATGTTGCTAGATGAGCGCGAAGTGGAGTTCGTCGATTATGGGAGCGGCAAGAGGCGACTAAGCAATGAGGCGAAAGACAACAGGGTAGTGAGGGATATTGCAAAGGGGAGCTTGGCGAAGAAGAAATATGCACAGATGTTGGCACGGCTAGTGAATTGGTTGGGCACTTCGCAAGGCTTGAATATACTGGAACTGGGCACAAGTCTAGGGGTGACAACGGCATATATGGCAGCCATGGATAGTAGGAACAAGGTGGTAACGTTCGAAGGCTGCCCCGCTGTGGCAGAAATAGCCAAAGAAAATTGGAAGGTGCTGGACCTGAATAACATAGAGTGTGTGGTGGGGGAGATTACAGCTGACACGTTACAGTTTACGGTTGATAGTTTGAGGAGGATAGATATGGCGTTTATAGATGCTAACCATACGTACGCGGGTACGCGCGTATATTTTAATGTGTTGGCGGAGCACGTGCATGCGAAAAGTGTGGTGATCGTGGATGATATTCACTACAATGAGGAGATGGAAAAAGCGTGGCGAGAGATCTGTGAAGACGAACGCGTAACCAGTACAATGGACTTGTATCAGATAGGATTGGTGTTTTTTGACAAAAATTATTGGCGAAGAAATTATAAAATACGGTTATGAAAATTTATACTAAAACAGGCGATAAAGGCAGAACCTCGCTTGCTACAGGTGCTCGCGTTCGCAAATCTGACAGGCGTCTAGAAGCCTACGGAACAGCAGATGAGTTGAACAGTTTTCTTGGATTGCTGCGCGCAAAAGTGGTACAAGATAAGGGCGATTGGTGTGCGGCAACAGATGCGCAGTTGGGGTGGATTCAAAACCGATTGTTTGATGTAGGAGCTGTGTTGTCAGGGGCGGATATGCCGTTTGCGGAAGAAGCTGTTAATCAGTTGGAAAAGTGGATAGATAACATGCAGGATGAGCTGCCCGAATTACGTGAGTTTATTTTGCCAGGTGGAAGCGAAGCGGTGGCTCTCAGCCATGTATGTCGCACGGTGGCGCGACGCTTAGAACGCCATATCGTAGCTTGGTGCGATGAGGAGAATTTATCGTTGCCCGAACAGGTGGTTTGTTTCGTAAATAGGTTGAGTGATTATAGCTTTGTTTTGGCTCGTTGGATAGGAAAAATGCAAAAAATACCACCTTTTGTTTGGAAAAAGTAGTAAATTTTACGAAAAATTTGCATGTGTGAGAAATTTTTACTACTTTTGCACGCTTAATTTGTAATGAGCGCTAATAGCGCAAGATGAAACTATGTATTGGACTCTAGAATTAGCTTCGAAAATTGAGGATGCTCCATGGCCCGCAACCAAGGATGAGTTGTTGGATTATGCGAATCGTATAGGTGCTCCGCTGGAGGTAATAGAAAATCTTCAGGAAATAGAGGATGATGAGGAAATATTCGAATCGATAGAAGATATATGGCCTGATTATCCTACAAAAGATGACTTCTTTTTTGACGAAGAAGAATATTGATTGTGCAGAGACGTATAAAGTTGATACTATTGTGAAAAGATGTGTTGTACTACTGTGTGCTGTCTTGTGTGGCGTGTTGGTTGCACAGGCGCAGTTCGACCCGCAGATAGGACAATATATGTTCATGCGTTCCACCTATAATCCTGCTGCCATAGGAGAGGGGGATTTGATGAGGGTGTATGGTAGCCATCGTATGCAGTTTACTGGCATATCCGATGCGCCAATGACAACTTATTTCTCGTTCTCTTCGCCGTTTGTGATAGGGAAAACCAAACATGCTGCGAGTGTCCGATTCATGAATGATAAGTTCGGCTTGTTCTCAAACCAAAGTTTCTTTGCAGGTTATGCTTATCGCTTGAAACTAGGAAAAGGATATTTGAATATTGGTGCAGATTTGGGGTTTATGAATCTGACATTTGCGGTAGATAGCATCAATATTGGCAATATCGCAGGTGTAGAAGATAATGCTTATCATACAGAAACAGATAACGCTATCCCAGAGGCTAGCGGGCAGAATGGGGTCTCAGGTATGGGCTTTGATATGAGTTTCGGTGTCTATTATTCCGCACCAACATGGTGGGCTGGAGTTAGTTATGGACACTTGACTCAACCTAAATTGCAATGGAGTGAAAAGACCGAGATTAGCGTTCGAGGCACTTTTTATGCTGCGGGAGGATATAACTGGCGCTTGCGTAACAAAAAATGGATGTTGATGCCTAGCGCTATGGTACAAACCGATTTTTTGAGTTGGGACGTAAACCTGACAATGTTGGCTCAGCTCAATGATCGCTACCGTTTTGGATTAGGCTATCGGATTGCAGGTAGTGTGAATATCCTATTGGGCATGGATATTATCAACGGATTGCAAATAGGATATACCTATGAATTGCCTGCGAACGGTTTGATACGTGAGAGTTATGGCTCGCATGAATTGTATTTGGCGTATGGTTTTAATATATTGAAACCTAAACGAACCAACAGGTACAAGAGCGTGCGGTATTTATAGAATGAAAATAAACAAAAGATAAAAATATGAAAGTAACAAAAGTATTATCAATTGTAGTATTGTTGTTAGGTATGGTAGCTTGCGGCAAACCAGCAGGCGAGTTGGTGGGCGCCACTTCGGGTGTAGGATTTGTAGAGGCAAATCCCTACGGAATGGCTCTCATTCGTAAGGGTTCTTTCTTGATGGGTGCAAATTCACAATCTGCAGTCTTTGGACAGTCAGACAATAATGTGATGGTGACGGTTAATTCATTTTGGATGGACGAGACGGAGATTACTAATAGCGAGTATCATCAATTTGTGAATTGGGTACGTGATTCGATTGCTTATTCCTTGCTTATCGAAGAAGAAGGTAGTGATAGCGAGTATGCTTTGCCATCTAAATACGAAACAGATGATGAAAAGGTACAAATCAACTGGAGAAAACGTATCCCATGGGAGAATCGTTTTATCCCAGATGAACCGATGGCTGAAATACTGTCGCCAATGTTTTATGATGAAGGTCGTGGTGATTTGAAAACAACAGCACTGCGTTATCATTATACTTGGGTGAACATAGACCAAGCAGTAAAGGTGGCTAATAAATTTGACGTGGCTCGTGGTCGCTATCCTCAAGGTGCTACCATTCGTGTGGATTCGTTTTGGGTAGAAAACGATGAGATTCACTACGAGACTATAGAGCGCCCATTGCGTCAGCCAAATGATATAAATACAAATGGTATTATTTGTGTTTATCCTGATACAATGGTATGGGCACGCGATTTTGAGTATGCATACAATGATCCTTTGTTGCATACCTATTTTAGTGCACCTGGATATGCTGAATATCCAGTTGTGGGTGTGACATGGGAGCAAGCGCATGCCTTCTGCCATTGGCGTACCAAATTATTGCAATCACAACAGCAAGTGCTTATCAGTGCTTATCGCTTACCAACAGAGGCTGAGTGGGAGTATGCAGCTCGTGGTGGTCGCCGCATGGCTATGTACCCTTGGGGTGATCGATATGCTCGCGATGCGGAAGGTTGCTACTTGGCAAACTTCAAGCCATACAGAGGCTCATATCACAATGACACAGGTGTGTCCACTTTGCCCGTAGGACAATTTGAGCCTAATGACTTCGGTTTGTTTGATATGGCGGGTAACGTGGCTGAGTGGACAGCATCCGCATATTCAAGTTCTTCGAACTCCAGTGTACACGACTTAAATCCTGAGTTCCCATACATGGCACGCAAAGAAGATCCTAACGTGTTGAAACGTAAAGTGATTAAAGGAGGTAGTTGGAAAGATATTAGTTACTACCTACAATGTGGCGTACGAACCTATGAATATCAATACGAGAGTCGTTCTTACATAGGTTTCCGTTGTGTTCGTTCCTACGTTGGAAATTAAAAATTTAACAGAATAATAGTAAAAAATAAGAATATGGCAAAAGAAATGACAGCTGGTAACAGCACTGAGAAAAAAGGTTTTGGTGCACGTTTTATGGATTGGTACGGTTCATACCAAGGTAAACGTGTTGTAGGTATGGTTTACTCCATAGGAGCATCTGTTGTTATTATTGGTGCATTGTTCAAGATTATGCACTTCCCTGGTGCTGGTGCCGTTTTGATGGTAGGTATGATTACTGAGGCATTGCTGTTTATGATTGGTTGTTTGGACAAACCACACCCAGAGTTTCACTGGCACGAGGTGTTCCCACAATTGTTGGGTCATGGTACCGAGCCTGAATTGCTGAAGGAGATGCAATCACGTCCAAAGCCAACTTTGATGGGCGGTGGTACAGATGCTGCTGGAAATACAACGAGTGTGCCTGCCTTGTCGGAGAAAGAAATGGGAGCACTGAAAGAGGGAATAGCTGGCTTAGCGAAGACTGCTGTGCAACTGGGTGAGTTGGGTAAGGTGGCAACAGCTACTACGCAATTGTCTGAGAAATTGGATGCTGCAGGTTTGGCTGCAGAACAATTTGTAGTTGCTGGCAAGACCATCAGTGAGAAGAGCGAAGCATTAGGCGCAACCTATACACAAGTGGCTGAAGACATGCAGAAAGTGGCTACTGGCACCAAGGAGTATGAAACTAAGGTGGCAGCTGTGGCTAAACAGTTGAATAGCTTGAATGCAGTGTATGAGTTACAAGTGAATGCCGTACAAGCGCAAGTGGATGCATACAAGGCACAAGCAGAAAAAGTAAGCAGTGCGACTCTGCAAATAGAAGGTCTTACCTCCACTGTGAAAAAAATGACCGATGTATCAGCAGAGGCATTGAAAGCACAAGAGGCATACGAGGCTGCTGCTAAGAAATTGGCTACTCAAGTGGCTGATTTGAATAAGGTTTATGGCAATATGCTTAACGCATTGTCTTGATAAATAGTAGATTGTATTCACGAATAACGCAAATTACTTATTGACAAAGTATGAGTGGAGCAACTAACTGTCCGGAAACTCCGAGACAAAAGATGATAGGTATGATGTACTTGGTGTTGACCGCCATGTTGGCGCTCAACGTCAGTGCAGCTATCTTGAATGGATATACGCAGGTGGACGATAGTCTGCATGCAACCATTGAAACGATGCAAGATAGTAATGCCGAGACATACGCTACCTTTAAAGCCGCTTTGGACAAGAATCCAGAGAAGACAAAGGAGTGGTATGACAAGGCTATGGAGGTGAAGCGCGTATCAGATGAGTTCTTTGAATATGTGCAAAACTTCAAAGACGAGATGGTGTTCTTGGCAGACGGAAAGAAAGCTAAAAAAGATGCTAAGGTGAGCGAGATCGGTAAGAAAGATGATACCAATATCCCTGCTCAATATGCCATCAACGAAGGTCATGCTACCGAACTAAAAGAGAAGATTAATCGTTTCCGTAACTTCTTGATTAAGTACACCGAGGAGGTCCCTGGTGCGACAATGTTTCATGAAGAAATGAACCATACCTTCGTAACCGATGACGGCAAGAACGCAGAAGGCGAGCCTGTAACATGGGAGAACATGATTTTCAACGAGATGCCAATGTGTGCCTCTATCACCATCTTGACCAAATTGCAAAACGATATCCGTCATTGCGAAGGCGTAGCAACACGACTGTTGCTGAGTGCAACGGATGCGGGTGACTTGCGTGTGAATAAGTTCAACGCATATGTGATTCCTTCTGCTAACTATGTGGTGAAAGGTACTAAGTACACTGCACAAGTGATTTTGGCTGCCATTGACTCTACCCAAACTCCAGAGTACTATGTGAATGGTCAAAAATTGAATAGCAATGGAATATACGAGGTTATTGCCAATACAGTAGGTGTGCAAAAAATTGCTGGTCGCATTGGCTATATGGATCAACAAGGTGAAATGCAATATTTGCCATTCGAACGCGAATACACCGTTGGTGAACCTACAGCTACTATCTCCAATACCGATTTGAATATTATGTATCGCGGTTATGACAACCCATTCTCCATCTCTGTACCTGGCGTGAGTGCACACTTGTTGCAAGTGAAATGTGCGCAAGCCAATATCAAACAAGAAGGCAACTTGTGGATCATCCGCCCAAATGCAGACTCATCTGACAATCTGGAAATTGAGGTCTATGCAAACATCGGTGGAACGCCAGCGTTGATGGGTTCTCATGTGTACCGCGTAAAGAATTTGCCACGTCCAGACGCTTATTTTGAAATCAATGGCGTTCCGACTGAAGATACTCGTATTCCTCGTGCCCAATTGATCAATCCTAAGAACAAAATCGTAGCATCTTATGGAGCAGATGGATTGGTACAAGCCAAATTTGAGATTACAGGTTTTCAGGTGAAATTGCCTACAGGTGCATCTATCTCTGTAAAAGGTGACCATTTTGATAATCGAGCGTTGGATGCTGTTAAAAAGTTAAAACAAGGTAATACTATCAACCTTATGTATATCAAAGCAAAGGGACCTGACGGAAAAGAGATTCAACTACGTGGTCTCCCCATTGAGTTAAATTAATATTATTATGAAGAAGATTTGTTTTATTGTTCTTGCATTACTTGGTGTGACTACCATCCAAGCTCAGTATCAAGTAAATTCGTTTTTTGATAACAAGGGTATGGTACGATTGGAGACCCAAGAGCTGTCAGAGAAATCCGATACTTTGGTTAGCATCTTTCACCGTGCAGATGATGTTGTTTGGTCGCGCATCGTGTATCGTATTGTTGATATGCGTTTTAAGCAGAATTATCAATTGTATAATCCTGTTTCATCTGAGGATCCTCAGTACAAGTCCTTGTTCTTAGTAATGTTAAATGCAATCAAGGATGGTATGGATGTGTATGAAAAGTCCTCAGAGGTCGGTGATATTAAACCTTATTTTAATCTCCCACCTATGCCTCGTGAGATGATTCCTACAATTTTGAATACTGACCGTACTGGTGAGCTGAGTGATGGCGATATTGCCACTTCTGAATACATGCTCTTGAATTATGATTCTACGACCAACGAGATGCGTTTCAACAACTATGCCTATAGAGGGTTCGTGCGCAATCAATTGAAATATATCATTCAGGAAATCGTATTTTTTGATAAGCATTACTCACGTTTGTATTCTAAAATTTTGGCTATAGCACCTATGCATGCAGACAACGTAACGTATTATGATAACATGCCTATTATGGAGGCGTTGTATGGTCAGATGCTTTTCTGGGTGCCATTTGATGCTTTCCGTCCGTATATGGCCAAACAGTATGTAATGCAATCAGATAATGATACTAAACGCGTGACATTCGATGAGTTCTTCCTCCAAAAGTTATACACCTCTTATGTGGTGGGAACTAGTACCGTCTATGATCGCATGATTCCAGACTATGCCTCAACACCTGAGGAGATTGCTAAAGAGCAAGAACGTGTAGAATGGGAGCTGTTGAGTGCGGAGCAGGACCTTTGGGAATATTAATCATAAAAAAAATCAGAGGGCGGGTGTAAACCTGCCCTTTCCTTCATACAATGAAAAGACGTAGTGTGTTCAATATGTATTTCACCACAACCATCTCTGTGGCGTTGGTGTTGTTTTTGGTGGGACTAGAGTGCTTAGTGTTGCTTTCTGCCCATGAGTTGATGCGTCATGTGAAAGAGAATGTCGTCTTATCTATTGTGATGAAGGAAGATAATACGATAGAAGAGGTTGAACGTACCAAACGTTTACTGCAAGTTGCTCCTTATTCTTTATCTTATCGCTTTATCTCTCGTGAAGAGGCATTGCAAGAGCATATTAAGAATCTAGGTGAAGACCCAACCTCTTTCTTAGGATATAATCCATTGACAGATGCGTTCGAAGTGCGATTGCAAGCCTTGTATGCTCATTCTGATAGTATTAAGAATATAGAAGATAGGTTGCTGGATTTGCCTTATGTCGATAAGGTTATATATCAAAAAGATGTTGTTAAAGTATTGGATAATAACCTCAATGAAATAGCTCTGATATTACTAGCCGTGGCTTTAGCCTTGTTGCTCATAGCCTTGGTCTTGATAAGCAATACTATTCAGTTGCAAGTGTATTCTAAACGTTTTTTAATCAATACAATGCGTCTTGTTGGGGCTACTCCTTGGGTAATCAAATGGCCTTTTATCCGTCGCAATATTCGTATGGGAATGGAGGCTAGTTTATTAGCACTAACAATATTAGCAGCAACATACTATTATTGCCAAACTCGATTGGGTATCGTGTTATTCCCATTGATTTGGCACAATATAGTGTTTGTTGTGGCAACGGTCCTGATGACAGGCCTAATTATTACATTCTTCGCATCTTTATTTGCTACTAATCGATATATTCGAATGAAAATTAGTAAAATGTATGAAATTTAATCTTCCTAAATTGAATAGCATACTGATTGCAATCAGTGTGGTGATAATTATTGTCGGTTTCGCTTTGATGACGGGTGAACCTAGTGGTGCAACAGCATATAATCCGGATATTTTTTCTTTTCGTCGTATCACAGTAGGTCCGATGATTTCTTTATTCGGATTTTTGGTGATGATAGTCGCAATTCTATACAAACCTCGTACAAAATGAGTTGGTGGGAAGCGTTGTTGTTGGGTATTCTACAGGGATTTACTGAGTTCCTACCCGTTTCGTCATCTGGACATTTGGAGATAGGCCAAGCCCTATTAGGTACAGCAGGTGAAGAAAACCTTACATTTGCCATAGTAGTGCATACAGCCACAGTGCTTTCTACCCTGCTTGTGCTTTGGCATGAAGTAGCACAACTCTTCAGGGGCACCTTCACTACCACCAAGTGGAACGAAGATAAGAATTATGTGGCAATGATTCTGGTATCTATGATACCTGTATTCGTTGTGGGTATGTTTTTCAAAGACCAAGTGGAGGCGTTCTTTGGTAGCGGTTTGTTGCTCGTTGGCATCTGCCTCTGTGTGACGGCTGCATTGCTCTATTTCAGCGAGTGGCTGAGCAAACGCCGTGGCGGATTAGGTCATGAAGTGGGATATAAGGATGCTATTATTATAGGATTGGCTCAGGCGGTGGCTGTGTTGCCAGGACTTAGTCGTAGTGGAACAACGATAGCAACAGGATTGCTCTGTGGCGTGAAGAAGGAGAGTGTGACCAAATTCTCGTTCCTTATGGTTTTGATTCCTATATTGGGTGAAGCATTTTTGGAATTATTAGATATTTTGAGTGGTGACGTAGTGAGTTCATTAGCTATTCTACCAATGTTGGTGGGCTTTTTTGCGGCATTCTTATCGGGGTGTTTAGCTTGTAAAGTTATGATAAATATTGTTCGCCGTCAAAAATTGATATATTTTGCTATCTATTGCTTATGTGCGGGTATATTTGCTATAGTATATGATGGACTTTGTTGAGGGGGAAATAGTAGCATTTGATAAACCTTATCGCTGGACAAGTTTTGATGTGGTAGGTAAGGCTCGATGGTTGTTGTGTCATAAATTAGGCGTGAAAAAATTGAAGGTCGGCCATTCGGGGACTTTAGACCCATTGGCAACTGGAGTGGTTGTTGTGTGTACGGGTAAGAAAACCAAACTCATAGACCAATTACAAGCGCATCAAAAAGAATATGTAGCAACGCTGCAATTAGGTGCTACAACGCCTAGTTTTGACTTAGAGAAGGAGATTGATTCTACCTATCCAACGGAGCATATTACGCAAGAATTGATAGAGGAGGTTATTCCTACTTTTACGGGCGAACAATGGCAGGTGCCACCTATGTTTTCTGCGGTTAAGGTGGATGGTAAACGTGCTTATAAATTAGCACGGCAGGGCGAGGAGGTGGAACTGAAAGCAAAACTGCTAGTGATTGATGAGATTGAAATACTAGAGTTTCATGCCGATAAAATGCAGTTAACCCTACGAATCGTGTGTTCTAAAGGTACTTATATTCGTGCTTTAGCACGTGATATCGGTCAACGACTCAATAGCGGGGCACATTTAATTGCTTTGCGCAGAACAAGGGTAGGAGATATACGTGTGGAGGATTGTATAACATTCGAACAATTTACAAACTTGATAAATAATGAGATTAAGTAATTTCAAATTCAAACTGCCAGATGATTTGATAGCGCAGTTCCCTAGTCGTTTCCGCGATGAAGCGCGTTTGTTGGTGCTACACACCAAAACAGGTCAAATCGAACATAAACTAGTTAGTGATCTTGCTACATATTTTGACGAGGGGGATTTGTTGATAGCTAATGATACCAAAGTTTTTCCAGCTCGTTTGTATGCCAAAAAAGAAAAAACGCTTGCCAACATTGAGGTGTTTTTGTTGCGTGAATTGAATCATGAGAATCGCTATTGGGATGTACTTGTGGATCCTGCACGCAAGATTCGTATCGGAAATAAATTGTTCTTCGATGATGATGCTACCATTTTTGCGGAGGTAATAGATAATACTACATCACGTGGTCGTACATTGCGCTTCTTAACGGATTATGAAGGGGATGACTTCGTTCAGTATCTTTATAGTATGGGCACAACTCCATTGCCTAAATATATCGTGCGTCCTATGTCAGAGCAGACTTATGAAGAGTATGAAAAGGTGTTTGGTGATTTGTTGGTCGATGAGATGGATAATGAGCGCTATCAAACTGTTTTTGCAGATAAGATAGGTGCTGTAGCTGCTCCTGCGTCAGGTATGCATTTTTCGAAAAACTTACTCAAACGTCTTGAGATTCGTGGAGTGGAAACGCATATGCTAACTTCACATGTAGGATTAGGTAATTTTAAGCCTGTGGATGTTGAAGATTTGACTAAGCATAAGGTGGAGAGCGAACAAATTAGTATCTCACAAACCTTAGCTGATGCTGTGGATAAAGCTCATTTGGAAAACAAGAAGATTTGTGCCGTTGGCACAGAAGTGATGCGTGCATTGGAGCACGTTGTGGGTACGAATGGACAAATTAAGGCATATGATGGTTGGACTAACAAGTTTATTTATCCACCATATGATTTTTCTGTAGCCAACGCGTTTTTTGTGAACCTGTATATGCCACAATCAACTCAATTGATTATGGTAGCTACATACGGTGGCTATGATAATGTAATGAATGCCTATAAAGAGGCTGTCAAAGAGGGGTATCGCTTCGGTGATTATGGCGATGCGATGTTGATCCTTAACGATTAACCTTCATCACGTTTTTGAACCCTATTTTTCCTTCTTGCGATGACAGTTCGTATTGATGAGAGTTGGCGCCAAGTGTTGCAACCCGAATTTGATAAACCCTATTTTGAGTTGCTCACGGATTTTGTGCGCCAAGCTTATCGTACTCGTCAATGTTTTCCTCCTGCGGGGCAGATTTTTCGTGCTTTCGATCTTTGTCCGTTTGATAAGGTACGGGTGGTGATTATTGGTCAAGATCCATACCATGACGTCAATCAGGCACATGGGCTCTGTTTCTCGGTGCAAGACGGTGTGAAGGTTCCGCCCTCGTTGGAAAATATCTATAAGGAACTCCATCGTGATCTTGGCAAACCTATTCCAACTTCAGGCAACCTTACGCATTGGGCAGAGCAAGGAGTGTTGCTACTCAATGCTACGCTCACTGTCGAGGCGCATAAGGCGGGTAGCCATCAGGGAAAAGGCTGGGAAGAATTGACTGATGCTGCCATCCAAGCGCTTAACAAACAGCGTGATAATATTGTTTTTATGCTTTGGGGTAGTTATGCGCAACGCAAGGGGCAGTTGATTGATCGCAAACGACATTTGGTGCTAACTGCTGTTCATCCCAGTCCGTTGAGCGCTTATCGTGGTTTTATTGGCTGCGGACACTTCTCGCAAGCGAATAATTATCTTCTACAACACGGACAAACGCCTATAAACTGGTAACTCAAAATTCATAATTCTTAATTCAAAATTATGAAAACCCTTCTCCTCATAGATGCGTATGCGATGATTTATCGCGCTTATTATGCTTTTATTCGTGCGCCGCGTATGAACTCTCGCGGAGAGAATACATCTGCTATTTTTGGTTTTGTAGTCACGCTAGAGGATTTGATTAAGCGTATTAAGCCTACTCATTTGGCTGTGGCATTTGACCCTGCTGGACCTACCTTTCGCCATGAGGCGTTTGAGCAATACAAGGCACAGCGTCAAGAGACACCCGAGGATATACGTTGGGCAGTACCGCGTATCAAGCAATTGCTCGAGGCTATGAATATCCATCTGCTACAAGTGGATGGTTATGAGGCAGATGATGTGATTGGCACGCTAGCGCATCAAGCGGAGAAAGAGGGCTTTGAAGTCTATATGGCGACCCCTGATAAGGACTATGGTCAGTTGGTTTCCGATCATATTTTTATGTACCGCCCGCGCCATGCAGGCGGTTTCGAAAAATTAGGACCGCAAGAAGTGTGTGAGAAATATGGTTTGCAAACGCAGGCGCAGGTGGTGGATTTGTTGGGACTCATGGGCGATAGCAGCGATAATATCCCTGGTTGTAAGGGCATAGGTGAGAAGACGGCGGTGCAACTGCTCCAGCAGTTTGGCTCGATAGAGAACTTGCTTAACAACACCGACCAACTCAAGGGCGCGCTTCAGCGCAAAGTGCAGGAGCAAGTGGAGAATATCCGTTTCTCTAAGTTCTTGGCCACCATCAAGACCGATGTGCCTATTTCTTTTGATGCCTCATCGCTCGTGTGTCAGGAAAAGGATTGGGAGCGATTGGCTCCGCTGTATAGGGATTTGGAGTTTAATTCGTTGCTCAAACAGGCTCCCATTGCACAAAGCTCCCTCCCTTCAGGGAGGGGCGGGGTAGGCTCTAAGAAATCTAAACCGCAAGAGGCGACGCTGGACTTGTTTGCTGCTATGGAAATGGCTACGGATAGTGCTCAAGAAAGTGCAAACGGCAACCTAGCAGATCCGTTACCACACCGTTACCACACCGTTACCACTTCGATGATGAGCGTAGATGCAGAGGAATCGGTAGAAGGGCGTTTGGTAAGTTATTTGCTCAATCCAGAGGTGGCGTATAATCCGTCGTTGCCTATTCAGTGGGAGGCGTTGAAGGCAGATAGTGCCTTGTGGAATCTATATCAAGAGGTAGAGTTGCCATTGTCGGCAGTACTGCGTGAAATGGAGCAAGCGGGTGTGCGTATTGATGTGGATATGCTCAAACAGGCAGAGGAGCAACTTAATGGGGAACTGCAAGTGCTGGAGCAACAGATTTATTCGGCGGCTGAAGCGACGTTCAACATTAATTCGCCCAAGCAAGTGGGTGAGGTGTTGTTTGACCAATTGAGGTTGGATGCGAAAGCCAAAAAGTCTAAGACAGGGCAGTACTCCACATCGGAGGAGGTGTTGCTGGCACTCAAACCCAAGCACCCTGTAGTGGGCATGATATTAGAATATCGTGAGTTGAAGAAACTGATTTCGACCTATATCTCGGCATTGCCTACATATATCAATCCAGAAACAGGAAAAATACATACCACATACAATCAAACGGTTACGGCAACAGGTCGTCTCTCATCTTCCAATCCGAATTTGCAGAATCTTCCTATTCGTTCCGAGCGTGGACAGCTCATCCGTCAGGCGGTGATTCCAGATGATGGCTGTATGTTCCTTTCTGCTGACTATTCGCAAATTGAACTCCGATTGATGGCGCATTTCTCGCAAGACCCACATTTGGTAGAGGCATTCCGTTCGGGACAAGATATTCACGCTGCCACAGCGGCTAAGATTTTCAATGTGCCCATTGAGGAGGTGACAAAAGACCAGCGCCGACAGGCCAAGACGGCTAATTTTGGTATTATCTATGGTATTTCTGCGTTTGGATTGGCGCAGCAATTGGATTGTTCGCGTTCCGAAGCGAAGGCATTGATTGATGGCTATTTTGCTGCTTTCCCAGGGGTGATTGACTATATTGAACGGCAAAAAGAGTTGGCGCGCCAACAGGGATATGCTATCACACTTTTTGGTCGCAAACGCTATCTTCCAGATATTCTTTCGCATAATGCCACAGTTCGTTCGTTTGCGGAGCGCAATGCCGTCAATTCGCCTATTCAAGGAACTGCGGCGGATATCATCAAGATGGCAATGGTTACTATTCACCACCGCTTAAAAGAAGAAGGACTGAAGGCGCAGATGATTATGCAGGTACATGATGAGTTGAACTTCAATGTTCCGTTGGACGAAGTAGAAAAGGTGCGCGAGATTGTTGTCAGCGAAATGCAGAATGTCGTCCATCTGACCGTACCGCTCATAGCTGACTGCGGAGTAGGTACCAACTGGCTCGAAGCACATTAGAAATAAAAAAACGACTGCCCTATTTTGAACAGTCGTTTTTTTATTTTTGTTATTATATATTATTTTATCAAATCGCAGCCCATGTATGGTTGCAATGCTGCTGGAATACGGATGCCTTCGGGTGTCTGGTTGTTCTCCAACAACGCAGCCACGATACGAGGCAATGCCAATGCAGAACCGTTGAGTGTGTGAGCCAGCATAACCTTCTTGTCTTCTGCGCGGCGATAGCGGCAGTGCAGACGGTTGGCTTGGTAAGTATCAAAGTTCGATGTGGAAGATACCTCTAACCAGCGGTGTTGTGCTTCTGAATATACTTCAAAGTCGTAGCATAGCGCTGCGGTGAAGGACATATCACCACCACTAAGGCGTAGAACGCGATAAGGGAGTTCGAGTTTTTGAAGCAACCCTTCTACGTGCTCTAACATCTCTTTATGGCTTGCATCAGAGTGCTCTGGGGTGTCAATACGCACAATCTCCACTTTGCTGAACTCGTGCAGTCGATTCAATCCGCGCACATCTTTACCGTATGAACCAGCCTCGCGGCGGAAGCATTGGGTGTAAGCACAGTTCTTAATCGGCAGTTGTGCCTCTTCCAGAATCACATCTCGGTAAATGTTGGTAACTGGTACCTCAGCTGTAGGAATCAAATAGAGGTTGTCCAATTGACAATGGTACATTTGCCCCTCTTTGTCAGGCAATTGTCCTGTACCATAACCGCTGGCTTCATTTACTACGGTAGGTGGCATAATCTCAGTATAGCCCGCTTTATTAGCCTCTGCAAGGAAGAAGTTAATCAACGCGCGTTGCAGGCGCGCGCCCATACCTATATATACAGGGAAGCCTGCGCCAGAAATCTTGACACCTAAATCGAAGTCAATAAGATTGTATTTTTTTGCTAACTCCCAATGAGGAAGTTTGTCGTTGTTTGCCAATTGTTCGTCGGTAGCGTTATCCCAATCGCGGATTGCGATAGTGCCTTCGGCAGCAAGTTTGTCAAGCATCGGTTGGTTAGCCCAGTTGCCGATTTTCACGACGAGGTTATCCTCTGCACTACCGCCCTCTGGTACGAGGTCATATGGCACGTTAGGGATAGTGAGCAGGAGAGCAGTAAGGGCATCTTCTGCCTTTGCCATCTCTTGTTCGAAGCCAGGGATGGCTTGCTTGAGCGCACCCGTTTGTGCTTTAGCGGCCTCAGCCTCGTCTTTTTTGCCTTGTGCCATGAGAGCGCCGATGGACTTGGATATTTTGTTCATCTCGGCAGAAGCAGCATCTTTCTTTTGTTGAGCTGCTTTACGCTCCGTATCAAGGGCAATGACTTGCTCAATGGTTTCTGCTGCATTGGCAAAGTGCTTTTTCTCTAAGCCTGCGATGATGGCAGCTTTGTTGTCGTAAATTTGTTTTAAAGTCAGCATAATTGTTCAATATTGTTCAGTATGGTTCAATATTGTTGTAAAAACAAATTTCTCCTGCCGAATTGCGTATGCAATCGGTAGGAGAAATTTCAGTTTATTTCTCTATCCGATTATGCCTCAGCAATAGGTTGGATAGATACGTAAGATTTGTTGTTACGCTTCTTTTGGAAGCATACGATACCATCTGTAAGAGCGAAAAGAGTGTGGTCAGAACCCATACCGATGTTCTCGCCTGGGTTGTGAACTGTACCACGTTGACGTACGATGATGTTACCAGCTTTAGCGAATTGACCACCAAAGATCTTTACACCAAGTCGTTTGCTTTCTGATTCACGGCCGTTCTTGGAACTACCGACACCTTTCTTATGTGCCATATCTCTTAAACTTTGCTTTTTAAAAGGTTAAACAATTAAGCCAAAACGATCTCTTTAACTACGAGATTGGTCAAATCTTGACGATGGCCGTTCAATTTACGATAGCCTTTGCGGCGTTTTTTGTGGAATACGAGAACTTTCTCGCCGCGGCACTCGTTATCGAGTACTTCACAAACCACTTTTGCACCCTCTACTACTGGGGTTCCTACTTTTACTTCGCCGTTGTTCTCAACGAGAAGTACTTTCTCGAATGTTACCTCAGCGCCTTTCTCTGTCTCAGCGATGCGGTTAACAAAGAGTTTCTTGCCTGCCTCCACACGATATTGGAAGCCTTGCATTTCTACAATTGCGTACATTTACTTAAATGTTTTTTAATGAGTTACATCGGTCAGGCGAGATGCTAAGTCATCGACGTTGCCATACCAAAATCGGTATCATCCGTCCCCTCAGCAGAGCTACTTTGGAGCCCAAAAGCCGAAAAAGCGTGCAAAGGTACTACTTTTTTTTCATATAACCAAATGTTTTTTCTTTTTTTTTCAAAAACGAGTTGGTTATAGCACTGTTTTTCTAAAAACGTCCGCCTGTAAAAACTATTCTAGCTAAATATTTGCACATGTCAATAAATTTTACTACCTTTGCGGGCTCAAATTCCTATAAGAAAGTCAAATAAAAAGATAAAGAATATGTTTTTTAGAAAAAGAATGATTTATTTGTTGCTGGTTGTCGCTATGATGTGCTCATGTGTGTCTCGTAAGCAACTCGCCTATTTTCAATCTGTTACGGCAGAAAGTGCGGAGGAAATTAACAAATACACCCATCCTCAACCAGAACCTTTTGTCAAAGTCAATGACGCACTAATTATTACTGTAACGGCTTTAGATATGGAGGCTGTACTTCCATATAATCTGCCTAGCGTTTCTCATAATAAACCGCTGAGCGATATAGAACCCACCACACTTACTTACCAATACTATACGGTGGATTCGCAAGGGAACATAGATTTTCCTATTTTAGGCAAGCTGCATGTGGCTGGTTTGACAAAATCTGAATTGATAAACATGATTCAAGAGCGTTTGAAAGGGCAGATCGTGGATCCTATTGTTACTGTGCGTTTCCTAAATGCAAAGGTGACAGTACTCGGAGAGGTGAGAAATCCAGGCTCTTATTCTTTAAATAATGGAGGTATGACCCTTTTGGAGGCATTAGGCGCTGCGGGGGATTTGACACAGTATGGTAAGAGAGATAATATTTTGATTGCAAGAGAAAATAATGGTAAACTGGAATTTGCTAGATTGAGTTTAAATACAGATGAAATTTTTAAATCGCCATATTTTTATCTTCAGCAGAATGATGTGGTTGTAGTTGAACCTAACCAAGCACGTTCTACTAGTAACCAAACCATCGGCTTGTGGCTTAGCATGATAGGTACACTCTCAAGTGCTGCTACGGTGATTGTTTCTGTTATGTCCGCTACAAATTAAAATGTGTAATTATTGAAAAAAGAAATCTAGTTTTGTTATGGCACAAGATACAAATGCAATTGATATTCGTCTATGGTTTAATCGTTTTATCAAGAAATGGTATTGGTTCTTTATTAGTTGCGCTATTTTTGGCTTGTTTGGATTGTATAATTATTTTTCTACTACTCCTGAGTTTGCGGTTAGTGCTCGCGTGATGCTCCGATCACTTGATTCTGGATCGCCCCTTGAACAATTGGGCGTGATGCAAATGATGGGACTAGGTGGTTCTGTCCAGACTGCGGATGAAATGGCTGTGCTGACCTCTCGCGACATCATAACTCAGGTTGTGCATGACCTGAACTTGCAGAGCCTCTATTCCAAAAAAGAAGGACTTCATTGGGAGGGGCAATATCCGTCACGTGATTTGAGTGTTGAGTATCCAGATATGTTTTTGGATACTACAAAACGTAGTGTGAAAATATCTATCCGAGTTCGCAAAAATGATTATGTCGTTCGTGTGCGATATGGTAGATGGAACTTCAGCCGTCATAAGGTCACTGATTTGACCCAACCGTTTACTACTTGTGCTGGAGAAATTCGTTTTGCGCTACACAAACCACTCGAAGCAGGAGACCAATATCTAATCAAAACATATTCTATACTGCCAGCAGTGGAAATGTACAACAAACTAATCACTGCTGAAACCTTGAAAAAGGAATCAAATGTAGTAGAGATTTCGGCTATTACGAGCCGCCCACGACTAGTAATTGATTTTATCAATAAGGAGATAGAGTTATATAATCAAAACGCCGTTGTTGATAAAAATATCATGGCAAGTAGTTCGGCCGAATTTGTTGATGCGCGCTTACGTTTGATTGAAAAAGAATTATTAGATGCTGAAGTTGAAATTGAAAGATACAAAGAGAAACATGGAATTGTAGATCTTGAAACAGAGGCCAAATTATATCTAGAAGAGGGGGCAGAATACAAGAAGCAGGTAGCTGAGATAGAAACACAAATCAATCTCGTTAATTATGTAGCTGATTTTATCCGCGATGATGCTCGCTCTAACATGCTTGTACCTGCTAATTTGGGTATTGAAGACGTTGCGCTTGTCCATTTGATAGATGAATACAATCAGTTGGTGATGAAGAAACTGCGTGTTCGCAGAACTGCTACTTCGGATAACCCTGTTATAGAGCAATTAGATGCACAACTAGTTGTTTTGCGTGAGAATATCATCACAAGTATTATCAGCGTGAATAATCAGTTAGTGATTTCCAAAAATGACTTTGAAAGGCGTTTTGGCAATATCAATCAACAACGATATAATCTTCCAAGCCAAGAGCGTCAATTCATTGAGGTTTTGCGTAATAAGGAGCTGAAGGAGGCGTTATATCTGTTGTTGTATGAAAAACGTGAAGAGATTGCTCTTTCGTTGGCTTCAACCGTGACACCTGCCAAAATTATTGCTACGCCACAAATGCACCCAGATGTCTTGAACCCTAATTTGATGATGATTGCATTCTTGTGTTTGATATTTGGAATGGGCTGCCCATTTGCTGGCATATATTTGTATTATCTTCTCAACAACCGTTTGACAGATGAGCAAAATGAATTTGAGATGAAAATAGCGGTGCCATTTGCGGGTAGCTTGGCTAAAAATAACGCTGGAGAACATATTTCGGTCAAGGAGGGTGTAAATTCTGTATCTGCCGAGTTGTTCCGTTCTTTGCGTACTACGCTGAGATTTATGATACCTTCTACTCAGAAGAATCCTGTTATCTTGGTAACTTCAAGTATCAATGGAGAGGGTAAATCATATGTAGCAACCAACTTAGCTGTTTCATTATCACTGTTGAATAAAAAAGTAGCCTTGGTTGGATTGGATGTACGCAAGCCAATGCTAGCGGAATATATGGGACTTGCAAATGAAGGTTGCCTAACTAGTTATTTAACTGATGAATCCTATTCAATGAGTGATTTGATTGTTCCTACAGAATTTCCAAATCTTACAGTTTTGCCTGCGGGTATCATTCCTCCTAATCCTAGTGAGTTGCTACAAAGCGATCGCCTTGATACGTTGTTTGCTGAATTACGTCAAAGTTTTGATTACATTATCGTAGATTCGGCTCCAGTAGCATTGGTTAGTGATACATTCTTGCTCAACCGTTTGGTGGATATGACACTTTACGTTTGCCGCGCTAACTATACACCACAAAATTCTGTTGACTTTATCAATCAGATTAACGAGCAAAAACGTTTGTCAAATATCATAACTGTGCTCAATGATGTGAATATTGACAAGATTGGCTATGGTTACGGCTACGGCGTTAATACCCAAAGTGGTAAAAAGTAATTACCAACAGTTAACTATCCTTTCTTAACTACCTATGATCCTCTGTATAGCCGAAAAACCCTCTGTGGGACGCGATATTGCTCGTGTATTAGGAGCAACCACTTCGCGTGACGGCTATATGGAAGGCAATGGGTATTGTGTGTCTTGGACTTTTGGTCACCTCTGTGCTTTGCTCGATCCCAACGAATACAACGAGCAATGGAAGGGCTGGAACATGTCCTCTCTGCCTATGGTGCCAGAGCGTTTTGGTATCAAAGTAACCAACGACAAAGGCGTACAAAAACAGTTCAATACCATCAAAAGCCTCATCGCACAAGCCGAAATGGTCATCAACTGCGGTGATGCGGGGCAAGAAGGAGAACTCATCCAGCGATGGGTCTATCAGAAAGCGGGTTGCCGTGTACCTGTCAAACGCCTCTGGATTTCTTCGCTCACCGAAGATGCTATCCGAGAGGGATTCCAGAAACTCAAAGACCAAAGCGAGTACCAGCACCTCTATGAGGCTGGGCTCATGCGTGCTATTGGCGACTGGCTGCTCGGCATGAATGCTACCCGTGCCTACACCCTACGCTTTGCCAAAGGCGTTGGCAAAGACCGACAAGTCCTCAGTATCGGCCGTGTACAAACGCCAACCCTCGCACTCATTGTCAAACGCCAACAGGAGATTGAGCACTTCGTGCCACGCACCTATTGGGAACTCAAGACTCTCTATCGCGATACCCTTTTCTCGGCACAACTGCCTGCCGAAGAAGATGAATATGCCATCACTTCGCTCGAACAGGGACAGAAACTGGTGGATGGCATCAAAGACCTCCCCCTCGAAATCACTTCCGTAGAGAAGAAGAAAGGTATGGAGTATGCTCCGCGTCTCTTCGACCTCACATCCCTTCAGGTGGAGTGCAACAAACGCTATGGCATGACGGCGGATGACACACTCAAAGTCATCCAGAGCCTATACGAAAAGCATGTCACCACCTATCCGCGCGTGGATACCACTTTCCTCAGCGACGACATCTATCCCAAGGTGCCTGCCACCTTGCGCGGTATTCAAGACTACTTCCCACAGGTAGCACCATTGCTCCCCCTCAAGGCAGATGGTGGCAAAGGTGCTGGCAGTCTGCCTAAGTCCAAGAAAGTTTTTGATAACAGCAAGGTCACGGATCACCATGCTATTATCCCTACGGGGCAACGCCCCGACAACCTCACCGACCTGGAGCGCAAGGTTTATAACATGGTTGCACTGCGTTTTATTGCGGCATTCTATCCGCCTTGCCAAGTGGCGAACACTACCGTCCTCGCGTGCGCGGGCGATATATCTTTTAAGGTGACAGGACGCGAAGTACTTGAGCAGGGTTGGCGAGAAGTCTTTGCCAAAGAGAAAACCGATGACGAGACGGAAGAACAAAAGGTGCTTCCCTCCTTCCGTAAAGGCGAGTCAGGTCCTCATCAACCGCAGTTGCAAGAGAAAACGACCACTCCGCCCAAATACTATACCGAGGCGACTCTCCTGCGTGCTATGGAAACGGCGGGCAAGACCGTCGAAGATGAAGAACTGCGCGATGCCATGAAGGAGAATGGTATCGGTCGCCCAAGTACCCGCGCAGCCATCATCGAAAAACTCTTCCAACGCAAATACATCATTCGCGATAAGAAGAATATCAAAGCCACCGAAGTAGGTATCAACCTCATACACACCATCATTTCGCCTCTGCTCAAATCTGCCGAACTCACAGGCCGTTGGGAGCAGAAACTCCGCGCCATTGAGCGTGGCGATTATACGGCTAAGCTCTTCCTTGACGAACTCAAACAGATGACCTCGGAGGTCGTTCACGAAGTCAAGGCCGACAAGTCGGGCATGCGTTGCCCTGTCTGTGGACGCGGAACGATTATCCGTGGCAAAACCCGCTATGGCTGTTCCCGTTGGCGCGAAGGTTGCACCTACGCCGAAGCGTTTGGGTAAAATACAAATTACCCGCTCGCACCACACAATAACCACACAATAACCACACAATAACCATACAATTCAAATCCTAAATAGAACAATTATGAAACAGATTTTTATCCTTCTGCCTCTTTTGGCACTCACATTGGTAGGTTGCAATCCTACCCCACAAAACAATGAACCAATGAACAACGAAGTTATCAACGCCATTATGGCTCGCCGCAGCATCCGCCAATATCACGCTACTCCTGTAGCACGCGATACAGTGATGCAAATCATGACCTGCGGTATCAATGCAGCTAACGGACAAAACAAACAGTCTTGGGAAGTGCGTATCATCGACAACCCAGCCAAAATGCAACTCATTCAAGACCTGATGGTTGCAGGTAACCCAACCCTCCAACCGGATATGGTGCGTGGCTGTATGCGCGGGGCGCCAGTCATGACTTTCATCGCTCGCGACCTCGGTTACGATTTCTCTGCGTATGACTGCGGTCTTTTGGCTGGCAACATGATGCTGGCGGCTCAATCACTTGGCGTAGGCACAATCTGCCTCGGTAGCCCTGTTCGCTTCATCAACGATGCACAAAACAGCGCAGAGATTCTTTCTATACTTGGCTTCAGCGAAGGCTACGAACTCTGTCTCTGCGTCGGTATGGGCTATGCCAACGAGGCACCTGCTGCCAAATCACGTGACATCAATAAGGTGCAATATATAGATTAACGCGCATCATAGGATGCATTAAAACGAATTAGTATGAAAAAGATAATTTCTATTTTTATTTCTTTAACTATAGCCACAACTGTGTGGGCTGTTGGTTACCAACAGAGTCTTGGTTTGATGGTTGGTAATTTTACTGGCTTCAGTTACAAACTGTTCCTTACAGATAAAGTAGCCTTGCAAAGTGATTTGGGTATTGGTATTCAAGGAACGGCAGGTGGTATAGGGGGTACGGTATTTAAAGATGGAGTTCCTCTAGCTCTGTACAAGTATGAAACATTAAAAGGTATTACAATTTCAATCTATGATTTTGTAATCAATGAAAATGTCTTGTATCAAGTGCCAATAAAAAAAACGAATATTTCTTATATTTTAGGTGCAGGTATGAGTCTAGGTTTTGGCAGTCCATACAAGATGACAAGTAATGGATTATCTAATTGGCAAACAGAAGAAGATGGTACAAATTCTGGTAACCCTGAAGTATGTTTTAAGTACGGTATGAATGTTTATATTGGGGCAGAGTATAAGGTACCTGATGCACCGATTACTTTTGGGGCAGATTTTCGTCCTGGCTATGGCCTCTTTGCTACTCACCACGATTTAGGAGGTGATATGTCAGAATCCATACAATATCATTTTTTTGACTGGCGTTTGACAGTTAGTATGCGATATTGTTTCTAAATAATCTTGACAAAGAAGTACTTGTGGGAGTATGTTGAGGTAAAATAAATTTTATGAAGAATATAGAAAATGCACTCTCTTTCGGGAGTGCATTTTCTATTATATATATAAGGTGTCACCTTACATTACGATGTTCACGATGCGGCCGGGGACAACGATGACTTTCTTTGGAGCGGCACCGTTCAATTGTTTGGCGGTCAGCTCGTGAGCCATGACAATCTTCTCAACCTCCTCGCGTGGAGTGTCCTTTGCTACCTCAATCGTAAAGCGCACCTTACCATTGAACTGAACAGGGTACTTCTGCGTTGCTTCAACCAAATACGCTTCGTTGCACTCAGGCCATTCTGCGTGGCAAACAGAACCTGTTTCGCCACAGAGATGCCATGCCTCCTCTGCTATGTGAGGAGCGTATGGAGCAAGCAAGATAGCGAAGGTCTTGAGGATAGCGACCTTGTTGCACTTGAGGGCTTGCAACTCGTTTTGCGCAATCATAAAGGCAGGGATAGAAGTGTTGAACGAGAAGTTCTCAATATCCCAAGTAATCTTCTTGATGAGTTTGTGCAATGAGCGAAGTTCCTCTGCTGTTGGTTCGTCGTTGGAGAGGGTCTCGAACATATTCCACCACTTGCGCAAGAAACGGTGTACGCCATCGATACCATTGGTGTCCCAAGGTTTGGACATCTCCAAAGGACCGAGGAACATCTCGTAAAGGCGCAGCGTATCAGCACCATACTTAGCCACTACGTCGTCTGGGTTCACCACATTGAACATAGACTTGGACATCTTCTCAACTGCCCAACCGCAGATGTATTGCTTGTCGGTAGGAGTGCCCATGTATGGGTTGTCAATGTCGGTAGTGCCATCCGAATAGATGAACTCAGCATTCTTGAACTCAGGCATCCAGTTGCGGAAAGCGTCAATGTCGAGCACATCGTTCTTGACGATATTCACGTTCACGTGAATTGGTTGTACCTTATCTTTGTACTCAGGATTATCAATGAGGTTGTAACTAATGAAGAGGTTGCCCGTTGCGCCTTCGCCGATATAACGATAAACGAAGTTAGAGCGACCTTGGATCATACCTTGGTTGATGAGCTTGCGGAAAGGTTCGTCCTCGCAGATATAGCCGAGGTCGAAGAGGAACTTGTTCCAGAAACGGCTATAGATCAAGTGACCCGTAGCGTGCTCAGTACCGCCGATATAGAGGTTGACTTGACGCCAGTAGTCGTTGGCCTCTTTGCCTACGAGCGCAGCATCGTTGTGGTTGTCCATATAGCGGAGGTAGTAAGCAGACGAACCTGCGAAACCAGGCATAGTGCAGAGTTCGAGTGGGAAGATATTGACATTATCAATCAATGACTTGCTAACGACTTGGTTGTTCTTCTCGTCCCACGCCCAAAGGTCGGCATTGCCAAGAGGTGGCTCGCCTGTAGTGGTTGGTTTGAAGTCAGACACCTCTGGCAAGAGGAGTGGCAAGCACTCTTCTGGGAGCATGTATGGCATACCGTCCTTGTAATATACAGGGAAAGGTTCGCCCCAGTAGCGTTGGCGGCTGAAGACCGCATCGCGGAGGCGGTAATTCACTTTCACACGACCGAGGCCTGTGTTGGTGATATGCTCCTTCATCGCTTGGATGGCGTCTTTCACTTGCATGCCATTGAGGAAACCAGAGTTGATCATCACACCCTCTTTGGCATCGAAACTTTGCTCGCTGACATCGGCACCCTCAATGAGTGGGATGATAGGCAAGTTGAAGTGCTTAGCGAAGGCATAGTCACGGCTATCGTGTGCAGGTACTGCCATGATAGCACCTGTACCATAACCGCTAAGTACATAGTCACTTATGTAGATAGGTATCTCGGCTTTGGTGAGCGGATTGATCGCATACGAACCTGTGAAGACACCCGTCACACGGCGGTCAGCAATACGCTCACGCTCGGTACGGTTCTTCACCATTTGCAGGTATGCCTCTACCTCTGCTTTTTGCTCCTCGGTAGTCACACGAGCTACATACTCACTCTCAGGAGCCAGCACCATGAAAGTCACACCATAGACTGTATCCGCGCGGGTAGTGAAGATGGTGAATGGCTCGTCTTGACCCTTGATAGCAAAACGCATCTCAGCACCTTCGCTACGACCGATCCAGTTGCGTTGGGTTTCCTTGAGGGAGTCGGTCCAATCGACCGTATCAAGGCCTTGGAGCAGGCGTGGTGCATAGGCACTCACGCGGAGGTTCCATTGGCGCATGACGCGTTGTTCTACAGGGTAGCCACCACGAACAGAGAGGCCCTCGCTTACCTCGTCGTTGGCAAGCACGCAACCGAGTTGTGGACACCAGTTCACCTTGGTATCAGCCAAATAAGCAATACGGTAGTTCATTAGGCGCTCTTGTTGCTCTTTCTCGGAGAGAGTCGCCCATGTTGGGTCGGTTTGCTCGAACTTCTCAATCAGCTTGCTGATAGGTTGAGCCTTCTGCAAAGAGGTGTCGAAGTAGGAGTTGAACATTTGGATGAATGCCCATTGTGTCCACTTGTAGAAGTCAGGGTTGCAAGTCTTCACCTCGCGGTCCCAATCGTAGTTGAAACCGATTTTTTGGAGTTGCTCAATATAGTGGGCGATGTTCTCCATCGTGGTCTTCTCTGGGTGCTGACCTGTTTGAATAGCATATTGCTCGGCAGGCAAACCATAAGAGTCAAAGCCCATTGGGTGGAGAACATTGAAGCCCTGTAGGCGTTTGTAGCGGCTATAAATATCGCTGGCGATATAGCCGAGAGGGTGACCTACGTGTAAACCCGCGCCCGATGGGTAAGGGAACATATCAAGCACATAAAATGGCTTTTTATCGCTTTGGTTACTTACCTTGTAAGTACCAGCCTTCGCCCATTCGGCTTGCCATTTCTTTTCAATTTCAATGAAATTGTAATCCATAAAATTATTTGTGATTTAATTATTTGCTATTTATTCATTTCCTAATTTGGGTTTGCTGCCTCAAATGGTCTGCTTTACGCCGCATAATTTTTGTTAGGTCATTTAGTCATGACCTTTGCAGCTGCAAAGGTACTACAAAAATTGCATATATACAAATTTTTAACTATTTTTGTGGCGAAAGTGCTATTTATCGAAGTTTTGTATGTATTTTTTTGTAAAATATCGAAATAATTTTGGGAATATTTTGTCATTTACCGAAATTATTGTACCTTTGTGGCGAATTTTGAAAAGATAACGATATGACCACACAAGAATTACTGCCCATAGTGGCAGAACAAAAAGAGGAATTTCTCTCTGAGGACTTTGCCAGTTTTTGTCCACGTGAAGAAGAAAGACAAATAGACTTAAAGAGCCATTTGGCACAAGTGGTGATCGGTGTGCGGCGTAGTGGAAAATCTACCATGTGTCGTAAGGTGTTTCGTGAAGCGAATGTAAAAGCTGCATATGTCAATTTCGATGACGAGCGTCTGGCGAAAACGCAAACAAGCGATCTGAACAATATCCTCGAAGCATTATACATTGTTTATGGTGATTTTCAATATCTGTTTTTGGATGAAGTACAAAATATAGAAGGTTGGCCTTTATTCGTCAATCGTTTGCTTCGTCAAAAAATGCATTTGATAGTTACTGGCAGTAACGCCAAACTGCTGTCAAATGAACTGACTACACACCTCACAGGAAGGCATCATAAAATAACCTTATTCCCTTTTTCCTTTGAGGAGTACGCACGCATGAAGCAATTGGATACGCAGGCACTTACTACCAAAGGGCAGGCGGCAGTTAAACGCGAACTGAACACTTACCTTATGAACGGTGGGCTACCAGAACTGCTGATAGAAAAAGATTCGCAGGGCTATATCATGGCACTCTTGGAAGCAATCATCAAACGGGACATAACATTGCGTTTCAAAGTGCGCTACCCCGAAGTGCTACAGCGGTTGGCAACTTATCTCATAGACAATTTCGCCCAAGAGTATAATGCTACAACCATAGCAGAGTTATTAGGCGTTTCCGATCATACAATTGATACCTATTGTGGCTATCTACAAGAAGCGTTTTTGCTGTTGGCACTCAAGAAATTCTCCTATAAAAGTCGGGAAAGAATCCGAGATTCCAAGATATATGTAATAGACAATGCTTTTATATCCAACCGTACAAATACATTCTCAACAGAGAATTTAGGCTGGCGATTGGAAAACGCTATATATATTGAACTGCTTCACCGCGCAAGTAAACGCTTTGCAGATGTGTTCTATTATCGAGACCGGACATTTGAGGTGGATTTCATGGTGGCAAAAGATGGTGTAGTGGAGGAATTATACCAAGTGTGTTATGATAAGACGAACGAGAAAACACGCAAACGCGAGGTGAATTCGTTACTGCAAGGAGCGACGAAATTTCATTGTTCTAACTTAACCATTCTTACATTTGATGAACAAGAAACAATAACGGAAGGCGATTATACTATCCAAGTCAAATCAGCATCACAATGGTTATTGAACTAATAATCATCATTACCGATTATTAGTTTTTATCTCTACCAAATGAAAGCAAGTGACATTTCTGCCACTTGCTTTTTTGTATAACCTGCTATACCTTTGATATGGTGTTAGAAAAGTCATAATTAAAATGAGACTAAATAGAATGTAATTAAATGATTACCATCTAAATCATAGACTTTTAGTTCTGGTGTGTCATTTTCTGTATATTCCCTTAATATATATGATGCTGAATTGTTACTTGCAGCCAGTTGTGTATCGCTCAAACGGCGATAATTATACAAGGTACTAGTAGTATTCTTTGAAAGTAGTTCTTCTTTTGTGTCCTTATTTTGGTAACCTTTATCTACGCAAATTACATTATCATTTCCAATGGTTAAACCGTCTATCTGTCGCGATTCATACAAAATAAATGAGCCTGTTTCGTGATCGTAATAATAATAGTCTTCATATAAATTGGCATCATAATGAGAAAATTCTTCATCGTATTCAATTGCAAATCTATATCTAATTTCTCCTTCTCCTACAGTTTCTTGGATTACATCATACCATGTGAATTGATAAGTTAGGCTATAGGTGTATTTTGTGGAAGTAACCATTTGTTGCATAGTGGCTGTTGTATTCCTCAATTGCAGACTATACTCCTCGTTTTCCTCTATCTCTATAACCGTTGAATCCTTTGTGATATCATGTTCTTCTACAATAAAGCCATATTCTCTTAGTGTTTGGACAAATTGTTCTTTTCCGTCATCTAGGTCTATATCTGGTGATGATATACCATAATAAAAGCCTTGCCACTTGGTATTATACCACTTATCTTTAGGAGTGGAGGAATCTTCTTTTATAGAATTATCAATAAGTATTGTCTCTCCATCTTTTGTGATAATGGTAATATTCCCGTCTTTATCTTTGGTAATGGTATTCCCTTTGTCATCGGTCATAACAATAGACCCATCTTCCAAAGTTTTTGAATCAATAATAGTACCAATCCCATCCACCAAATCGCTTAGTCGTTCAATGACTTCTGTGCTTGGTTTGTTGTTTTCATTGTTTGGATCGTTACCTTGACATGCAATGAGTGCTATACAGCACAATGTTGCGCTAAATAAATACTTTGCTTTCATTTGTTTATATTTTTATTTTCCCCTCTTACGCCTTTAGGGTTTGGCATATAAAAAGTGTGAACTTTCGTTGTGTTATATTGGTTCTCTCGGGCTTCGACTCCCATATGTGCCAATATACGCAGAAAGTTCACACTCACATGTGAACATTCGCTATATTTCGGACACATATTACAATTTGTCGAAGATTGAGAGAATCCTTAATAAAGCAAATGCTTATTTATGTATGTTTTTGCTTGTTATTTTGCCATAGGCGGTGCTTAGTTACTATCTATTATTGTCCAGTATCAATCGCCTTTGCGATGTGATTACTTATTAGAGCAACTTCTTCACTTGATCGTACACATTTTGTGCGGTGAAGCCGAGTTTCTCGTCAAGTACTTTGTATGGAGCAGAGAAACCGAAGGAGTTGAGTCCCCAAACGGTGCCATGTTCGCCTACCAGGCCTTCGAGGTTGCATGGCAAGCCCGCGGTCAAACCAAAGCGAGTAACACCTTGTGGCAATACCTCTGCTTGATACTCCTTGCTTTGTTGGCGGAAGATTGCCTCGGAAGGTACGCTGACAATCTGCAAGCGGATACCCTCTGCGCGAAGGAGTTCGGCACCTGCCATAAGAGTAGAAACTTCGCTACCAGAAGCGATCATCACCACTTGTGGATTCTCGTCTTTGCTTACGATATACGCACCTCTCTTCACGCCTGCCTCTGAGGTGTTAGGCACAGAGGTGATATCTTGGCGAGAGAGGATAAGGGCAGTTGGGGTATAGATATTCTCCATTGCCATTTTCCATGCAGCGGTAGTTTCCTCGGCGTCAGCAGGACGGAGTACCATGACACTTGGACGACCAGAGTGGTTGTGGAGCTTCTCCATGAGACGAATTTGCGCCTCTTGCTCTACTGGCTCGTGGGTCGGACCATCCTCACCTACGCGGAACGCATCGTGGCTCCAAACGAACATCATCTGAATCTCCATCAACGCTGCCATACGGATAGCAGGTTTCATATAATCAGAGAACACGAAGAAAGTACCGCAGGCAGGGATGATACCTCCGTGCAATGCCATACCAATGCAGACGCAAGCCATGGTGAGTTCACTTACACCCGCTTGGAGGAAACGACCTGTGAAGTCGTCTGCTGTGATGACATGCGTATGCTTGAGGAAGCCGTCGGTCTTGTCTGAGTTGCAGAGGTCGGCGGAGGATACAATCATGTTGCCGACATGCTCAGAGAGGAAGGCGAGGGCAGAAGCCGAAGCGGTACGGGTAGCGACATTGTCTTTTTGTTGGAGCAGGCTCCAGTCAAGGCAAGGAGTCTCGCCGCTCATAAAGGTCTCGTACTCGTTGGCTGCCAATGGGTTAGCCTCTTTCCACTCGTGGTAAGCAGCATAGCGTTGGTTGGTTATTTCGCGAAGTTCTTCGGCACGTTTGTCAAAGAGCGCTTGTACGTCAGGGAAGATTTGGAATGGGTTCTCTGGGTCGCCGCCGAGGTTCTTCACCGTAGCCTCAAAGCTTGCGCCAGACTTGCTGAGTGGCTGACCGTGGGTAGAGGTCTTGCCTTCCCAACTTGCGCCTTCGGCATTCACGCAACCCTTGCCCATAGAGGTATGACCAATGATGAGTGATGGACGATTCTTCTCTGCTTGTGCGTTGAGGATTGCTTGGCGAATAGCCTCTGGATCATGACCATCAATATCTTGTACATACCAACCCCATGCCTCGTACTTCATGGCTACGTTCTCAGAGCTTACCTCGTTGCAAGAGGTGGAGAGCTGAATCTCGTTGGAGTCGTAGTACATGATGAGGTTATCCAATTTGAGGTGACCTGCCATACGACCAGCACCTTGGCTAATCTCCTCTTGGATACCACCATCAGAGATAAATGCATATATGGTTGGGTTATGGATTTCGCCATAACGAGCGTTGAACCATTTTGCTGCGATAGCTGCACCAACAGCAAAGGTATGACCTTGACCGAGAGGACCAGAGGTATTCTCGATGCCACGCTCCACATTACGCTCAGGGTGACCCGGAGTGACGCTGCCCCATTGGCGGAGTTGCTTAAGCTCGTCCATGGTGAAGTGACCTGTCATGCAGAGTTGTGCATAGAGCATTGGTGACATGTGACCAGGATCGAGGAAGAAGCGGTCGCGCGCCTCCCAACATGGGTTCTCTGGATCGTGGATAAGGAACTCAGAGTAAAGCACTTGTACGAAGTCTGCTCCACTCATTGAGCCACCAGGGTGACCACTCTTGGCCTTCTCGACCATTGCTGCGGCGAGGATACGGATATTATCCGCCGCTTTTGTCATTAGTTGTTTTGAATTCATGATTGTATCGTTAGTTATTATAGTTCAAAGTTGTTCAATGTTATTCAAGAGTTTTTAGAATTTGTATCCAAGGAAATAATTGATACCCCAATTTGTATCATCTCGATAGCCGAAGCCAGGCAGATAGGCGGGTAGTGCATCGCCTTGTTTGTCGGTACGTGTTAGTAGTATCTTCATGCGCACATACCATCCCATCTGAAATCCTTTCCATATCTGCACTTGGCAGCCCGCGACAATCTCACCCCAACAGTCGAATTTTCGTTGCCCTAAGTAATCCACTTTTCCCATGGGCCAATAATCACCATATACGGGTACATTTGTTACTTGAAAACTTTGATATGCTCCTGCAATACGCAACCCGACCATCAGACAGTTTTCTGAAGTTCCTTTCTTTAATGTACTTAAATCCATGCCCACTCGCGCAAAACCGCCTTGTCCACTATAATGTCCGCCATCTGCAGTGACATCTGCGATTGCGTATCCCAACTCCAATGTGGGGTAGAATCGCTTTGCCAAGCGCACATTGAGTGCCATCTCATAATCTTGTATCTTGCCTGCCGAACGTGCCAATTCGAGGATAGGCATGGCAATATCCAACTTAATGCTCATACCTTGATAAATGGCCGTATCGGCATATTGCTTTGGTTGCGATGGTCTGCCAAGACCAGTTTTAGGGTCTGCGCTCGCGCGCAACGCGAGAAATAATAGGGATAATATGAGTAACAAACGGCTATTCATGTAAATAAATACGCAGATTATCCTGTACCGCATTCTCTACACTGGCATTGATGATACCTATGCTATCCACACGCGAATCGGAGGACCAAGCGGCGGTAATAGTATGATAAATAGCACAACCGCATGCCAAACTCACGAAATACTGGCGAGGAGTATGTACCACATATAGGGTATCGGTTTGCTCGTGAAATGTCATCAAAAATGTCGAAATAGTAGTGTCTGGTCTTAACGGAAGAAATAATCTTTTTATTCCTTTACCGTTATCAATCAGCAGTTCGTTTTTGCCCAACACTTCCACCGTGAGACTATCCCAATTGGTGTAAATCACCGCATGCCCTTTTGCGTTCAGCGAGTCGGCTTGCAGCGTCAGTCCCATGGCTACATCCATCTCTTTTCGGCAAGTGGTGTCCGTCGTGCATGCCGCCATGAGGATAGCGCACAGCAAATAGAGAAGTGGTTTGTGTATATGTATCATTTGTGTTGTTGGGTTCATAATAAAGATCTTGCTTCATTGCGCAGGGCAAGCGTGGCTTGCTCATTGGCAGTATGTCCGTTAGAGGAGTAGGCTGTAATCAATACTTTGGCATAATCTAGAGCAGAACTTTCAGGAGGCATCTGCTGTGCCATGCTATTGATGAACGCCACCATTTGGTCGCGCGCTGACAGAATGAGTTGCCACACCTCATCGCTCACATACACTTGTTGGCTGAGATTATGGTCATACTCCACGCGAATGGTACGCATCAAGTGCTGCTGCACTTGCAAAATTGTCATCTCACCCAAATTGAGTTCTATCAACATATGCTCTGGTGTAGTGCGCTCCAATAAAAGTGCCAAACGCTCATAAGCACGCATACGCAATGGGGAAATCTCTTTTTGCGAGAGGCGTTTGAGTTCCCAGAGGCGTTTTTCTGCTTCACTTTTATAAAATTTGTGCATTACAATCCATGTTGCCAATAGAACACACAATGCGGGTAAACAATATTTCAAAATCTCTATCATAATCGCCCAAATGAATTTGGGCGCAAAGTTACAAAAAAAATCGGATATATACAAGCCTCTATCGCTTTTTTCGAATAAAGGTAATAGAAGATATAGCAAATACTCCACATTTTTGTGAAACTTCATTGTAAATCTTGTACGAATGAAAATAAAATAGTATCTTTGCACGTTTTTAGAATACGATAGACTACACTACACTTTATGGGCAAACTGAATGCTGTTTTGGTGGGACTGATTACCCCTAACCAAAACGAAGAGAGAACGAAAGAATACTTAGACGAGTTGGCTTTCCTAGCCGACACCAATAACACCCAATGCGTCAAGCGTTTCGTACAACGCCTCGACTCGCCTAACACATCCACCTACGTGGGCGAAGGCAAACTGCAAGAGATCAATCAATATGTGCAGCAATTGGCTGACACCGATGACTTTATTGACATGGTCATCTTTGATGACGAGCTCTCGCCTCGTCAGCTGCGCAATATAGAGAAAGCGCTCAATGCGCACAACCAGAACGAGATTAAGGACAACCACAAGCAACCTGTTCGCGTGATTGACCGAACGATCCTCATTCTGGAGATTTTCCTCCATCGTGCGCAGACCTCCTACGCCAAGACACAGGTGGAAATGGCGCACCTGCAATATATGTTGCCTCGTCTGACCCGTATGTGGTCGCACCTGGACCGCCAACGCGGTGGTGGAACGACCAGCCGTGGTATGGGTGAAACGCAGATTGAGGCGGATAAACGAATCATCGGACAACGCATTGCCCTATTGCGCGAGGAACTGAAGAAGATTGACCGACAGATGGCTACGCAACGTCAGAACCGTGGCAAGATGGTGCGCGTGGCACTCGTGGGTTATACTAACGTGGGCAAGTCCACCATCATGAACCTCATCAGCAAGTCCGAGGTCTTTGCCGAGAACAAACTCTTTGCCACGTTGGATACCACCGTGCGCAAAGTGACCATAGAGAACCTGCCTTTCTTGCTCTCCGACACCGTGGGCTTTATCCGCAAGCTGCCCCACCACTTGGTGGAGTCCTTCAAGTCCACGCTGGACGAGGTGCGCGAGGCTGACCTGCTGATCCACGTAGTGGATATATCGCACCCTAACTTCGAGGAACAATACGAAGTGGTGGAGGAGACCATCAACGAACTGCTCACCAAGCAGACCGAAATCAAAGAGGCCGACCCATGGTCCAAGAAGCAAAAAGCAGGTCGCAAGACCGAGAAGACCGTGGCGCAGATTCCACGTATTGTAGTCTTTAATAAGATTGATGCCTTCACCTATACGCCAAAAGAGGAAGATGACCTTACTCCAATCAAACGCGAGAATATCTCACTCGAAGAACTGCAACGTACTTGGATGGCGAAACTGCATGATGATTGCATCTTCATTTCCGCAAGACAGAAGACGAATATTGAAGAACTGAAAGCATTGTTCTATAATCGTATCAAAGCCATTCATATTCAACGTTATCCATACAACGATTTTCTATTTCAACAATATGAATAAAAAAACGAGGGGCAACCCTCGTTTTTTATTGTAAATAGTGAACGAGCAGTTATCGTATGATTATTTTTTTGCCTTTGCTGATAGCAACTCCTTTGTAAGAGTGAATATCAATAGGTTGCCCCAAAAGGTTATACCAAACGTTGGCATTGATATCTAAATCTGCTTTTGGCGATTCGATATTGGTATAAGTAGAATTGGTAAAATCAAAAGAAATTACGCCATCTATCTCTTGAATGTTAGTGAGTTGTGTGTGTGCGTATGGAGCATATTCAGTATATTCCGACTTACCAGGGAAAGGTACATCTTGTCGTGTTCCGCCTTTCAAACTACTGGTATATGGCGTTGAACCATTGGCGGTAATTAATTGAAAACGAGTGGTTGTA
The DNA here is from genome assembly GCA_045589755.1 of Paludibacteraceae bacterium. GTDB lineage: Bacteria > Bacteroidota > Bacteroidia > Bacteroidales > Paludibacteraceae > Colicola. The sequence continues at coordinate 51,282 of JAZNPR010000041.1, forward strand.
TTGTTTGGTCTATTGTAGTACCATTCTTCGGCATCATATACTACGCGCCATACCAACATTCCATGACCTGGTAGAAAAGTATCCCAACCAGTCATTTGTCGATTTTCCAAGTAATAAGTAGTATCTGTGGTCACTGGACCGTCTTCTGAGTGTATGCATGTACGATTCAGTTTGCGATAGGTCATGCCATCCGCAGGCATCACTACATGCTCATTGGCACGCAACATTTCTGGCTCTACCCAACCCAAGTAATATTTTTCCCATACTGAAAGATTAGGTGGTGTATTACCATTATTGAGGTAGTTGCCATTACTCATCAACGCCCATGAACCTGGTACTAATTTAGGATCTCCTGTTGCACTATTTTCTGTGATATATAAGTCTGCCAAACCCAATACATGTCCAAACTCATGGCAAATGGTTCCTATACTTGTACGCACACTAGAACTGAAAATCAATTCGTTGGAGCAGGCGTAGCGCAAAATCGTCTTGCCATTCAGCACAGGCAAGTTCTGTGAAGTGATATCCCCCACAGCGTTGGATTTCACATAGTATTCGCTCTGATTCGTATTGCCGTAGTACAAAGCCGACTGCATATCCCAAGCATGAGGCCAAATGCAGGTAGCAGCACCGCCGTCGGCTTGGCTATACCCAGCATAGATGATATACACCAAGTCCACATTGCCATCGTTATCTTGGTCATAGTTCGAGAAGTCCACTCCCATCGCTTGTGCACCTTTGCATGCATCAATCACAAAATCGGCAATATATTGGTCATCACCTTCGTATGCAGCATCTGCACCATAGTACGCTGTGTTTTTGGGCAATATTACAGGGCCTACCACATCAAACTGCGGAGTATATTTGCCATTCGATTGGTCTTGATAGTATTTTTTGCAAGAGCCCATCGCTCCATTATATGTGTAATCATCAGCATTGGCAAGCGAGTCGAAAGATTGCACGGTATTCCCTGCAGACAATGGAGTGTCCTCAAACTCCACAACTATCAATAGTCCACGCGACACCAATTCTGGTGCTTGCCAATCCATCGCTATGTGCGCAGCACGTTGCTGATGCACGATACCCTGTGGAATAGGTTTACGAATAGGTTCTGTAATATCTAATCCAGGAAGCGGTGCAACTGCGTAGGTTGAGATACAAATTGGCATGCACAAAAGTAGCAAAATGAAAGATTTTCTAATCACTTGTTTCATATATCATTTGTTGAAATTTCGTGCAAAGGTACACTTTTATTTGCATATATGCAAAAAATTGTGTAATTTTGCAGTCTAATCAGTATTATGTATGGAAGTTTTTAAGACACCGATAGAAGGATTATTGGTCATTGAACCAAAAGTTTTCCGCGATGCACGCGGGTATTTTGTGGAGATGTATAATGAGAACCGTTACCGCGAAGCGGGAGTAGATGCTACTTTTGTGCAGGACAACCAATCATGTTCTTCGTTTGGTGTAGTGCGTGGGTTGCATTTCCAACGTCCACCATATACCCAAGCCAAACTGGTCAGTTGTGCAGAAGGTCGCGTATTGGATATAGCGGTGGACTTGCGCAAGGATAGTCCTACTTATGGTCAGCATTTTGCAGTAGAACTGGATGCCGAAAGCCATCGTCAGTTCTATATCCCACGTGGTTTTGCGCATGGTTTTTCGGTACTGAGCGAGCGCGCGGTGTTTACCTACAAGTGTGACAACCTATATCACCCAGAAGCCGATGGCGGTATTCTGCTCACCGACCCAGCACTGAACATCGATTGGCAAATCCCTGCCGAGCAGATGATTCTCAGCGAGAAAGACAAGCACCATCCATTACTTGCAGAATTAGATAACCCTTTTTAAACACTAAACAGTAGGCGCTTTGCGCCGTCCTCTAAACACTAAACAACATGAATATCCTCATCACAGGTGCCAATGGGCAATTAGGCAACGAGATGCGCATCCTTTCGGCGCAACACGCTCAGCATACATATTTCTTCACCGATGTGGAAGAATTGGATATTACATCCCGCGAGGCAGTTAATTGGTTTGTAAAAGACAACGCGATTGATATCATTGTTAATTGCGCTGCTTATACCAATGTGGACAAAGCCGAATCGGATGAAGTCTTGGCTCATAAGATCAATGCGTTAGCAGTAGAGAATTTAGGTGTTTCTGGTGCAAGAGTGATTCATGTGAGCACAGATTATGTTTTCTCTGGCGATGCTTGCGTGCCTTATGAAGAGACGGATGAGGTAGCACCACGAACTGCATATGGTCGCACGAAATTGGCTGGCGAAGAGTTGCTACAAGCAGTTTGTCCAGAGACCATTATTATTCGCACGGCGTGGTTGTATTCCACTTTTGGCAATAATTTTGTGAAAACGATGTTGCGTTTGGGACAAGAACGCGAGGCATTGGGTGTGGTTTTTGACCAGATTGGTTCGCCCACCTACGCTGCTGACCTAGCGATGGCTATTTTTGCAACCATCAATGCTCCTGTTTGGCAACCAGGCGTGTACCACTTTACTAACGAAGGAGTTTGTTCGTGGTATGACTTTACGCATGAGATTTTTGCACGCGCGCAATCCTTACTCAGTAAAGAGGCAGCAGATAAGGTGGCAAGTTGCCAACTGCGCCCAATCCTTAGTAGCGAGTATCAATACCAAACGCCACGCCCACACTATAGCGTGCTGAATAAATCAAAGATTAAATCTACTTTTGGCATCGCTATCCCTCATTGGACAGAGGCGCTGCAGGTCTGCTTGGAGAAACTGCTATGTGATTGATTACCATACTGGCAAGGGTCATCCCAAAAACGCCTACTACGGGAGCAATAGTGCCCTGTTCGCTACTGATCTCTTCGGAATAGACGCATTGAATCTTGCTTTTAGGTAGTAGCCCTGTCTTCTTTATTTTGGTGCGCAGTGCTCGCGCTAAGGGGCAACCTTGCACCTTCCAGAACTCAGCTGTGCGGATGTTCTGCGCCTTGAGTTTGCGCCCTGCGCCCATGCTCGAATACACACGGCAACCTGCTGCGGTAGCGTTGTAGAGCAGCAGGGCTTTGCACTCCACCATGTCAATGGCATCAATTACGATGTCATATTGCGTGAGGTCAAAACTATCGGCTGTTTCGCTGTTGTATTGGCGGTCAATGATTTGGACGTCTGCTTCGGGGCAGATTTCCAGCAGTCGCTTTTGCATTTCCTGCACTTTGTTCTGTCCGATATTCTCGTGGATAGCTACTAGTTGGCGGTTGAGATTGGTGGTGTCCACCTTGTCGAAGTCCACAAGGGTCAGATGTCCGATGCCAGTACGGAGTAGTGCTTCTGCGCACCAACCGCCCACGCCGCCTACACCAAATAATATTACGCGCGCGCGTCGCAACGCCGCAAAACCGTCTTCGCCTATGAGTTGTATCGTTCGTGTAAACATAAGGGTGGTTGAGTAGTATAGGGTGGTTAGTGGGTAAAACTTTCGGCGATCTTGAGGGCGGCATTGATGCCATCGAGGGCGGAGGATGTGATACCACCTGCGTAGCCAGCACCTTCGCCACAAGGATATAAATGAGGCGTAGAGATAGACTGCAATGTCTCAGGATCGCGAGGGATACGCACAGCACTACTGCTGCGGCTCTCTACGCCAAGGATAACTGCTTCGTTGGTCAAGAAACCACGATACTTGCGGTCGAAATCTCGGAAGCCCTGTTGCAAGCGTTTGCCGATATGTTCGGGTAGCCATTGGTCCATGCGACTGGATACCATGCCTGGCAGATAACTACACGCAGGTAGCGTCTTGCTTGCTTTGCCTTCCACGAAGTCGCGCATTCGCTGAGCAGGAGCTAAGGATGGTTCGCCACCGTGCTGATATGCCAACTGCTCCAAATACTGTTGAAAAGCAAGACCTTGGAGTTCTGTGGCAACCTCCCCTCCCTTAGCGGGATCCCCGATGACGCCTGCGTCATGGGGTGCATTCAGGGAGGGGATAGGGAGGGTCTGGAGGTCCTCTGGACGAATCTCCACCACCATACCCGAATTGGCAAATGGAGAATTGCGATGGCTGGCTGACATGCCATTGACCACGCAGCTATTCAGTGCACTGCCCGCTGGAACGATGTGTCCACCCGGACACATGCAGAAGGAATATACACCACGACCTTGTACCTGTGTCACCAACGAATACGAGGCATTGCCCACTAAACGAATAAGTTCGGGCGATGGGTCGTGGTACATCAGTTTGTTGATTAGCGCTTGTGGGTGCTCCGCGCGTACGCCCATCGCAAAACCTTTGGTAGCCAAAGCAACACCGTTGGCATGAAGCATGTGGTAGGTGTCGTGGGCGGAGTGACCGATGGCGAGGATAACGCCAAGGAGTGGACGCCCTAAAGGGCTATTGGACGGCGTTCCGCCTATTGGATATTGGCTATTGGCGATGAGATTGCGGAAGAGAGACTCATCCACGCAGGTTGAGAAGTGGATCTCGCCACCGTGTTCGAGGATGCACTCGCGCATGCGGCGGATGATGGTTGGCAGTTTGTCGCTACCGATATGGGCATGGGCTTCGTACAATAGGCGATCGTCGCCACCGAAATGGTGAAAGAGCTCCATAACGCGCTGCATATTGCCACGTTTCTTGCTGCGTGAGAAGAGTTTGCCGTCAGAGAAAGTACCTGCTCCTCCTTCGCCAAAGCAGTAGTTGGACTCAGCATTGAGCCCCTGATTGCGGTTGAGCGTGGCAATGTCCTTCTTGCGCTCGGCGACCTCTTTACCACGTTCGTAGATAATAGGACGGATGCCATGTTCGATAAGCGTGAGTGCAGCGAATAAGCCCGCAGGACCGGCACCGATGATAGCCACACTATGCTCAACGTTGTGCACATCTTGGAAATGCGGTGGCTCGTAGAGCGGGATAGGTGCATCCTTGGGCAGCGGTGCGCCATGCTCGTCAGTTAACACGGTGA
>JAZNPR010000042.1:0-2458 GCA_045589755.1 Paludibacteraceae bacterium
GTGCCACCAACACGTATTGTGAACTGTCTGATTGAGGCACACAAGGCTGGTCTGACCGATGTGAAGCGCGATGGACTGGAGGCGCACTTCCTCGCAGGCGGACATATAGAGCGCGTGGTGCATGCGCTGGTGAGTGCGAGCAAAGCAAATATGCAACTCTCCTTCCAAATGGCTACTGCTATTGATTTGGCAGGCCGTGATGTGTTTGAGGCAGTGCAGATGTCGGTTAATCCTCGCGTGATTGATACGCCACCTGTGACCGCCGTGGCGAAAGACGGTATTCAGTTGATTGCGAAAGCGCGTGTGACCGTGCGTGCGAACATCAAGCAATTGGTCGGTGGTGCTGGCGAAGACACTGTTTTGGCTCGTGTTGGCGAGGGTATCGTGTCTTCTATCGGTTCGGCAGAGAGCCACAAACTGGTGCTGGAGAACCCAGATAGCATCTCAAAATTGGTGCTCTCAAAAGGTTTGGACGCAGGTACTGCTTTTGAGATTCTCAGTATTGATATTGCCGACATTGATGTAGGTAAGAACATCGGTGCGCAATTGCAAATGGATCAAGCGCAAGCGGACAAGAACATCGCTCAGGCGAAGGCTGAGGAGCGTCGTGCGATGGCTATTGCCAACGAACAAGAGATGAAGGCGAAGGCGCAAGAGGCACGTGCGAAAGTGATTGAGGCAGAGGCATTGGTGCCACAAGCGATGGCAGATGCTTTCCGCAATGGCAATCTCGGCATAATGGACTACTACCGTATGCAGAATATCCAAGCGGACACCACCATGCGTGAAGCCATCGGCAAACCTGCTACCACAGCAGAGAAGAAGAAATGAGAGTAGCACTGCTACAATACTCCATCGCATGGGCAGACAAGGAAACGAATCTGCGCATGGCGGAAGAACATATCGCTGCATTGGCTGGCAAAGCCGATGTAGCGGTGCTGCCTGAGATGTTTGCCACGGGGTTTTGTACCGACCATCCCGAACTGGCAGAAACGATGGACGGGGAGATCATGACTACCCTCCAACGCCTATCGGACCAATACGAGATAGCCATTGTCAGTTCGTTTATCTGCGTACCCGATAACCGATATCCGATATCCGATGTCCGAGTAAAGCTCGTCAACCGTGGTTTTATGGTAGTGCCACATGGCGAGGTGCAGATTCAAGACAAACGCCATCTGTATGCTCACGGAGGCGAGGATTTGTTCTTCCAACCTGCTGAGAAACGCTGTATCTTCGAGTATCAGGGCGTGAAGATTCTCTTGCTCGTCTGCTACGACTTGCGTTTCCCAGTCTGGGCGCGCAATCAGTCGGGAAGTGACTATGATATTATTTTGGTGGTAGCTAACTGGCCCGATATTCGTATTCAGTATTGGGATGCGCTCATTGCAGCGCGTGCTACGGAGAACCAGTGCTATATTGCGGCGGTGAACTGCGTGGGCGATGACGGCATGGGCTTGCATTATAATGGTCATTCGGTGGCGTATGACACCCGCTTGCAACCAATTGTTTCTTTCGCAGACGATGAAGAGGGCACTAAGATTGCCGATTTTGATATTGCCAAACTCCACCATTTCCGCGAGGTGCTCCCGCTGTGGAAAGATGTGGACCACTTCGAACTCAAGAAGTAATATGTAATCCATCGACACATTTTTTTATGTGATAGTGTGATAGTGTGATAGTTGGTGTAGGGTGTAGAGTGTAAGGTATAAAGGCGGGGAAAGAGAAGAGACCACCGCGTCATCTCGACGAAGTGGTCTCGGGCAGAATAGGAATATGATAACAACAACAAATCAACAAAATTATCTTATGCCATACCGCATTCTGATTATGGCGTACAGGATTAGTAGTGCCATGAATATCCAGAACAAGGCAGTACAACGTTTGTAGAAGGGTGGTATATACTTCCGTGGCGGGTGCTCAATGACTTGCGTGATACTATCGGTATGGATGATGGTATCGTGTACTATTCGCTCACGCCATCGGTCTCGGTATTTAATGCGGTCATGGAAGACAATGCGTTCACGGAAGACGGTGTCTGCACGTTGCCGTACACTCTCGAAAATACTATCGTGGGTGTGTATGCTATCGTGGGTGTGTATGCTGTCGCGGGCGTGGATAGAAGCACTAGCCGTACTGGTAGCGTGAGCAGCGATGGTAGGGTCAAGGCTTCTGCAACTCGGTAGGACAAGGAGTGTTATAGCCATACTCAGTGCCAGGGCGAAAGTCAGTGACTTCAAGGATAATTTCTTCATGGGCTTGGGTATCTAATAGAAGGTTAGTGAGCTTGTTTTCGGTTTCAAGGTCGGGCAGCAAGATGCAGCCAGTGGAGTGCTCTGGTTTCGTCCCACGGTGGAAGCGTATGCCTGTGCGGCATTCTGCCGCCGGATATTGGACGGGCTTTGCCCTATTGGACGCTTCGCTATCGGCTATTGGTAAGCGAGGAACATTGCACACC